>CADDZM010000053.1 GCA_902812345.1 Chloroflexota bacterium | reverse complement strand
TTGTTTTTGATTCACTATAAAAGCAGAATTGCGTAGAGCCAAACAAAAAGAAAGGAAGGTAAAGGGCGAGATACCTGGTACCCGGTACAGGGCCGACCCCTTATTATAATGTTACGAGAATACTGGTATAAAGAGGCCATTATTTATTGTCTGAACGTGGATTATTTTTTAGATAGTAATGGAGATGGCACGGGAGACTTTGAAGGTTTAATAAAAAGGCTGGATTATCTTAACAAACTGGGAATAACCTGCATCTGGCTGCTGCCTTTCTACAATTCACCGCGCCGCGACGATGGTTATGATGTTGCGGATTATTACGGCATTAACCCTCTGGCGGGGAATTTTGGAGACTTTGTGCAGCTTATCCGGTTGGCCCGGGAGCGCGGTATCCGGGTGATTATAGACCTTGTGGTAAACCATACTTCCGACCAGCATTACTGGTTCCAGTCTGCTCGTAAAGATAAAGAATCTCCTTTCCGCAATTATTATGTCTGGTGCAAAGAAAAACCCGCTGATGCCGATGAAGGCGTAAGTTTCCCCGGTTATCAGAAATCAACCTGGACCTACGATGAGGAGGCCGGTGAATATTATTACCACGCCTTTTACGAATTTCAGCCCGACCTTAATTTTTCTAACCCGAAGGTACGTGAAGAAGTTTGCAAGATGATGGGTTTCTGGCTGCAACTGGGCGTTTCGGGTTTCCGGGTCGATGCTGCTCCCTTTCTAATAGCAAAAAAGGGACTTCAGGAAAAACCCAGCCAGGATGATCAATACCAGTATCTGGAGGAATTGCGCCAGTTTCTTTCAGTCTATGAGGGCGACGCTATTATGCTGGCCGAGGCCAACGTGTCTCCAGACCAGCTTGCCCAATTTTTTGGGGAAGACAACCGGATGCAGATGCTCTTTAACTTTACCCTCAACCAGCGCCTCATGCTGGCCCTGGCTCGCCAGGAGATAGCCCCGATTATCCAGGGATTCGAGGAAACCCCCGTTGCTCCGCCCAGCGCGCATTGGGCTAATTTTCTGCGCAACCATGATGAGTTGAGCCTGGACAAGCTCTCCCACGAAGAGCGGCAGGAGGTTTTTAACGCTTTTGGTCCGGAAAAGGAGATGCAAATTTATGGCCGGGGTATCCGGCGAAGGCTGGCTCCCATGCTCAATGGAGACCCGCAACGCCTGGAATTAGCCTATAGCCTGCTTTTTAGTTTGCCGGGCACCCCGGTTATTCGTTATGGTGAAGAAATCGGCATGGGCGATGATTTGTCCCGGAAGGAGCGCGACTCTATCCGGACACCGATGCAATGGTCCAATAGCCCAAACGGGGGTTTTTCGGTGGCCCCTGCGGATAAACTTTGTAGCCCGGTAATTAGCGAGGGACAATATAGCTATGAGAAAGTCAATGTAGCTTCCCAGCATAGTAACCCCGAATCGTTGTTAGGCCGGATAGCTCGAATGACTTCAGCCCGCCGGGAATGTGTCGAACTGAGCCTGGGTAAAATTGAGTTTTTGGATACCGGGAATCCGGCGGTTCTGCTACAACGCAGCGAGTGGGAGGGCAATGTAACCTTTACCATTAATAACCTGAGTGATAAAAAGGCTACAATTGAAATCGAGCGGCAGGAGTTTAAGGATACTTTTGTTTTGGATTTACTATCGGACAAAGAATACAAGGCGATTGAAAAAGGCCATTCCAGCGTTGAATTAGAAGGCTACGGCTACCGCTGGTTTCGCCTGGGACGGGATAGTTTTTGATAAAGGCAAAAATTTCGGCCTTGCTTAACTCCTGGTAGCGGTTTCAACCAGCTTTTACGGGGAGGGTGCTGCTCAAAAAAGTTCGGTTGTATATTGCCTGGACAACCCCGGAAATATGAAACAAAAAACGGAGGGGACAAAATCCCCTCCGTTCAATTTTAGAATCGGCCTTAACCGGACCCTGGCGGTTACTGGGTTAAACCCTGGTTTTTGGCTTCTTCTTTAATCGTGTTCGTTGCCTCTTCGGCAACCCCACCAACTTTATCCATGGTTTGCTGGACTGCCTCGCCGGCTTTTTCCATCAAAGTATCGTGGGCTTTACCCAAAAGCTGGTTTTCTTTCTCGGTAGCAGGCAGCAACATACCTATGACTGCGCCTAATACCACCGCAACCCCACCTACAACCAGCGGATTTTCCTGGAGCATTCTCTCCAGTTGGTTGGTAGCGTTCTGGGCGCCTTGCTGGACCCCGCCGACAACATTACCGGCCACATCACCCACGCCGCCAACAACGTTACCGGCTACATCACCAACGCCGCCAACAACGTTACCGGCTACATCACCAACACTGCCGACAACGTTACCGGCCACATCACCAACACTGCTGACAACATTACCGGCTACATCTCCGGCCCCGCTGGCAATATCGCCAACTTTTTGTCCGGTCTGGCCTGCCATATCGCCAACCTTATCCTTAACCTGGCTCAATCCAGATTGGGAGTTCTGAGAGCCGTAATTGTAGCCGGTATAGCCGGTACTGCTGCTACTGCTTTGGCTCGGGCTCTTCATAAGTAGGTAACCTATGCTGGCCCCGGCCACGGCTGCCGGTATCGGGTTCTGGCGGATTTTATCAACCAACCCGCTGCCGCCCTGGTTGTTGGATTGAGTGGAGCTATAGTTTAGAGACGGCTGGTAAGCAACAGCCCTTGGCTGCTGTGTCGAGCCGTAAGAATAAGGGTAAGACGTGCCATAGCCAGTGGCCGAGCCAAACCCACCTTTATTCTGGGATCCTTCATTCTGGCGCTTCATAAATAACCAGCCCAGGCCGATTCCGGCCAGAGCTGCCGGGACCGGGTTGTCTTTAATCAGACCCATCAAGCCTGAACCGGTTTCTTTGGCTGTATCACTTACATTGCTTACCATATTCTCAACCTTCCCAACTGTCGCATCGTGGACAGTCTGCTTTACATTTTCTATCGCTTCGTTAGCCGTTTCTTTAGCGCTCTCTTTGACCTGTTCGACGATATTCTGGGGGGTAAGCCTGGCCTGGATTTCGTCAACCGTACGGGCCATTTCCTCTCGGGTCTGCTCAATATCCTCCCGAATCGCCTCGGTCTGAACGTCAACTGTGTCATCTGCGCTAGCGTCACTGTCACTTACGGTCGTATCATCCTCCGGTAAAACACCGGAGGAATAGTTGTTAACATTATCATCGAGGTAGGATGTATTGGGATCCTGCTTAAATGAGGAGCCCATATTATCCCTTATCTCGTTTGCTCTTTCGCCCATTCCACATCCTCCTTAATAGTATCTATCGTCTTTTGCGGAGCAAAGTTTTCCTTTTTCAGGGCATCAAGACCCCGCCTGAGGAGAAAGTAACCAATGCCAGCCACAATAATGCCGACAATCAGGGCGGAGAGCCACCAGGGCAAACCAATAGTTGCAAGGATGATAACTATAGCAGCCAGGATAACTAGCAGCCCAGCATAAATTACCAATCCTCCAACCGCGAGAAAGCCGATATCCTGGCCAACTTTTGAAGCTGTTTGACCAAGTTCGGTACGAGCCAGCGTTATTTCCTGGCGAACTAGTTTTGTAATTTCCCTGGAAAGATCTGAAAATAAATCACCCAGGGAGCGGTCTGGATTGCTTTGCGTCATACTTATACCCCTCCTAAGGAGCCCCCACTTCCTGTACCGCTGCTCCTGCCTCTATTCGATTTTGATGAGCCATAGGAGGTGCCAGAAGTAGTATCATAACCGGTACTACTGCTGTTATAACCTGAATCAGCGCCGGTAGCACTGTAACTGCCCGAGCCGGTAGCACCCGTGCTACCTGTGCCGCTTAAACCGCTTAAACCACTACCGCTGCCGGTATTGTAGCCGCTTGACCCGGCGCCACTGGTCCCTGAATAATTCCCGGTAGTAGAGTCGGAATAAATATCATTGGCGTCTTCGGTACTGCCCCTGCCGGTTAAATCGTAGGCGCTGTAACCCGGCACGACATCCGAGGTAAGACTGGTCGAGTATCCGGTGCTTCGGCTGCCGTAATTTTGATAGCTGGAGGTGTCCATTGGGCGGGCAAGAGCAGTGTTACTCTGGTATTGATTTGAGTTTGAGTAAGAACTGCCGGAACTGCGCAAGAACCTGCCTCCCAATAAACCGAGGGTAAGCGCGCCTCCCAGGAATAAAGCCGGTTCGCGCCGGGCGAAATTTTCAACTTCTCTGACAATATCGGAAACACTCCGGTTTTTTATGAAATTGGAGACCGATTCTATACCCATGGCCAGTTGGTCAGTATACTGGGCCACTGGCGCGACCTTATCATTCTGGCGCAACTGGTCTCCGGTCTGGCGGATAGCGTCCGCTACACTTCCCAGCCCTTCAGCCGCCCGGTCTTTCTGGGTGGTTGCCTGGGAAGAAGCCTGTTCCTTAACTTTATCGGCTACCTCTCCAACCTTTTCCTGGGCCTGGTCAATTAATTCGCCCGTTTTTTGCTGAGCCTTAACACCAGTATCGTATATTTCAGAGGATCTACTGCTTCCGATTGTGTTAGAAGAACCGGAATAATTTGTATTCTCAGTGCCTGAAGTATATTGCGAATCTTGCATACTCATGTTTACTTTTCCCTTCCTTGCCAAATATTTAGAAAGTCCGTTATAATCTGGCAATCTTACCACCCATTAGAATTTTCAGGTAGTAGTCAGCTAAAGCGAGAACTTCCCAACCTGCTAAAGCTAAATCGAGTGCCTACTGTGAATATCAAAGCAATTTAACAACCAGCAAAGTAAATATATCATTGTATTTTAGCTATAACTTTAGCTTAGCCGGTCTTTTTTATATTTTTCACCAAAACAATATTTACTTTTGGGGTGGCGAAAAAACTTAGGGTTTTGTAAAATCCAGGGTAGAAATTAAAGAATCCTACATCCGGGCGGGTTAACTTATAGGAAAGTGTAAAAAATGTCTTTTAGTTTTAGCGCCGGGAATAAAAGTCTTAGCAGCCTTTAAAACTCAGGCAAACGTGGTTATAGCGACTTAAAATGCTAAAGGCTTCATTCCCGGCAAAATTAAGGGGTCGCTAATAAGACAGCTCGTTAAACAGAAGGTTGGACGGAAGATGCAGCAGTAGTATTTCCGCCTAACCCTAATTCCTGGGCCGGTACGCTGTTCTGGACACTCGGGAGGGCCAGGCTTTTAGCCTGCTGAAGCGACTGAGTTAAAGTCTGCATCCTTTGCTCGCCAAGTATCTGGCGGGCTTGCGGAAAGACCTTATCTTCTTCTTCGTGAACGTGATGTTCAACTTTCTTCATGAGCAAGCTAATTCTGTCGGTGAATCCTAATCCTTCCGGTTATCAACACAATAGACCGTTCCAAAAACCGCTATTGTTAGCTTAAGTCAGATTCAGGGTTCTTAAATATTGTGGTTGCTTTCAAAGGAGCAAAGCAGACAATAGCACAAATATTGTGAGCAATTGCAGGGCCAAAAAGGCCCGATAACGGTTTATTTAGCTATAATTTTTGGCATAGCTGTTTTATTTAGATTTTAGGAAATAGTTGGGGTTGCCAGGGGAATCACAGCCTGGCAGATTGTTTAACGAGGTTTAAACTTTCCAGGGCGTCAATCAGGCTCCATTTGTGGGCCACCGAGGAATGCTCCTCGTTTTCAAAGACAAAATTGTAGACGGGCATATTTCGACTTGTAGCTAATTTAATGAAGCTGGCATAATCCTCGGAAAGGACCAGTTCATCATGCCCCAGAATAACCACCGCCACTTTTGTATTAACAGCGTGTTCGCAACAAAAATCGTAGGTGGAAAAGAGTTTTCGATCAATACCCAGGAACAGGTTTGAAAAAACCTTTAGCAGAAAAATGAAACTTGTAACCAGGTAGGAGAAATTCGGCGCAATGTTCAAGGCCAGTTCCTGGTGTTTTTGCAAATATTGTTGATGCTTTTCCTCGGTAATATGTTTTCCGTTGATTATCTTTTCGACTAATCCCTTTAGAAGCTTGTGCCGCTCTTGCAGGTATAACTTTTTCTGTTCGGTAAGTTTTTTTGAACTTTGGGACAAAAGGATTTTACGGTCTATATTTTCCAGGGCTTGCTTAAACCGCTCTCTTTTTACCGAGTCGGTAACGAGTCTGGGGAGCCATTCGTCCAGAAATAACTTTCGCTGAGGGTCCACGGTATTACCTTCAAGAGCAGGGAAAGGCAGCAGATAATCCTGGTCATAAAATCCTAAATATTTAATTACATTGCTGAGTCTTTTGAAAATCCTGAACAGACCTGAAAACCCCTTTTGCCCGATACCGGGTGGCGAAATAAAAATAACTTCCAGGGTATTCCCGGGTAAATCTTTATGCCAGGCCAGTTCTTTCATCAGATAAAGGACTTCAATGCCACCCAGCGAGTGGGCATAGATGCGGATGGTCCGGCCCCGGGATTGGGCTATTAATTGGAGAGCCAGGTTTCTATAGTGGGCCTTCAGATTGCAAAAACCCCGTTTTAGACCAACCCTGGTAGATAAAGAGGCGGTTACCCAGCCTCTCAAACCTATATATTCTCTTAAACCGGTTAAATTCCGGCCCCCTCCTTTTAATCCTGGTAAGATTACGTGGAAATATTCACTGTTAGGGTAAGTTTTCCCCGGAAATAACGGGTTCTGGCTATCCCCTTTTAACTCTGCCATTTTGGTTCTTTAAGACTTTCCAGTTTTAAAATCCTATTCCTACAAGCAAGACCCCGGGTTTTACAGGTTATCGTTTTGCTTTTCGCCCTCGCTACCGCTCTTGAACCGGGTATTAGCCCGCTTGCTTCCAAACCGGCGGTTATAAATGAGTTGGCGGACCTGGTCCAATTTGTAAACTTCTACCTGGTTGAGGTCAGCTAATTTGAACAGCTTATTTAACAGGCCAGGCCCGGCAGTTATTGGGTCGGTTTGCACCTGCGAATACCCCACCATAACTGACAGGTCATTCTGGGTCAGGCCAATGTTAACCGGGGTTAAACTGGGGGGTATAGCGCATAATTTGACGGCCAGGGGCTTACAGGCTTTTAACAGTTTGATTGCTTCTTCGGTTTCCAATCCATTACTTTCTTTTACTTTCTTTGCAGTTAAATATATAAATCATTTGCTACCAGCATAAGTCAAACTGCTAATTCTGTCTGTTCGATACCGTACATATAACCGGCTTATGGGAATTAAAACCAATTCTTGTGCCAGGAAAAAAGAAATAAATCGGGCTAAAGCTTATTCGACCGAAAAGGGCTTTTTACAATTTAATTATTCCAATGCCTCCAAATATGCTAAACTAAGAATGATTTTGCGAGCACCCAGTAGAGGAACAGGTTGTTAATTCCTTGTAACCAAATTAGCTTTAGAAATTACAGTAAGCGCCAGTCCTTGCTATTGTTACTTATGCTCTTATCGCAAAGGGATTAACTTTTATGGCTAATACAACCCACCCTAAAAATTCACCTTCTAACCACCTGCTGGCCGCCCTACCTGCAGGGGAGTATCAACGGTTAGCGCCTTATTTTGAAGAAGTAACCTTAAATTTAGGCCAGGTTCTTTACGAGTCAGGGGAGCAAATTGATTATCTTTATTTCCCGACAACTTCGATGATTTCTCTACTGCAAACTTTAGAAGATGGCATGACCAGCGAAGTCGGGCTGACCGGAAACGAAGGGGTTATCGGTATTGCGCTGTTTTTGGGGGGTGATACTACTCCCAATCAGGCCATAGTCCAGATTAGCGGCCAGGCTATCCGGCTTAAAGCAAATTTAATCCAGGAAGAATTCAGGCGAGGCGGGGAGTTCCAGCTTATTTTACTGAGGTATACTCAGGCGCTTATAACCCAGATTTCCCAGACGGCTATTTGCAATCGCCTGCATGGCGTTGAACAACGTTTTTGCCGCTGGCTTCTTTTAAGCCACGACCGTGTAAAAACAAACAAGCTGGATATGACCCAGGAACTTATTGCCAAGATGCTGGGAGGACGCCGCGAAAGTGTGACCGTGGCGGCGGGCCGGTTGCAAGATGCCGGTCTTATTTCTTACGTTCGCGGGCAAATCACCATTCTCGACAGGCCCGGCCTGGAAAAGACTGTTTGCGAATGTTACCAGGTGGTTAAAACCGAATACGAGCGTTTACTTGGCTTCAGCTAAAATTATTGCTCCTTGTCAAAAGAAGTTTGGCGGCGGGCGAGTGGAATCAGGTTAAAAGCTGTTTGAATAACTTTCTTAACTGGTTGAAATTGTCCAGACAAGTCAGATAAATATTGCCGCCGATAGCAACTTCTTCACCTAAAGCAACTCCTTCCACACAAATAATTACGATAGGTACTTTTTCCTGTTGTAACCCCGCCGCTTGCCGGAAGCGGTTGGCGGCTTCCACTATCTCATCATTTGGCCCGGGTAAGCTTATATATATTATGTCGGGCGGTTGCCTGACGGCTATTGGAAAAGCCGCTGCGAGCGACCGGGCCGGTTCAACATGATAACCATCCCTTTCCAGCAGCATTTCGATGCCATCCCGGGTTTCTTCAATATCTTCGACCACCAGAATACACACTTTAGTTTTTTTTTGGACAACCATAATTTTTCTTTTTCCGATAAGGTCATTTTAACTTTACGCCCTGGCCGGCTACTTCTTTTTGATTGTATTATTGTATATTTGAAAAGATGGGTCGTCTGTGCTCTGACGCGCATAAAGAAAAGTTTGAATGCCTTGATTTGTGCGGGTGGGACCGCTTTTTGAAGCCTTTTTGAAGCCTTATAGAAATTTATATTGAGGTGGGCTGAGTGTTAATACCTGGTACGGGCGGAAAGTATCTTATAGTTAAAACGTATATTTCCCAAAAAGATTTTGCTCTACAGCAGGTCAATCAAAACCAAAAAGAGCGACCCCCTTGTCATTCCGAGGCGGCAATTTGAACAAACCTTTTCCCACTCGATGCGAAACTCCGTGCTGTTGGCCGTCAGCACTTAACGAATACATGAAATAGGTCTCGCTGTTAAGAAATGGACCTGCTGCACGTTGAGTCTGGCAAAGTCTTTGATTAGAAGGATTGTCCACTGGACCGGCGATTCCTCGGTCGGGTCTTCTTTCACAAAAAGGCCTCGATTGTACAGCCTCCCCCGGAATGACAAGTACCCAACCGTACCTGGTATTATAAACTTTATACTTTTTCAGAAGAAGATCGCTATAATTGTTAGGAAACAGGGAAAGGCGCGCGAAAGTACGACAAAGAGGACGACCGGGCGAACAATACCGTTATACCTTAGCGGGGTAAACCGGCTAGATGCTCGACAACCTCTTCCATTTTATCCAGCTCATAAGGCTTGTTAAGATATGCTTGAGCTTCGTGGGGCTTTAATTTTGAACTGTTAATAGGGGCGGCGCTGATTAAAAGAACCGGGATACCGGCTAATTTGGGGGTAGTGCGTAATTCTTTAACAAATTGATAACCGTCTAACACCGGCATCATAACATCGCTTATGATCAACCCAACAGATTGGTTTTCCAGAACTTCCAAAGCTCTTTGGCCGTTACTCGCAATCAAAACTTCATAGCCTAAATCCAATAAAAAGTATTCCAGTAATTCGGCCAGGGAAAGTTCATCTTCTACCACCAATATTTGTGTATTCATTTTTTCTACAGGCAAGATTATTTTCCTACCGGCAGAGCCTTTCTTAAAATTGCACGGACTAAAAACCCCGGGCGGTGTCCCCTCCCTCTCCCTTTACCGATATTCTACACGGGCGTTTCTAATCACACTGTATACTACTCCGTTTCGCCTCAAAATCTACAAGTTAATTCCTAAAATTCAAAAGGTTTTATTTCAAAAGGTTTTATTTCAAAAGGTTTTATTTCAAAAGGTTTTATTTCAAAAGGTTTTATTTCAAAAGGTTTTATTGAATGTTATCGGGTGAAAAGTTTTTTCAGCCCCATTGTCCAGCTTTTGGGCAAGTCCACCTAACAGCCCGGGTATACTTTGACTTGTTTCCAACACTTCGATACCTTTTCCATAAGCCACCGTCTATTCTCTGATGGTCCGGTCGTAATAGCAATCTCTCATTTTAAGGACGGAAATTACCCGGTTCAGGCGGTTTTAAAACTCCCCCTGCCGCATTAGTAGCAAGTTTTCGGCCATGCCTGCAAAAAGGGTATTATTTATATAACCCATTACCTACTATCTTGCTAATGGAGTGGGTATATACAACCGTTACGTTTTGCTGTTTAAGATAAAGTTCAAAAGCACCCGCGGAATTATGGCTGCGGTTGGTGCTGTGGCAGGCCAGTTCCAGTTCAATAAAGCCATCTACCATTAACCGGGTGATACCCTGGCCCTCAAAAACCCGGCGTACCTGCTGCATTACCTGGTCCGGTTCTAGTTCAAAAGATGGCATTGTTAAAAGCTCAACCATCCCGGCTTCATGGGCGGTTTTCAGGTCCATCCCAAAATCGCGGGCTTTACGATAAAGGGCAGCGTTACCCACAAAAAATTCCAGGTAAAGCCCTTTTTCCCCGGCTCGAACTCCCTCCAGCAAGAAATGAATTCCAAGCAGGGTTTTACCAACTCCTATCGAACCAGCCACCAGGCTTCGGATATGGCATAACTATGCAAACCCATCAGGCGTTTCATGCCCCGAAATTTTATACCCTGCATGGCAAAATATTCACCTGCCCTATCCAGGCGACCGGTGAAGGAGACAACGCCATCGGCCACGGTAAGGTCTCCTGCTGAAAGGATACCGGTATCGGCAGGCCGTTCAATCGAAATCAGGGCACCCGGAAAAATTGTGTTAATAACCGGTTTTCTTTTTATAGCTTTTCTAACTAACCGGGGCATAAACCGCCTACAGCCGTTTCAAATATCCCCTCCATTTATCCCCTCATCAGGCTAACCGTACATTCAAAACTTGTTCAATCCTGTTGCTTTTTAGGAGGGGTGATGCTAGAATTTGCGAAATATTTTAATTACCCTGGAACGAAAAAGCCGTTTTGAATTTGCCGCCTTCTAAATTTTTAAACTCTTAAAAATAATCGGACGAAATTCATTAAGCATTTTACCTGGACAACAAAATTTATGACAATTACTTCTTCAGGACCAGAAATGCAACCGGAAAGTTTAATCGCCCAGTTACAGATTACGGCGAACGCCTTTGTTGCCATAACTAAAGAACTTGAACTCAACAAGGTTTTACAGTCAATTGCTGATAGCGCCCGGTTGGTGGCTAACTCTAAATATGCCGCTCTGGGAATTGTAAACGAGCAGGGCGTAATTACCTCTTTCATAACCAGCGGGCTTTCTAAAGAAGAGCGAGAAGCGATTGGAGACCTGCCCAGGGGCCACGGGATGCTGGGCATTCTTATCAAGGAAGGGCGGCCTTTAAGGGTTCACGACATATCTAAAGACCCCCGCCGCCACGGTTTTCCGCCCAACCATCCCATGATGACCAGCTTGCTCGGGGTACCGGTTTCTATCCAGGGTAATATAGTAGGCGACCTTTATCTCACGGATAAAATTGGAAAACCCGAGTTTGATGACGAAGATGAATGGTGGCTTAACCTTTTCGCTCGCCAGGCCGCCATTGCGATTGTAAATGCTCGCCTGTACAATGAAACCAGGCAGGCCCAGTTACAGGCCCAGACTTTAGCTGAACTTACCGGCTCGCTCAATCAATTCACTCAACCCCTTGAGCTTTTCCAGCAAATCTCGAAAGCCACCTGCCGTCTTCTTGATTTACCGTCGGCGGCAGTTTTCCTTTTAGATGAAAAAGCCGACCGGTTTCCCCTCCAAACCGGCATTGGATTAAGAAATAACAACCCGGAGGATGTTTTTCTTCCTATAAATGGCTCGATTGCCGGGCAGGTCCTGTTAAAGGGTGCGCCGATTGCCGTCCCTGACCTCAGCCAGCTTGCCGAACTTTTTGTGCCTTACCTGGGGTCCGGCCAGTTGCCGCATTCGGCGCTGGTGGTGCCAATTAAACAGTACGGTAAAATTAACGGGGTGATTGAGGCTTATTCAAATACTTCACGTAACTTCACCATTTCTGAAATTGCCCTGTTGGAAGCTTTTGCGGCAAACGCAACCCTGGCCCTGGAAAAAGCCCAGCTTTTTGAGCAAAAGGAAGAGTTTTTATCCATGACGGCTCACGACCTGCGGGCTCCTTTAACCGCAATTAAAATGAGCATCGGTCTATTATCGGCCAGCTTACCGGAGAATTTCCCGCCGCTTCTTTTGCAACTTGTTGGGAATATTAGCCGCAACTCGCAACGGCTGGATAATTTGTTGGAAGATTTGTTGGACCTGAATCGTCTGGAGCATGGAAATGTCCAGTTAAAGCTAGCTCACCTGGAAGTGGGTGAGATAATCGCCTCGGTTGTCTCTACCCTCACCCCACTTTTCGAGGAAAAATCCCAAAAACTTATTTTTATTCCCTCCGAGCAAAAGTACCGGCTTTTGGCCGACCAGCGCAGGATGGAGCAGATTCTGGTAAATTTGCTGGTAAATGCCAATAAATACTCTCCTGAGGGCGGGAAAGTTGAAATATCTTTAGAGCAGGGAAAAGAGGGCCGGGTAAATATAAAAATAAGCGACGACGGCCCCGGTATCCCCTTTGAAGAACAAGGAATGATTTTTAATCGTTTCTACCGGAGGCCGGTCCACGAGCAGGGAACTAAAATTTCCGGTAGCGGGATGGGGTTGCCTATCACCCGTAACCTTGTTGAACTGCACGGCGGAAAAATCTGGGTGGAAAGCGAACCCGGCCAGGGAAGCACTTTTTTTGTCCAGTTGCCCTTAGAGTCTCCCAACCTGCCCTGAGATCATTGTCAGGCCAATACATTAAAGTTTTGCAGGTATTGGGAGTTATTTTTGATTTTATTACAAAAAATAAAAACAGGGTAAATACTGGCAAGTAATGCCCGGGTTTCGCTGGTCCTTTTACCTGCCAGTTAAGTCTAAGTTGACGCGGTTTGAGCTGATTTTACCAGCCGGTAGCCCAACCCGCGTTCAGTCAAAATGAGGTGAGGGTGGTCCGGGCTGTCTTCCAGTTTTTTACGCAAGCGGCTGACATAAGTTTTTAAATAGTCCAGTTGGTCACGGTACTCCGGCCCCCAGACTTTATCAAGCAGATTTTCAAATGTAAGGACGTGCCCGGCATTTCGGGCCAAAAGGAACAGCAGGTTATATTCGGTCGGGGTCATTTTTACAGCCTGACCGTTTTTCATTACTTCCCGGTTGTCAAAGTTTATAGTCACCTCGCCGCTGACAAATGAAGGCGCCATATTAGCCGGGGAAGGCATCATTAACCGGCGAAGGACTGCTTTAATGCGGGCGAATAGCTCCAGGTGAGAGAAAGGCTTGGTCAGGTAATCGTCGGCGCCGAGTTCCAGCCCTTTGACCTTATCAAGTTCTTCGCCACGCGCGCTGAGCATAATGATTGGCACATCGTTGGTGCGGCGGATTTCTTTGAGGACGCTGTACCCATCTTTATACGGCATCATAATATCAAGTAAAATTAAATCAGGGTTCTCCTCGTAAAACATCTTTAAGCCCTGGTCGCCATCCCCGGCTGAAACTACTTCCACTTCCTGCCATTGTAACTGAAACCCGATTTGGATGGCCTCAACGATGTTCTTGTCGTCGTCTATCACCAGGATTTTCATGGTGTATTTTCCTTCCTCACTTACCTTTACTCCTTACCCACTCTACCTCAAAAGGTATTGCTATTGGCCGGGAAATTTTCGCTCTTGCCTCTTTAACGCAATTAGTCCCGGTGGTTCTCAGGTTCAAATTGTACCATCTGTAGAGAAAAGTAAAAAGTGGTTCCTTTGCCCGGTTCGCTCTCAAACCAGAGCCGCCCCCCGTTGAGTTCAATTAAGACTTTTGCCAGGGGCAAACCAAGCCCGGCCCCCTGTTCAGCCGTATTTTCGACAACCTGGCTTTGATAAAATTTTTCATATACGAGAGCCTGTTCTTCGGGGGCGATTCCGATACCTTCATCCCTGACGCTGAAAACTACTTCTTCACCCGTCTCAGAGATTTCGTTACCGGTTGTGGGCCGGGCGGCTATTTTTAATTCGATATTCTGGCCCGGCTGGCTAAATTTGCTGGCGTTGGAAAGGAGATGTCCAAGCACCTGGCTCATCCGGAAAAAGTCGGCTTTTACATAAAGTGGCTCGGACGGCAGGACCGGCTTTACCACCTGATTTTTATCTTTAAGCCGGTTGTCATTAAGTTTTATTGCCTGGTAGACCAGTTCCTGGGCTAAGATAACCTTAGGTTGCATTTTAACCTGGCCGTTCTGTAAGCCCGCCAGTTCGATTAAATCATTGACCATCCGTTCCATGCGCTGAGAACTGGATTGAACATTCTGCAGCAGTTTTTGCAAGGCCGGGTTAAAATCCTGGCCCACATTTGCTAGAAGCAGCCCGATAGACGTTTTAATACTTGTCAGAGGAGTGCGCAACTGGTGGGAAGCCGCCGAGATAAATTCAGATTGAATGCGCTCGTGTCTTTTTACTTCCGTAACATCTCTCACGAACATAATGTAATAAGAGTCCCCGGCTAGCCTGGCGGAAGCGGTGGAATCCTTGTCAGGGCCGCTTTTTTGGAGTGACTCTTGCCCACCCGCCCTGGCATTATTTTCACTTGAAGCTAACTCAAGGGGGGTCAGGCTGGCATTTACAATAAGTTGATACCCTTTTTTATGGAAGACAACCAGGTCCTGGTAGATGGCAGTATGTCCTTTAGGTGGAAGGTCTCTAAGGATGCGGACAGGGCAAAGGTTGTTGCAATAGCTGTTACCTGAATCGGGTTCATCACAATTTAAGAAATGCTGGCAAGGCTGCCCGACCAATTCTGCTTCGGTCCATCCCAGCAAACGTTCAAAGGCGGTATTCACCCCGACAATTTGTTTGGCTGAGTCAATTACCATTACCCCTTCACTGAGAAATTCGAGAAAACCTAAATTGAGGCTTTCCCGGCCCATTACAACATCTTTGCTTTCTTTAGTTTTGATGTTTTTGCTTAAAATTTCTCTGGTCATCCAAGGTTCCTTTTTAAGTTTTATAACTTTATCAAACTATTCTGGTGAGTTTACCCCTTTTTTATATCTCTGTCTTGTTCGTATCCATAAAACCATAAAATATTTACCCATATTAACTTTCTCTCTACTTATTTTAAAGGATAAGGTTAAAACCCATATGTACAAAGGTAAAAATCTGGTAAAAATAAAATCTATTACATTCTATTATATGTGTGGTAGCGGACAGACAACTTGAGCCTTTTGTTGTAATTTTAAGGTGAAGATTTAACAGCATTAAAAGCCTTAACTCTCCACATTTTTACACTGCACAATAGTTATGAAAGTAAGGTAAAACGATGGGCTTATTTTCGTTCAAGAGGGGTAGCATTGATAAATGGTACAAGACTGAGGTGAAAAAACTCAACAATACTTATTATTCTTCTACAAATTCACCTGACAGTTCCGGGCAAAGCGATATTCAGGCTGCCAATAACCAGAGTCGAGAGCTTGAGAACAGTCTGGCCGCCCTCAAGGTAGAATATGTTGAGCGGTTAAAAGCTATTGGTCAGAAACCGCGTTCTGATTTCTAAAGTAATGGGGTTGGAGTCTGAAGGTCATTAAATACAATGAATTTTTACGGCTCCTAAATTTTGCAAAAGTAGCCCAGGCTTTTCCTTGTTTTGAGTTGAAAGGTAACCGGTGGTTATAGAATTATGAGTGTTAATCAAAGCGGTTTAGAAAAAGCCCTTGAAGCTTTCCTGGGTGGCAAAGATTTCAAGGCGGGAGTAATTTCAAGCACCCGGGGCAAGCGGCAAAAGACAAATTACGTGCTTGAATTAATGCCTGATGGGCGCTACCTGGTGCTTATGGAGAGCCAGGTTGGCAATAAAAATGATGAACCTGACCATATTTTTATAGAACTACCAACCCTTAATGATAAAGACTTAACCATGTGGCGAGGTAACGAGGAAAGTTATTTTAGCGCTGACTTCGCGGCAAAAGAGGAAGCCCTGACGTACGGGTTGCGCAACCTGTTTAAGGTTGAATTAGATCGTATAACCAGGACTCCGGCAAATAAAACCAGGTAAAAATTGGCCTCTGTTCTGAAGAATTAAAAAAGATACAAAAAAAGGCCCTAGGCCTTTTTTTGTTGTCTAAAATTGTAGAAACCCGGTTTCAGGTGGTAATCAAAAGGCCGGGCTGTATTTTACCTTGCACAGTTCCAGCTTTAAGATGTTATTCGGCTTCGGCCTGGCGCAAAAGATTGGCCTGGTAGCGGGTCAAACAGGTTGATAGAACCGCAATACCGCTAAGTTGAATTCCGGAGGCAACCCGCAAAAAACTCCACTGGCTATCAGTGTAATTAGTTAAAACCATTTTCTCAAAGTTTAATAAAACTTCGATCTCTTTTGGAGTTAGCTGAATAGTTACTCCCTTTGCTTTCAGACGGTTTACCAGGGGTTGTGCATCTTTTAATTGATTCACAACCTCCTTTAGCAAATGAGTATTATCGAGCGGTTGTTTTTCACTACTGCTCATCAAGTTAAAATCTCCGTCCTAGTAGCGGTTGTAGCCGCCACGGCTGCCACGCTGGTTACGGTCAACCTGGGGCCGCGCTTCATTAACGGTAATGGTCCGGCCTTCGAAATTTGTGCCGTTTAGCGAGTTTATAGCGCTTGAAGCTTCGGAATCGTTGCTCATTTCAACGAAGCCAAACCCTTTGCTGCGCCCACTATCCCGGTCGGTGATAACACGGGCAGATTCAACCGCGCCGTACTGGGTAAAAAGATTTTCGAGGGTATTATCAGAGGTGTCATAAGATAAACCGCCAACATATAACTTTTTAGTCAAGGTAATAGTATCCTTTCAGAATTTCTTTTACGGGAAAATAGTTAGCCGTAAAAGAAAAATTTAAAATGCTCATTCGAGTATTTTTAGTAAGTGTCTAAATTTTATTTAATTCGCCAATGCCGGCCCCCCTTGAATTCAAATAGTTTTAGAAAAACGAAGGTTAACAGGCAAAAGAGTAATTCTGGCTAATTTAAAGAGGAATTAGAAAATTTCCCAGGTGTTTCGGGTAACAATCACTCTTTTTTAGAGGGAAAGTCGTTATCCATCTCCCATTTTTCAACCGGAGGCTTTGGATAGGAGGGGGTATGGGAAAAGACCCGGTTTAAAAATAGCACATTTTTGTCGTTATGAAGAAACTTTTTAATAGATTCCGCGTCAACTCCTAAAAACTTCAACTGGTCTACTTTGTCCGATTGTTCTGAACCACCAAAAGCGCTGACAGGCATCTGGTTTGCAAAGAAAAAAGTTACGCTTTCTTCTTCTAATTTTATATGAGTAACCTGGTCCAGGTTAATCACCTGATTCCCGATACCGATTAAATTCATAGTATCCTCTAAATATTATTGCGCCTGGTTTCTCAATATATTCTAATTTAAAAACTGCCGCCGGTCTGTTCGCTACCACACATACAGAAATTCCATCCAGCAGGTCTCTTAAACCAGGGCCGGGCCAAAAGATAATAAAGATAATAGGGATACCAACTACTTTTTAATCGAATAAAAATTATACCTTAACTCTTTACCGGTAAGTATGTGTGGTAACGAACAGACAAATATATTATTTTAAGGTATGATAGAAGTGCAAAATAATGTCTTTTAATAGGGTTCAAGGTTGGAGAGGCGTAATTTCCTTCACAAATTTGGATACTTGCTCACCCGGTTCGAATTTATCATTTTGCGAAACACCAAAATCCTTAAAGATCAGGTTCCCTCTGGTATGCCGGATTTGCTTTTTTGTAGGGAAACCTTTAATGAGAAAAGAGAAGATTCAAAATGGCGAAAAAGTTATTTGTGAGTGGTCTGACTGCTAAAGCGACTGAAGCGGATTTGAATCTTTTGTTTTCCCAGGCTGGCACCGTTGAGTCGACCGAGATAATGACCGATAAGACTACCGGTGTAATGCAGGATTACGGCTTTGTAGTAATGAGCAGCCAACAAGAAGCAAATAAAGCTATTTCGATGCTTGATGGTATTTTATTTCACGGTCGTAGCATTACCGTTTACCCGGCCCGACCCCGCATTGTACGCAACCCGCCCATAGAATCAGAAAATAGCCTGGTGAAATAAAAGATTAAGTTGTAACAACGGTGTTTTTGGCTTTAATCATAATAGGCGTAGTAAAGAGAGCGGTAGATTTATCAGTAAAGATCAAAAATGGCAACAGCATGTTGCCCCCTATCGGCACGCCACAACCTGGCGTAGTGTCAATCAACTTATTAACACGGTCCTCCCTTTAGTTTTGATATTGTTTTTAATGTATATCAGCCTGGATTTTTCATACTGGCTAACCCTGGCTTTAGCACCCCTTGCCGCCGGGTTCCAACTCCGGTTGTTTATAATTTTCCACGATTGCTGCCACCTGTCCTTTTTCAAGTCGGCTAAAGCCAATGAAATTGTGGGCTCGATTTGCGGCGTTTTTTGCTTCACGCCTTATTTCCACTGGCGTTATTTCCATTCCCTGCACCACGCCACCACCGGGAATCTGACCAAACGCCTTGAAGGCGAAATAATACCTTTAACCATCCCGAAATATATGAAGACAAACGGTGATGTACTGACCCTGACCGTTAAAGAATATGTCCAACTTACAGGGATGCAAAAGTTAATCTACCGCTTGTACCGGTGGTTACTTTTATTTTTAATTTTGATGCCGCTGCTTATTTTTTTAGTAATGCACCGGTTTGCGGATGTACAGGCGGGCAAACGGGCCAGAAGCAGTGTAATCTGGACAAATTTTGGCCTGGCGGCCTTAATTGCCGGGTTTGCCTTTACGATTGGAATTGGACCTCTGCTCTTAATCATGCTGCCGGTCCTGGGTATTTCTTCTACAGTGGGGGTCTGGTTATTCTATATCCAGCACCAGTTTGAAGAGACCTACTGGGAAGAAGCCCTGGAATGGAATTATGTAGAAGCGGCCCTTAAAGGCAGTTCTTTTTACAAGTTACCGGGCATCTTGCGCTGGTTTACCGGAAATATCGGTTACCACCACATTCACCATCTCAACCCGCGAATACCTAACTACAACCTGAAGAAATGTCATGACGCCAGTTCTATTTTCCGGGATACCAAAGCGGTTACCCTTTTAGTCGGCCTGAGAAGCATTTTTTACCGGTTATGGGATGAAGACCAGAAGAAAATGGTTGGCTTCACCCCAAAAGAGTTACAGGCCGCGCTAAAAGCAAGCGGGGGGGAGAAAAAATAGCCGGGCAACTGCGAAGTCAGGTTTGATGTTTGCAGTTACCGAAAGCTTATGCTACTCTAATACAAATTTATTTACCGGTTGTAGAATTGTGAATGGCTTCGCATTCACCAATCCTGGCCGGTATTGTCTTTCAACAGGCTCTGGTTTTCGGATAACCTTCTATAACGGGCAACGACGCACCGGGTTGAAGCGGTATTTATTATTTAGCTTCTTTCAGGAGATCAACACCGATGCAGGTAAAAATTGGTTGCGAAATGGTGTATCAGACGGCCCACGATACACCCCTGGTTTTGCTAATCCGGCCTCGCCCACAATATCACCACAAGCTTATAAAGGAAACTACTCGCCTGACCCCAGCCGTGCCCCTGCACGATTTCGTGGACAGTTTCGGCAACCACCAGTGGCGCCTTACGGCTCCAAGCGGGGAACTCCGCATCCATTATGATGCCCTGGCCGAAGTCTTGCCCGACCCCGACCCGGTGCTGATGGATTTGCCGGGGGTGCTGATCCAGAATGTTCCTGACGAGGCTTTGCAGTTTTTATTGCCCAGCCGCCACTGCCCTTCCGACCTTGTTATTAATGATGCCTGGAACTTGTTCGGGCAGACTACGCCGGGTTGGCCCCGTGTCCAGGCGGTATGCGACTGGCTGCACACCAATATCCGGTATGCCAAAGGCAGCAATTCCAGCACGACCGGCTTTGACGCTTATAAGGCCGGGCAGGGCGTTTGCCGCGATTTTGCGCACCTGGGCGTCATGTTCTGCCGGGCGTTAAGTATCCCGGCCCGTTATGTCTGCGGTTATTTGCCGGATATCGGGGTTGAGCCAGACCCGACGCCCATGGACTTCCACGCTTATTTTGAAGCCTTTGTGGGCGGTGAATGGCATACTTTTGACGCTCGCCATAATATCCCGCGCACCGGCCGGATTTTGATTGGACAGGGCCGAGATGCGGTTGACGTAGCCCTGGCGACTTCTTACGGGGACGCCCAACTCGTGAATATCCGGGTCTGGGCCGACGAGGTTATTGAAGAAAGGACCGGGCCGGGTGTTGCGCCGGTTAAGGGAGTTTTATCATGACCTTATCTCTTTACCAGCTTTTACAGGCGGTACCCAATTCGGTCCCTTTTGTTGACCATAGCGGGATTGAGTGGAACCAGGTCCGGCGCACTCATTACTGGATGTACCAGCGCTTTAACTACGAATATCCCGGCCCGGTTAAGAATTTACACCAGCGTATGATAGTAGTGCCGCCCACCCGGCACGGCAATCAGACCCTGGTAGACCATAAGTTGCGGGTTTCCAGCCTGGAAGTTGAGACTCGTTCGGAAAAAGACCCCCTTGGCAACCTGGTCTATTACCTGGATTTGCCGAACGTGGCAAAGTCCGTCAATTTTGAAATCTGGTGTAGCGTGGAGCGGCAAAGTATTCCCGAAACACGACCGCTCCTCGACCCCGCCGATGCCGGGGTTTACCGGGAACCGTCCCGGCTTACCCTGCCGGACCAGGGGCTTGAAGCAGCGGCGATAATGCTAACTGCCCGGGAAAACGATCCCTGGCGGCTGGCTGAAATCATCAACACCTGGGTTTATGAGACCATGAAGTATAATTCGGGGGTTACAAGCGTAGCGACTACCGCCTCGCAAGCCCTTAAACAGGGTCAGGGTTTGTGCCAGGACTATTCACATATTATGCTGGCGGTCTGCCGTCTGGCCGGGATGGCGGCCCGGTATGTGTCGGGCCATTTGTTAGGTGAAGGTGGGTCGCACGCCTGGGTAGAGGTTTTGCTGCCTTCGCCGGTTGAAAGCGGCAAACTGGAAGCGGTGGCTTTTGACCCGACCAACCACTGCCGGGCCGGGTTGCGCCATATTACCGTGGCGGTTGGCCGGGATTACCAGGATGTTTCGCCTACTTCCGGCCATTTTGACGCGCCCTACCAGGGCCGCTTGCATTCGAGCAAACGGGCCGGTTTAATTCTGGTTGAGTATTTCGACGGCCGTGAAATTAGTGTTGACGACAGTGAAATTCAATTTCTGGAGGAAAACCGGCGGGTCGCCTGAGCCCTTAATTTGATTCTCAATTACTTGTCTTCACCGCTGCCAAAAATTAAACCGTCAACCGAGACTTTGCCAGGCCCGGTCAGTATCAGAGCGGCAGCGGAAGCGGCAATAAGGGCATTGAATTCGTAGCCGCGTTTGTTGTTCCAGAAGCCGTTTTTGGCGTGTACTTTCCAGATTGCCACACTCATAGTATTGATAATGGCGAGCGCCCCGGCAGGCGTAAACAGGCCGAGCAGGATAGAGAGGCCGCCCAACAATTCGCTGTAAGCGCCTACTGGCCCCAGAATTTCAGCCGGTTCAAGATTAAGTTTCCTGGTTGTTTCGGTAAAACCTTCCATGCCCGGTCCCTCAAAAGCCCCAAAAACTTTCTGGGAGCCGTGCGCCATCATTATTCCGCCCAGGAAAACCCTCAAAATCAGTAGACCAAGTGAACGCATTTTATCTCCTTCTTCGCAAAATTTATACTGGATAGAAATTCTTTAAAACGGTTTCCTATTTTAAGCGTGTGTATTTTCGGGCTGTAATATCGCCCTGCCAAACCTCATAGCATTATAGTTCCTGAATAGGCGATTAAAATCAAAAGTGCGATTAAAAATAAAGGCTAAAACCGGGGATATAATTTGTCAATGTCCAGGGCTTTTGCTTTAATGAAGCAGTAAAATTCTCCAGGCCGGTTGCCGGTTATTTTTAAGCTATAGGTGAAATGAAAACAGAAAAAAGTGAGTTGCCGGTTGTCGGCGTGGATGTGGGCGGCACCAAAATCGCCGCCGGGGTGGTGGACGCGGTGGGCCGGATAACCGGCCAGGTGAAAATCCCAACCGATGCGCGCAATGCGACTACAATTTTAGATTCTATCGAGCAAGCGGTGCGGGCTTCCCTGGAGGCGGCCGGGTTGAACTCTTCCCAGATAAAAGGGATAGGGCTCGGTATACCGGGAGTGGTGGACCCTGTGGCGGGCGTTGGCATGGAGTCGGCCAACCTGGGCTGGCACAATGTCCCGGTCCAGGCGCTGCTTGAAGAAAGGCTAGAGGTAACCTGCTATATCGAGAACGATGTCGGCGCAGGCGCGCTGGGTGAAAGCCTGTATGGGGCAGGGCGGGGTTTTGAAAGCATGGTTTACCTGAGCCTGGGGACCGGTGTGGCCGCTCGCGCCATTATAAAAGGAAACCTTTACCGGGGAACTCACGGGGTAGCCGGGGAAATTGGCCATATTAGCATGGGAGCGGGAGATAGAGCCTGCCGGTGCGGCGGGAAGGATTGCCTGGAAGCCTGGGCTTCCGGCCCGGCGATAGCAGCCCAGGCCCAGGAAGCCGTCCAGGCCGGGAAAGGGTCGCTTCTTATTGAACTGGTTGGCACGGCGCAAGAAATCACGGCTGAAACGGTCTTTGAGGCGGCTTCCAAGGGCGACCGGGTGGCCTTTGATATAGTAACTTTGGCAGGCCGGAACCTGGCCCAGGCTGTCTTTATACTGGCGGCGCTTTACGACACCCAGGCGGTTGTGCTGGGAGGCGGCCTGGTGCAGGGCCGCGACGAACTGGTTAAGGCTATCCGGGCCGGGATGGAATACCAGTTGAAGCAATCCCCGTTATTCGGGCCGGTGCTGGAAGGGATGCCGGTGCGAGTTTCCGAATTAAAGAATGGCGGCCCGGTTTTAGGGGCGGCTGCTATTTTCAACAGCCGGACAAAAAGGTAAATTTTCGAATTGAACCAGCCGGGCCTGGTTTGGGATGAGGAATAAAAAGGAGCCGATTAAAGATGGTCGTGGTGGTCGCGCCAAATCCCTCGCTGGATAAGACTGTAAAAATACCCGGTTTTGCGCTGGGCCAGATTTACCGCCCGACCGAAATAATGACGCTGGCCGGTGGGAAAGGTTTTAACTTTGCCCGGGCCTTGCAGACTTTAGGCAACCCGGCATTTGTAGTCGCGCCATTGGGCGGGCACCAGGGTCAGTATTTGTTGGACCTGGCCGGACAAGAGGGCTTACACTGGGATGTCCAGCCTATCGAGAGCGAGGTGCGAACCTGCCTGAGTATTATTGACCCGACCAACCGGAATCGCCTGACCGAGATATACGAGAAGGGGCCGGTCTTGCGGCCCCAGGACTGGGAGAGGTTGATTGAAACCGCTGCCAGCCACTTTGCGGAATCGGATTACCTGGTGGTTTGCGGCAGTTTTCCGCCTGGTATCCCGGCCCATGGGCTGGCGGATTTAGTCCGGAAAGCGAAAGCTGCCGGGAAAAAGGTGCTGCTGGATACTTTTGGGCCGCAACTGGAAGGCGTTTTAGAGTTAACTCCAGACCTCTTAAAGATAAATCAGTTTGAGGCGGGTAGCCTGGTAGGGCGAGAACTCGAAGCGCCAGGTGAGGCCTTAGAAGCAGCCCGCGAACTCCAGAAGCGGGGAGTGCGCCAGGTGGTTATTACGTTGGGGAAGCAAGGGGCAACCGGGCTGACTGACAAGAGCGAAAGATTCGGCTGGTTCTCTCCAAAGGTAGCGGCGATATATCCAACCGGCAGCGGCGACTCGATGTTAGCCGGGCTGGTTAGCGGGTTATTGGAAGGCCAGGCGTTACAGGAAGCGGCCAGGCGAGGGGTGGCGGCAGGCGCGGCTAACACCTTGCAGATGGGAGCGGGAAAGTTAGACCGTTCTACCTATGAGAGTTTGCTGGAGTTAGTTACTCCTATGGCTTTCTAAGACCTATTTCCTATATTAAAATCTTTTAAAATTGCTAATAATAAGGTATAGGACTCTTTAGCCGAAATAGATTAATAATTGCTTATGATTTTTCTACCAAAAAAGAATGAGAAAATTATTAATCGGTGCAACCTTTTACGACTTTCGTACGTACTACTATTAGTGAATTTGGAAACAAGTTCAGCAACCTAAACTATTCAGTGGCACGCAAAATGATATATAGTAGACCGGAAGCCCATTCTCAATTAGATTTAGTAATGTCGCAACTGGTCGGTACAATGTAGTCCCAGCTACTTTTCTTTTTGCATCAATAGCGGCAAAGGGCCACCTGCGATAACACGCTGCCGGTTGATTACCTTATACTACTAAATCAAGTATAAAACGCCTGCTGAAACCAACCATTTAGGATTGGGCTGGCTTTTGTTTAGCCGGGCGCTTCCGGAGTTTCACAAAGGCAATTCACAACATAAATTTTTCTTTACAACCAACATTTAAAAGGAGTTAACTC
>CADDZM010000052.1 GCA_902812345.1 Chloroflexota bacterium | reverse complement strand
GTCTGACCATCTTCATCATCCTGGCCTGGAAGAACTCCGGGTGGTGGGGTCTGGACCGCTTCGTTCTCCCGGCTATCGGCACTCCCTGGAATAAAGGTTACCTGTTAAACCGGGACAAGGGTGTGGATAGCAATACCGGGACCGGCACTAACACCCCATCAAATCGCAAAGTACCGGTCGCTCATTAAACCCGACCGGACCTGAACCGGGAGTCTTCTAGAACAAACTAGAAACCAGAAGGCTCCCGGTAAGAAACCGGATTATTAAAAAGATTTAGAACCAAGTTTAAGATAAGAAGAGAACCGGACAGAAAGAGCAATGCAATGAAAGAGTACACGAAAAGAAGCGGTTTAAGCCTTACCCAAATAATTCTGGGGGTATTTGGAATAGTCGGCGGCGCCTGGATGATTTTAGCCCCGTTCGTGCTGAACTATAATGCTATCACGGTGCTGAATGCGGCCACCAAAAAGAGGGTTCCGGCGGACCTGGGAGCAGTTTTCACGAGTGATACAACGGTAGGGGTAGCGCTGATTGCTCTCGGGCTGGCAACCCTGCTGGTAACGAACAGCAAACTGGTCTACCGCATTCAAATGATTGCAAATGTTGGGATAATCGCGGCCGGCCTTTACCTTATGGTCGCGCCTTACCTGTTCGACCTGATGAAAGTAGCCTCGTATATGGGCCTGGATGTACCGAATACCAACGACCAGTTAGCCGGTATCCTGGCAGTAGTTGTCGGAGGATTTTTCTTCCAGAAGCGATTTATGCCGAGTGGGGAAGTCGAAAGTGAAGGTTTCCCGACTGTGATTACCGCCTAGATACATTGAAGGATAACTATTAGAGAGGGCAAGGTGGGGAGGCCGGTTTTCAAAAACCGGTCTCCTTTTTGCCTTTCTTTGCCACTTCTTCAATCATTTGTTGGAAGGAATCGGCAAAACCACTGATGCCATCCTGTAAAAGCTGCATTGTTACCTGCTTCATATTTATCCCCGCTGCCCCTAATTGCTCGAAAACCTGGCGAGCCTCTTCATAACCCTGGTTAACCGTTAAAGCTACCTGACCATGGTCGGCGAAAGCCTCAATCGTCTGCTGGGGCATAGTATCAATAGTGTGAGGCCCAATCAGTTGCTCCGCATAAAGGACATCCCGGTACCCGGGGTTCTTGGTGCTGGTACTGGCCCACAGCACCCGCTGTACCCGTGCCCCCTGTTTCTCTAAAATTTTAAAGCGCGGTGAACTGAAGATTTGCTCAAAACGCTCATATACCAACCGGCTATTCGCGATAGCGGCCTTGCCGCGCAAAATTTCGAGGCTCTTTTTCTCTTCAGGGCGGCTTTCCTGGCTTATCTTTTCCTCCAGCAGCTTGTCAACAAGGGTATCCACCCGGCTTACAAAGAAACTGGCAACGCTGGCAACTTCACCAAGAGGTTTCTTCCGGCTGGCCGCAAGTCTTTCCAGGCCGGAGAGGTAGGAGTTGGCTACCTGCTCGTAAACCTCAAGGGCAAAAATCATAGTAATGTTGATGTTTATCCCTTCGCTTAAACACTCTTCGATAGCGGGAATACCTTCTGGAGTAGCCGGTATTTTAACCATTACATTAGGGCGGTTAAAAAGGGTGGAAAAGTGGCGGGCCACCTTAATGGATTGGGCGGTATCAGCGGCAAGCAACGGCGAAACCTCGATACTGACAAAGCCGTCCTGCCCATTTGTACGATTAAACACAGGCCTGAGAAGGTCGGCAGTAGTTTTAATATCGCTCACCATAATCGCATTGTAAGTTTCTTCCAGGCTCTTACCGGCTTCAAATAATTGTTTTATCTGCTCATCGTAGGCATTCCCGGCTTTAATAGCTTTCATAAAGATAGTAGGGTTGGTGGTGCAGCCTGTTACGGCGTAATCATTTATCAATTCTTGAAAGCGGCCGCTCTGCAACAACTCCCGGTCCACGTTATCGTACCAGACGCTCTGACCGCATTCCTGTAATTTTTGTAACGGATTGGACATATTATTCATCTCCTTTCGGCCATAATTTGATTAAACCAACCGCAAGCCTTCACGGATTAGCTCAAACCCGGGTTATAGAGTTGACGCTCGAATTCAAGGTTAACCTGAATTTAGGGTCTGCCTTGAACAAGATTCAAGAACTCCGCCCGGGTTTTATTATCCTCTTTGAAAGCTCCCAGCATGCAGCTTGCTACAGTGGTGGAATTCTGCTTGTGTACGCCGCGCATCATCATGCATAGGTGATAGGCTTCGGTTACTACCGCCACTCCTTTTGGGTTAAGCAACTCACGAAGAGCCTGGGCTATCTGGGTGGTGAGCCGTTCCTGCACCTGTAAACGGCGGCTGTAAACATCTACAATCCGAGGCAACTTGGACAGGCCCACTATTTTTCCATCCGGAATATAGGCAATATGGCACTTCCCGTAGAAAGGCAGCATGTGATGCTCGCACATGCTATACATTTCAATATCCCGCACGAGGACCATTTCGTCATAGTTTTCTTCGAAGATAGCCGTCCCCAGCACTTCCTGGGGCTGTGTGGAATAACCTCCCGTCAGAAAAGCCAGGCTCTTGCGGACCCGGTTGGAAGTCAACTGCAAGCCTTCCCGGTTTGGGTCTTCTCCCAGTTCAACAAGTAACTGGCGCACCAATTCCTCTACTCGCCGGTTGGCGGCAACTTCTCCCGGGGTGTGCCCGCTACCGCTTTCCGTAATTTGACGAGGGGCTGGCCCGGGCCGCTCTAACAGCAAAGTTGAAACTTCATTTGAGACTCCGTGGCTCAGGTTGTCTCCAAAAAGTTCGGTCTTCATGGGTTAAAT
Organism: Chloroflexota bacterium; assembly: GCA_902812345.1. GTDB lineage: Bacteria > Chloroflexota > Chloroflexia > Chloroheliales > Chloroheliaceae > 54-19. Next base: position 21,748 of record CADDZM010000052.1, on the reverse strand, counting down.
AGCTCTCTTTCTAGCCGGTCCCCCGGCAGTAGCCTTTTTATCAAGTTTACTTTGCCTCTAATCCGAGGTTATCCGGCCTTGGAGGTTAGCGGCCTGGAAGGGTCCGGGCTGAGCTATCAGGTCGCGGGCGGCGTCAACCTGCCCCCACACGTTCCAGAGCAGCGCGCCCCGCTCGCAGCCCTTCAGGAGATAATAAACCACGCCTTCCTGGAAAGGTTTTGATAGACCGCCCTGTTATTGCTTGGCTGAAGTTTTTCAACTTCTCTATAAAGCTGTTTCTTACTTCAAAGAGAAGTTAGTTTGGCCGCTGCCTGCGGTACGAAAAGGTCCGATAATTTAGTCTAGCAAACAAAGCATATAAAGTCAATAATTTATTTGACTTTCTTGACAAATCTCTTATTTCTGCTATAGTTTAAGGGAATAGAAGTAAAGGAGCATAAAAGAATGAGCGCCAGCCGGTGGGACACCAAATTTTTTGCCAGCACCCGCGGGCAAATTATTATTTTGTTAAGAAGGGCTACTCGCACTGTTGAGGAATTAGCCCAGACCCTTGGCTTGACCGATAACGCCGTGCGGGCGCATCTTTCTTCCCTGGAACGCGATGGGCTGGTCGAGCAGCGCGGGGCCAGGCGGGGCAGCGGCAAACCCGCCTTTACCTATGACCTCTCACCGGATGCCGAAAGTTTGTTTCCTAAACCTTATACGGCAGTTCTAGGGGCAATATTAGATGTTTTATCTGAAGAGATGTCGCCGGAGCAGCAGGAAAATTTATTGAGAGCGGCAGCGGTCCGGTTAGGCGAAGAATATAAGAAAAGTAATACCGGGGATGTTCCGACCCGGCTGGAAGCGGGAGCAAAGCTGCTTAATGAAATGGGGGGGCTGGCGGAACTGGAAGAAACCGAAGAAAGTTATATTATTCGGGGCTTTAGTTGTCCTCTGGCGGCAGTTGTACCAAACCACCCCCAGGTCTGTAAACTGGCTGAAACTTTGCTCAAAGATTTTACAGGTTTACCTTTGCAGGAAAACTGCGAACGGAACGGCAAATTAAACTGCACCTTTGTGCTGGATCATAAATAGGGAGGACGGCTTGCAGCGCAAATTAACCGGCCAAACGCGACTTAAGGAAGCGCTTGACGCTATCCCGGAAGCCCTCGAATACATCGTTTCGCTAAATCCCCACGATTTCAAGCGGCTACATAACCCCTTTATGCGAAAATATATGTCACCGCGGATTAGCCTGGAAAGGGTGGCGGCCATAGCCGGGGTTCCTCTGCCCGAGATGCTGGGGAATTTGCAAAAGCTGGCGGGAGAAGCGCCGCCCACCCTGCCGGAAATGACCTCATCTTTCAATTCAATTGCCACTTCTTCTTTGCCTCAGTCCCCTGCCACACCCCCGGAATGGATGAAACTGGCTGAAAGTCCGAACCTGCACTGGATTGATCTTTTACCTTTAGATGAAATGTTAGGTGACCCGCTGCCTCCGATTGTAGTAGCTATTAAAAACATGCCCCCAGGCGGCGTGGTTGGCCTCAAGCACCACTGGGAGCCGCAGCCTCTTTATGATATCTGGCAAAAAATGCAACTGGAATGGTTTTCCCGGCAAGCCAGCCCTGGTGAATGGCATATTTTCGTTTACAAGCCGCTAAAGCTTTTACCCTCCAACGCTGGCCCGGTTATATTTGTCGAGTTACGCCACCTGCCGCCCCATGAAACGGGATTGCGAGTAGCCCTGATGTTTGGTCAGCTTCTGTCCGGCCAGCGGCTTGAAATTACAGGAGCTACCCCGGAAAACGAGCCGCTGGTGCGGCAGGCTCTAGAAAAGGACTACCCCGGCCAATACGAGTGGCAAACTAATGTTGAAAAAGATAAGCAGGTAATCAGGGTTACTCGTATCAGGGAATAAAAAGGGCCATGTTAAGATTTAGTTTTATGAGTTGTATAGCGCCAGGTTGGGATTTTGGCCGGTTGGTAGAGGCTGCCAGCAAATTAAATTACCAGGGAATTGAATTGCGTGTGGGAGCCAGGCAAAACCACGGAATTGAAGAAGGCGTTCCAACTGCTTTGATAGAAAATTATAAGGAAAAATTAGCCCACTTGAACCTGGCGGCAAGCTGCCTGGCAACCTCTATCATTTTTTCTCCCACTACTTCTGACCAAAGCCGCCTTGAAACAATTGCCCGCAGCAGCGCTTTAAGCCGGTTAGCGGCGGAAATAGGCGCACCTATTATCAGAATTTCGGCTATATCTTTTAATGACGAAGCCGAACTGGAGAGCCTGACCCGGGATTTAAGGCTTGCCGGGGAGCAGGCCGCGGCTTATGGAGTAACGGTTGTCCTGGAGACAACCGCCGGGTTAAATTCGGCCAGCAAAGTGAGTGCAGTCCTTGAGAAAGTGAATATACCGGCTGTAGGGGCTTTATGGGATGTTTATCATACCACCAGAAGCGGTGAAAGTTTATCTGAGAGTTACAATCTGCTAAAGCCCTATCTGCGCCATCTCCACCTTAACCAGTTGTTACCCCAGAAGCGGGTGTTAACCATCGGCCAACCGGCTCCCCGGGTTGATTACCCGGCCTTGTTCAAACTGCTGCAAGACGGTGGTTACACCGGTTTTATTTCAGGTGAATGGCTCGGTATTCCCGAACCGATGGCGTTTGACCTTCTTAAAAATTACCGCCAGCTTCTCCAACAATGGCTTTAATTTTTAAACTTCAAGCAGTTTCTTTTGTATCCTCAGCTTGAACCGCAACAATAGCCGGGTTGATAAGTTCCTGGAGAGATTGAGCCAGGGAGTTACCAATGCGGCGTAGTTCTTCCCGGTGCCGGGCTACAAGCTGGTTTAACAACTCTTCTCCCTGGGCCGTTAAGGAAATATAAACCACGCGGCGGTCTTCTTCTGCCCCGACTCTTTCTACCAGACCCTGGGCAACCAGCCGGTTTACCAGCCCTACCGCACTGTGATGCCGAATAAGTAACCACTCTGCCAGTTCACCGATGGTAACCCGGTCCCGGCCGGGGAAGCCTTTGATAACTACCATTGCCTGGTATTGCTGGGGGGTTAGACCTGCCTCTGCTGCTTCCTCCCCGCTGAAGTGCAAAAATTGCCGCAGGCTGTAGCGAAAAGAGGCCAATACTTCATATTCGGTTTTTTTAAGTTTCTGCTCCATAGTGTCCTAAATTAACCCTTTCAAATTACGCCGGTATCAGTTTAATTCTTTAGGTATCAGATATTCTAGCCGGTCGGGCTCTTCAAAAATATATTCGATACTTTATTTTACTCCTGCCTCTTATTTTAGCAGCTAAAAGCCTCTTTCATAAGCTTATTTTTGATAGAAAAATATTATGTCGTTATACGATATAATAGCATAATTCTTGCCCCGCAAGCTGACCCTGGCGCGGACCAATCTCTTTGTTTCCATTCCCTGGATTCAAGGGTAAATAAGCTTTCCCTTTTCATTAGCCGGTTAAAAGTTTTTACGCTCCCATGGATCAGGCAGCCTGCCCGGTTGGTCAAACCGGCTAATTCAACCTTTTAAGTTAGCCTTTTTAAGCCCTCTTTTGCATAAGAATGATTTAGCCATTGTTAGTATTCATGCTGTTTTACAGGAAATACCTTATACTAGCCTTTTGGGAAACAGTTTTAGCCTTAAGTAATATTTATTTTTATTCGGGGGTTTAACCGGGAAAACCCTGCTAAAAGTTATGAGAAAGCTCTAAAATTTATGCCAGACTTTGATTTACTACAAAAAATCCCTTATTTTTCAGAATTAGAGCCTGATGGTAAGGCCCTGCACACCTTACAGGCGGGTGTAATTGAGACTGTTTTTGAAGAAAAACAACTTTTATATTTAGAAGGTGAGCCGTCCCAGGGGCTTTATTTTCTGGTAGAAGGTCAGGTCCGGGTTTTCAAATCGGGTAGCCGCGGCAAGGAGCAAAATCTACAACTGGTCGAGCCTGGTACAACCTTTAATGATGTTCCGGCCCTGGATGGCGGTGTTAACCCGGCGTCCGCCCAGGCTCTCGAGCCGAGTACGGTTTGGGTTATTCCGTCGGCGCTTTTCCAGGAGTTATTTGAAACTGAGCCGGGAGTGTCACGGCACCTGGCGCGTACCTACGCGGCCCGCTTACGCCAGATGACGACCCTGGCCGCCGATATCTCGCTAAAGCACGTGACGGCCCGGATAGCTAAAATTTTGCTGAACCAGACCCTCCAGAACTCCTTCCCGGGAAAAGACCTCAGCAACGAGGTAACAGCGCAGATAACGCAACAACAGATGGCGGCCATGGCCGGCACCGTCAGGGAAATGGTCGGGCGCTCACTCCGGTCAATGGAATCCAGCGGAATAATTGAAGCCAGGAGAGGCTATATCCTGATTAAAGATAAGCTAAAATTAACTTCATTGGCTAACCTATAATAAACCAGACCTGGAAACCGGTATTTAGCGCATGCTAAATATCAGCAAGAACGTAAAGGCCAGGCTCTGGGAGAGTTCAAACAAACCGACTTGCTTGATTGGAATATAGAGGGGTGGGCGGCGGATAGCCATTCCAAGTTTTGCCGCCAGGGGGGCGAAAGCCAGCAAGGGGGTCCAGGGTAAAATACGCCAACTCGCCAGGCCCAGGAATAATAGTAACCCGGCGCTGTGATATAAAATAGTACTCTGAAGGAGCCAGGCCGGGATTAACGTCTGGCCGTATTTAGTAATCTTACTCAGTCTTTTAGCCTCAAACCAGATGCGGACATAAAATAAGGTGCTGCCGTAATAAATAAAGTTTATTACCCAAAGCCCCAACGCCAGGCGGTCCAGTTTGCCGGTAGCGACATAATAACCGGCCGGCGCGCTTAATACTAAGGCTCCAATACCCGCCAGGCGCACGCCCAGGCTGCGTTGTTTGCGCCACCTTCGAGAGATAAGCTCGATGGCCGGCGGTATCACAGCGGGTAAGGCCAACCAGAGTATTCCCCATAATTGCCAGGTTAGGATTAAGGCGCTCCCACAAACCAGGAGAATTATCCCGTAGATAGCCAGCCATAATGCGGCGCGGCGTTTAGCCCTGGCATTTATGTTAGGTTTGGTGATTATTTCAAGTGGCTCGTGGGCGAAAAAGGCCGCCAGTAAGGCCAGGGTTAAAAATATAAAAGCCAGAATTGGACTTTTGGGGGTGGGGTCTGCTATCGAACCCACTACCGCTCCGACCACGAGCGGAAATAAAAGCATAACATACGCTCCGTGGTCGTCCGGTATTAAAGGAGCGAAATTATTTTTAGATTTGGAACTATTCTTATTTTCCGGGTCTATTTCCGTTTGTTTCATCCCTGTTCCGGTACTTATTTTCAGCATATAATTTATAACCGCTCCTGTAATCTTTGCAAGGTGGATTTAATCCGGTCCGGCGCTTCTACCTGAGATTCTACAAATTAGAAACAAATTTGTATGCTACTTTTGTCGCATTATAACCCGAAAATAAAAGCAGGAAATGGTGCAGGAAGGAGCAACCTGAAAATTTATTGTGAGAAAGTAACTCCACAGGGGGTAAAATTGGTAGCAAAGGTTGGCCTAAAAAAGCTTGTTTCAAAGCATTAAAAGCGCTTTGCCCTTGTTTACGTAAAGTCGAAATGTAACTGCGGATGCGACAAAACCACTTCGCCCCCCCGGTGCGAAAACTACCTGACACTTTTTGCTGAACCTTGATCATCCGCAAATCCCGTTCAGCCTGGTTGTTGTCAAACGGCGCCTTAAAATCATAGCCGAAGGTTAACACCTCTCGCTCGTGGTCTTGCAAACGTTCGAGTAGATTTCGGGCTTTGGTTTTCCTGGGTCGGCCTCGTTTGTTTTTAGGCCACCCGCCACTGGGAGGGGGATTAGCCGCTAAACCGAGCCCAATTAAATTAGTGTAGCGCGCATGCCACCTGGCTAAAGTGGCTGCATCCAGGCCAGGGCGGCCTGATGCCTGCTCGCTTTCGACCCGCCCTTTGCCCTCCAACAGCATTTTTATGCATTGGCTGGCCCAGTCCTGGTGCAACTGCTCGGCCACAAAGGTCAGTTCTCGCAGCAGGTGGGCGTTGCCAAAAGCGTGCTGGCACTGGGTGTAGCCCCAGTAAGGCGACCAACTATCGTGAACACTCGTCCCTTTGAAAAGGGGCAGTGGCAGCAAGCCTATCTCGTCGGTAGCCGCTTTACCTCTTTAAAGCTTACAAGGTCTTTGGTATGCTGGACTATTTCACAGGACAACTCTTTTACTCCGGCCATACCGAGCGGTTTAATGCGGCCAGCTACTGTGAATTTCTAGGGCGGGTGTTAGCGCAAACTCCCAGCACCCAGAAGATAATGGTGGTGCAGGATGGAGCGCGTTACCATACCGCCCGGGCGACCAAAGAGTTCATTACCGCCCACGCCTCTCGCTTGAGCGTGTATCAACTACCGGCTTATTCGCCGGACTACCATCCTATCAAGCATTTATGGCGTAGGATCAAGCGTAAAGCGACCCATAACCATAACCGCTATTTTGAGAATTTTCAAGATTTGATAGCGAGTGTAGAAGCCGCTTTAGCCGAGTTAGCTGCCAATCCAGGTGAAGTTCTGGCTCTGGCAGGGACTATTTTGGATAAATGGGCTGCTTAGTCGCCGGTCAAACTTTCTGATTTATTTTCTGATGATCTATAGCCATATGTTGGCGTTGGCCCGGCAGAAGATAGCCCAAAATGGGCTAACAGAGCGGGTAACTTTGCAACAAGGTCTGGTAGAGGATTTACCTCTTACAACTCAATTTGATGCGGCTACCTCTATTCTGGTAATGCAATTCTTGCCAGATGATGGAGCAAAACTTGCCTTTTTAACCAGTATTGCGGCACGGCTTAAACCGAATGCTCCTCTTATGTTAGTGGACATTTATGGCGGACGAAATTTTGTGAAGGAATTTGGTTCAACCTGGATTTCACATGGTGAACTTATGGGGCTTAATAAAGAAACCTTGCAAAATCTGGAAAAAGGGCATGACGCAATGTACCCGGTTCCAGAAGCTCGGATCTGGGAGCTTTTTAAGGAGGCCGGTTTCAAAAATGTCAGGCGTTTCTATTCGGTTTTAATTTATTGTGGCTGGATTGTCACCAAGTAAAAAATGTAAACTAATGCAAGGCTATATAAATTATGGCCTACTAAGTAGTCTGTCAAGCAAGTTTCTACAGGTAAGGTTGTGCCTACATTTCAGGTTAATCATTACAAGTCTTTGTTGACAGACTACTGAGTGGGCCACTTGTCACGGACCTTGCCAATGCTAAAGCTCACTGAATGGCGATTTTGGCGGCATATGGCCCACTAAGGTACCGGGCGTCAAAGAAGTTCGGGAAACAGTGACCCAGTTTGACGAAGGGGCAAAGGAGTTCTCGTATAAAGCGACCCAAGTCCCTCCCTTGTTTGTCACTCGCGCTGAAAACAATTGGCGGGTTCGTTCATTGGGATTGCCCATTACCGAGACCAGACAAAAGCAAGGGAGGTAATATTAATACTATAGTGGTTAACGGTAGTCTAAAAAGCAATTTTCCTGGTTTTAGTTGCCCAGGTACAATTTTGCATTCTTAATTAGTTTTAGCAGGGACAAAGTGCTTTTTTCCAACTTTTCAATGGTTATATCACAAAATTGGCGGAGAGGTTTTAAGAAGAAGTGAAACATTTGGGACAATTCCTTTGATACCTCAACAACACGAATACCTTCAACTCTAATAGCAACGCGCTTCAATTATACTCCTATACTCCGTACAGGCAAAGTAGCCACCACGGGGTTTGAATATGTCCGGTTTCACGATCTCTTTCACGATGCCATGTTTGTTTGCCGCAAAATTGGCCCTCAGAAAAGAATACTTTCTTAAAATAACCCTAACGTTTGGCCCGGCGGTAGTGGCTGGGGGTGAGGTCTGTAAACCTCTTAAAAATTTTGATAAAGTAGTTATCGTTCATGAAGCCGACTTTTTCACCGATTTCGTTGACCGGTAAGCCGGTATGGATCAAGTAATTTTTGGCGTGATCAATGCGGATGCGGTGAATGTAATGGATGATGTTCTCGCCGGTCTTCTTTTTAAATAAATTGCTGAGGTAGTTTGCGTCCATACCCACATAATCTGCCAGGGTACTCAGCGTCACTTCTTTATAATAGGTCTGCGAAATATAGGAAATTACCTTGTTTATCTCCGGGTGGTCGGTGATTTGCTGGCGTTCCCAGTTCTTTTTATTGATGTAATCCGTAATATTTTCTACCAGCAAATCTTTCAACTGTTCGTGAGTCAGGCAGTTGCGGTAATCTTTCGAGCCGCCGGGGTGGCTCTGGTTGATATGGCAGAACAGGCTATCCAGTTGAATAGCCGTCTCCTTGACCAGGTACATAGTCAGGAAATTATCCTGCAAGGTGGCCCAGATTTTTTCAATAATTTCCTGGCATTTAGCCGTATTATCCTGGTCAAGGTCCTGTAAAAGGCTGTGTATCTTATCCCAGGGAATCTGGAAAGAACTATTAAATTTGTCGTAGATATTGCTGCGCACCAGGCCGGTATCGTAATGGTACCAGAAGTTATCTATTTTCTTAATAACCGCCCGCCAGGCTTTCGCTAATTGGTCCGGCGACTCTACCCGGATAAAAGCGATAGGGTAGGGATAATCGGACGCCGGGCCGACCAGAACCTTCTGGGGAACCGGGGACCAGCTAAAGACCGTTGTTTGGCCGGAGTTGGTAAAGAAATGCATAATCGCCCGCCGGGGGTCTTCCACCAGGCGTAAATTTTCAAAAGACATCTGGTTAAAGTTTGATGCGCCGTGTAAAATAGAAAAAATCGTAAGGTAATGGTCCTTAAAGTCCTGAATAGGCGTGGTGGGCAGGTCAATTAAGTCCGGTTCCTCTACCTCTTCCTGGCTGAATAACGACTTCCAGATAAGATTATAGGTATCCCATAATTCCTGCGAAATCGGCTGTAATTTTTGTTTCTGGTGATGCTGCAATTCCAGGTCAACTTTTTGCAGCAGGTCTTTCATGACATTTACCGACATGGATAATTTCAAAACGTAGTTGGATGCCCCGTATTGCATGGCCTGCTGGACGTATTCGAAATCGTTCATGCACGAAAGCATTACAAACCGGGCCTCGCTCCCGGCTTCCCGGGCCTCCTTTAGAAGTTCTACGCCGTTTTTGAGTGGCATTATAATGTCGCAGATAATCAGGTCAGGCTGGCTATTCTTAATAAGGTCGAGCGCTTCCACTCCGTTCCCGGCTTCGCCGATAATGGTAAAGCCAAGTTCTTCCCAGTCTATAATTTGCCGTACCGAGGCTCTGACGAAGACTTCATCCTCGACTAACAATACTTTCCACATCGAAAGTGATTCTTTCCTTTGCGCTATCTGCCCCTAAATGAGGGAAAGTTAGCCTTACCAGTGAGCCTTTTGGCAGCCGGATCACTTCAAAGTTACCTTCCGCGCCAAACAACAGGCTCATTCTTTCTTTAAGATTCGATATACCGATGCCCTTACGGGAGCGGGTGCTGTTGATAAGCCGGGCGGTCTCGAAGCCTACTCCGTTATCCTGAACTTCTAAGGTTACTTTATCGTCCTTGAGGTAAGACCGGATAAAAATCAGGCCGTGACCATCAAGGACCGAGAACCCGTGCGAAATGGTATTTTCAACCAGCAGTTGCAGGCAGAGCTTTGGCACCAGGGCTTCGTTCAATTGCTTGTCAAACTCGTAAGTAATATCAAACTCTTTATCAAAGCGGAATTCCTGGATGGAGATATAGGCCTGAACCAGTTCGATTTCGGTCTGCAAAGTAACCAGGTTCACTTCCAGGTTCAGGCTGGTTTCCAGGACTTTACCCAGGGCGATACAAATATCGGCCACGTCCTGGGCGCCATCTCGCAAAGCCAGCCACTTTATATTGTTCAGGGTATTAAGCAGAAAGTGGGGGTTCATCTGGGCGATAAGCGCCTGGAACCGCAGCGACTCCTTTTGCCGTTCCAGCTTCTTGGACTGTTCGATTGATACATTCAGGTCCAAAAGCATCTTGTTAAAGCTGCGCACAAGTTCCAGCACTTCTCCGCTGCTATTTTTCTCCGGCAGCAACACTTTTATGTCTTCCACAGCAAGCCGGGACATCTTCTTTTGTAGATTGCCCAGGGGTCGGGTGATAGTGGTAGAAATCCCCAGGGAAATTAAGGCAAAAATAAAAGCCAGTAACAGCGCCGTTATAAAAAAGCGGTCCTTCTGCTGGTTGATTGCGGTGAAAATACTCTCTGTGGGAATCCGGTTGACCAGGTAGGAGTCGACCGAGTCCATAAAGGTGATGTTGTAAATAGAGTTAGTATCGGCGCTTACAAAGTAACCGTCTGATTCATCCTGGCTGATTAACTTCTGGATGATGGCCGGTGACAGGGGCGCGCTGCCATCGGGCGAGGTCATAATCTGGCCCTGTTTGGTCACCAGGTAAAAAGAACTCTGGGTTGGGTTTAGTTTGGCCTGGTATTTGAACCAGCTATAGTAATCCAGGCTAATACGAACAACGGCATAGGTCTGATAGTTGGAGTCTTGCAGGCTGGAATAAAATGACATCAATTGCGGACTGGAGGTTATATCTTTTCGGATATAGTTTTCGCCATAGCCGGTAATCCATTCCCCGGAATAGTTTTTAGAAATAATATCCTTAAACCATTTCTCACCGGTTAACTCGTTATAATTCAACGATAGGCTTGGCAAAAAGGTCGCATAGGCATTACCGTGCAGGTCCATCAGGGTATAGAAGATTTCAGGATTGGACAGAAAGAAGCTGTTTATTATGGCCGACAGCCGCCTTTCGACCCAGGTGTGCCTTTCCAGGTCGATAGAATAAAGTTCAGGGTCGGTAGAATAAATCTCAGGGTTTTTAAGAGCGGCAGTAAGATTCTTATCCTGCTGCAATAATACTTTGGTCTTGAAAGCCGAGCCGATGTAATCTTCAATTGAGGTCTTTAAGCGGTCGAGTTGGTCCCGGCTTTGTTTGATAGTGGTTTGCTGCATGAGGGTTTCAACCTGGCCGAAGTTGAACAAACTAAGCAGGGAAAAGGGCAGAAGGATGAATAAAATAAAGGCCAGAAATAACCTGTACTTCAGGGTTGAAGGAATCAGTCTAAGAAGTGATTTAACTAACACAAGCCACCTCTTCGTGGAGGAGTTAAACGATACATTCTGCCGGAAAACCAAAGATATTTAACCGGTTAGAATAAAAATAAGTAAATAGCTCTATATTTTATATATTGAAAAATGACATTTATCGCTAAAGATATTTTGATGGTATCATTTTACCATCTATAAGCGCCCGGTGTAGTCCCTTTGCGGCCTCACATCATAATTGCCGGGTAACTTCTCATTATCTATTCATCTAATCCAGCCGGCTTAACCTTTTACCCCGGTATTGGCTACTCCCTGGATAATAAACTTCTGACCGATTAAAAAGACTATCACCATTGGGATAATCGCCGCCACAGCCGCCGCCATCATGCCGTTATAATCAACGTTATGTTCGCCGATAAAATTGGTCAGGCCGAGCGGAACCGTATACAGGTCGCGGTTGACCAGGAAGACCAGGGCATTTTCGTAATCGTTCCAGTTCCAGGTGAAATCAAGGATGGCAAAAGTGACCAGGGCCGGTTTCGCCAGGGGCAGAATAATCTGGAAGAATATACGCAGGTGTCCGGCCCCATCCACCGCCGCTGACTCGGAAATCTCACGTGGAATACCCTTAAAGAATTGCCTGAGCAAAAAGACCCCGAAGATAGTGAACTGGCCTGGCAGTATCAATGCCCAGTGAGTGTTATAAATCCCGGCCCAGTTGAACATAATAAAACGCGGGACAAAAAGAATCTGGGGCGGAATCATCAGCATCGCCAGGTACAAAAAGAATATCTGGTCGCGCCCTTTGAATTCAATCCGAGAGAAGCCGTAAGCCGCCAGGGCGCCAAAAAAGGTTGACCCGGTCATGCAGATTATGGAGATTTTCAGCGAGTTCAGGTAATAGGTTAGAAAGCCTTCCGCCCACACCTTGATGTGGTTATCAAAGACCGGGTGCGCCGGCAGCCATTCTACCGGGTAGTTAAAGACCTCGTTGCCGGTCTTGAACGAAGTGCTTATCATCCAGACGAAAGGCAGCACCATTATTATCGCCAGGAAAGTCAATATAAAGGTCAGGACCAGTTTCGAGATAAAACGGCGCTGCTGGTAACTTAAAAAGGTGGTAGTGACACGCCCGGTGGCGGTCTGGGCTGGACCCGGAGCAATCTGGTTCATGCAAATTCCCTCAAAAAAATTTCAACTCTCAACCGGAAGTCTAATTGCTATAGACCCATTTTTTCTGGCCGAACCACTGGATGGCGGTTATAACAAGCACGATCATAAAAAGCACCCAGGCGATAGCCGACGCATAGCCAAGTTCGTAGTAGGAAAAGGCCGTCCGGTAGACGAACAAGGAAAGGACTACCGTGCTGTCGCCCGGCCCGCCCTGGGTAATGGCTTGAATCAGGCCGAAAGTTTTGATAGCGCCCATCAGCCCGGTGATAAGCAGGAAAAAGGTGGTCGGGCTAATCAGGGGCAGGATAATTCGGCGGACGGTCTGCCAGGACCTGGCCCCATCTATCCTGGCGGCTTCTAAAAGGTCGGTCGGAATTTCCTGTAAGGCGGCCAGGTAGATAATCATATTAAAACCGAGGGTGTACCAGACCATAATTATGTCTATGCCGTACATCGAGGTTTCGGTGCTTGCCAGCCAGCGCGGCGGGTCTGAGATACCGATGGACCGCAAAAACCCGTTGATGGGTCCGGTAGACGGTTGCAGCAAGAGCGACCAGACAAAAGCAATCGCCACGCTGCTGGTGATATAGGGCATGAAGTACATGGCCCGGAGAACCGGTTTGAAGTAGATTTTGTTATTAAGCAGGATAGCCAGGATAACGGCTATGGCAATCGAGACCGGCACTGCCAGCAGGAAAATAAAGGTATTTTTCAGGGCAGTGTAAAAAGTTTCGTCGCCAAAGACCCTGACAAAATTATCAAACCAGACGAAGTTGACCGGGGCTTTGCTTAAAAAATCCAGGTCGGTAAACATTACGACAAAAGAAATAATGGCCGGTATCAGAAAGAAAATTACAATGCCAATCATGTTTGGCGCGATAAAGAGATACCCGGCTAATTTTTGCCTTTTGGACCAACTCATCTTCATAAAATTAACCCTGGTTCTAAAACTTATATTTCAAGGAGGTAAAGAAAGCCCTGTTTCAGACTAAATTGGAAATGGGGAATTCGCCTGGCGAATCCCCCTTCCCTACCCGGCCCTACCATTTCCAACAACTTTTTCAAAGCTGGCTAAAGGGCGAGGCCGGTAAAACTACTTCTTGGTCTTGATGAAATCATTGTGGCGGCGCACAATGTTTCCAATCGTAGTGTCAACGTTACCGCTCGGCGTAACGAAGTATTTCTCGACTTCTTCCTTAATCATATCGGAAACCTGGGTATCCAGGGCGGTGGTAGAAGTAAGAGGAGGGTTCTTATTGAAGATGACCGACTTGACGGAATTCAGGTCGTACATCTTGTCATTACCGGCCAGCATCGCTTTGACCGCGTCATCCTGGTTAAAATCCTTCGAAGCCGGAATACGACCGCCTACCGTAAGCGGGATCATCCCGCCATCGGCGTACCACTTCATAAACTTGTAGGCTTCCTGTGGGTGCTTGGACTTAGAAGAAATCGATAAGGCGTCACCCAGGGTAATTGGCTGCCAGTAGTTTGTCTGGTCGCTGGATACCCGTGGGACCGACGCAAAGACCGAGACAAAGTCATGCGGGTAATCTTTCAGGTTGTTGGAACTGCGGAAAATCCAGGCTCCGGCTCCCAGCATGGCTGCCTCGTTCTTGAAGAAGGTTGCGTCCACGGCCAGTTTAGCCGAACTCTGCTCGCCCCAGGGAATGATTGACTTATCTACGTACATCATGTCGTGAATAGTCTGGAGCGTTTTCTTCACGATTGGGTCGTCATAGCGAGAAGTGCCGTCCGGCTTGGTGTAGACGTAGCCGAAGGAGTTATCAATCATGGCATAAAGCGTCCCGATATCCCAGGGAACGAAGCCCCAACGGCTGCCCTTTTTCATCTTCAGGGCGTAGTTTTTAAAGTCGTCGAGGGTCCAATTCAGGGCGGGCGACTGCAGTCCGGCTTCGTCAAGGGCGCTCTTGTTCAGCCAGTAATAAGCCGGGGCGATATTGGTCGGGAAAGTATAATATTTGCCGTCAATCTTCCAGGGTTTCGCCAGGTCGCCTACCTTGGCTTCAATGTCCAGGTCTTTGAAAGTGGCGAGGTCCAGCACCAGGCCGCCCTGGACGCGTTTCTGCAATTTCTGGGTGGCATAGTTCATAAACAGGTCAATGTCCTGGGTAGCCAGCAAAGCCGTGTCGAGCTTGAGGTTACCGGGATCGTCATTGACAAAGCGGACATATTCGACCTGGATACCGGGGTTGGCGGCGTTCCAGGCATCCGCTACCTTTTGCGGGCCGGATTCGGCAGGCACGCCGCCCCACATCTGCAATTTTATTACTCCTCCTGAGGAAGCTGCCGCCGTGGTAGCCGTACCAGCGCCGGCGGCAGTCGTGGCGCTACCGGCTGTAGGAGCCGGGGCAGTTGCTGTCGGGCTATCGCCGCAAGCGGCCAGTAACCCGCTGGCAGCCAGCGCACCCCCGGTCAGGACGACAAATTTGCGGCGACTCAGCCTCTTGTTGGTTTCTTCAGACATATAATCCTCCTTCATTGGAAAACCAGTCGAGAAAGTACTCCTGTCTACCGGGTAGCGCGAGTTGTTTTTGGCCTTAGTTAGAAAGAAACAACTTCACTTAAAGGGGTTTCGTAGAGTACGGTTTGTAATGGTTTGTATGTATAAGCCAGGTTAGCGTTTAAATCCAGTTAAGATAATTACCGATTTTGTTACCAGGTTAAATTTTATTGGCGAATATAAAATGAGTATATCAAAAAAAAATTTATCCGATAAGGAACAACTTACACTTCAAAATAGAACGATTCTTTGATTAATGATTCTTTGATTAATATCGAAAGAGCTGGTCCGGCAAGCCCAATAACGGCTCTATATAGCGTAAAGCGTCCAGAAATCTGCATTTTCTTCTATTTATGCCTGTATTTTGTTCCTTATCATAAGATTAAATTGAATTAAAATGGAACCACGCATAAGTTTTGAAAACCTACACCAGCAAAAATTCTAGAGATAAAGCCGAAGACAAATTTAAAGAGAAAAAGAGAAGGATAATACTGTGATTAAAGAAGAAGCGGCGGAAAACCGCGAGTTTGTTACCGAACATTTAAAATCCGACCTTATTGTTGTAGGCGGCGGCGTAGCCGGGACTTGCTGCGCCATAACTGCTGCCCGGGCCGGTACAAAGGTAATTTTAATCCAGGACCGCCCGGTGTTAGGCGGAAACGCTTCCAGTGAGGTCCGGCTATGGTTGCTGGGCGCGACGGCCCACATGCACAACAATAACCGCTGGGCCAGGGAAGGCGGCGTCCTCGATGAAATATTGGTCGAGAATATATACCGGAACAAAGAAGGCAACGCTATCATCTTTGACACGGTATTACTTGAAAAAGTGGTCAACGAACCGAATATTACCCTTTTGCTCAACACAGCGGTTATCGAAGTAACCAAGAGCGGCCCTGATACAATCGAAGGCGTGCGCGCTTTTTGCAGCCAGAACTCGACCATGTATGAGGCTAAAGCTCCCCTCTTTTGCGACGCTTCCGGGGATGGCGTAGTCGGGTTTTTGTCCGGGGCCGCTTTTCGGATGGGCGCGGAAGCCAGTTCGGAGTTTGGCGAGAAATTCGCCCCCAGCCACGAATACGGTGAACTGCTGGGTCACTCGATTTACTTCTACAGCAAAGACATTGGCAAGCCGGTCAAATTCGTACCGCCCAGCTATGCCCTGGACGATATTACTAAAATCCCGCGCTACCGCAGCTTTAACAGCAAAGAGTCGGGCTGCCGCCTGTGGTGGATTGAATATGGCGGGCGGCTCGATACGGTCCACGATACCGAGAAAATTAAATGGGAACTCTGGAAAGTCGTCTATGGGGTCTGGAACTATATTAAAAATTCCGGCGAGTTTCCTGACGCTGAAACCTTAACCCTGGAATGGGTCGGCCATATTCCGGGCAAACGGGAGAGCCGCCGCTTTGAAGGCCCCTACATGCTCACTCAGCAAGACGTGGTGGAGCAGCATACCTTTTATGACGGGGTTTCGTTTGGCGGCTGGTCAATTGACCTGCACCCGGCGGACGGCATTTTCAGCGAGAAACCGGGCTGCAACCAGTGGCATTCTCGCGGCACTTTCCAGATTCCTTATCGCTGTATGTACAGCCGCAATATTACCAATCTATTCCTGGCCGGACGTATCATCAGCGCCTCGCACGTAGCTTTTGGCTCGACCCGCGTAATCGGCACCTGCAGCAACTCGGCCCAGGCCGTCGGGATGGCTGCCGCGATGTGCACCCGCCAGAACTTGCTGCCCGCCGACATCAGCCAGCCTGAACGGATGGCCGAGTTACAAAGAGAACTTATCCAGAACGGCCAGTTCATTCCGGGTGTAAAACTGGAAGACGCCCAGGATTTGGTACAGCGGGCGGCTATCGAAACAAGCAGCCAGTTTTACCTGGCTGAACTTAAACCGGATGGGCCGGTCAAACCTTTGACAGCTATCGGGCAACTGCTGCCCCTGTCGGCCGGTCCCGCTCCGCGCTTTAGCTTCTGGCTGGATGCTGCGGAAGATACCGAAGTTACTATCGAACTGCGGACCAGCAACCGGCCCGACAACTATACTCCGGACGTATTGCTTGCCACTAAAACTCTCCCGGTAGCCCGGAGCGAGGGCCAGCAGGTAACCGTGGATTTCGGCGTGAAGATAGACCAGGGCCGCTATGTCCTGGTAAGTTTTGTGCCGAACGACAAGCTAAAAATCCACTGTAGCGAGCAGCGGCTGACCGGAGTCGTGAGCCTCGAAAAGCGCAAGACCGAATACGGGAGAAACTTCAGCCAGGAACCGGATCAGGATATTGGAGTTGAAACTTTTGATTTCTGGTGTCCCCAACGCCGCCCTGGCGGGCATAACCTGGCCCTGGTAATCGAGCCGCCCCTGGCTGTTTTCAAGCCGGAAAACCTGACTAATGGTTTCGCCCGGCCCACCTCTCAGCCAAACGCCTGGCTGGCCGCGCTCGATGACGACCATCCGACCCTGACCTTGCGTTGGAACGAACCCCAGACTATCAGCCGGGTGGAGCTTAGCTTTGATACCGATTTCGATCACGCCATGGAGTCGGCTTTGCTTGGGCACCCCGAAAATGTAATGCCTTTCTGCGTGAAGCATTACTCGATTCAGGATGGTTCCGGTCAGACCCTTTATGAGAACCCCGAGAATCACCAGACCCGTAATTCGGTGGTCCTCGAACGCCCTGTCACAACCGACCGTCTTACCATTAACCTGTGCGAAGTGAATGGGCCTACCCCTCCGGCCCTTTTTGAGGTAAGATGTTACAGTTAAACAGCCGTTGGCGCACCGGGCGAATTTTAAGGTATTTTATTTTAAGGTATTTTAAGGTAAGGGAGGTTTGAAAGTGTCCATTGCTGACAATAATTTGCAAATGGTAGAAGCTAACGCTCAGGCTCAGGATTGTATAACGGATGAGCAGGCCCGTTTCTTCCAGGCTAACGGTTTTTTGATAGCAAGGCAGGTTGTGGCAGGCGAAGAACTGGCGGTCGTCCGGCAAGCTATGCTCGAACTCTACCAAAAAGGGGTGGCCGGGGTAAAAGGCGACCCGGATTTTATGTACGGGAAAGGCGTTAAGACCGGCAAGCAGCTCTTACGCCGGATTGAGTACGTAATTGATAAAAGCGAGCCGATGCAGGTCTTGCTGGGAAATCCTTTTATTCTTCGCTCGGTCGAAAAATTGCAGGGGCCAAATTTTATTCCGACCTGGGATTCAATGGTAGTAAAAGTGCCGGACGAAGGGGTGATTGTACCCTGGCACCGGGACGCGGCCCTGGCCGCTAATCCTGGCGATACGCGGCCAATCTTTAACGTGGATTTTTACCTGGACCGTTCGGACATAAAGTCGTGCCTGTGGGTCATTCCGGCCAGCAATCACTGGGACGAGCAAACGACCGAAGAACGCTGCCAGCGGCCTGGTTTTGATACTTCGGACGCTATCCCGGTGCCAATCGAGGCCGGGGACGTTATTTTCCACAACATTCAGCTGGTCCACGGTTCCCCGTCCGGTGACGGTAACGCTATGCGCCGCACCGTCTATTATGAATTCCGCCCGGCCGATATTGAAGCCGCCTTTGGGCCACACAACCTGGAATACATTCCCCTTAAACAGCAAGTGCTGGTCGAATGCCTTCGCAAGCGGGCCGCCACACCTTATGCAAAAGGTGAAAAGCCTTTTGAGTATGCTCCTACCGGCGAGTTTAAGCTGGGTGAAAAGTTGCCCGGGCCTTCAACTTTTCGGTACGCCCATGAGGATTACCGGCGGTAGGCGTCAGGGTAGGGAATATAAAAACCCGGCCACTTTCAGGGTGGGTAACCGTTTGTGGCCGGGGGTTTTTAAGTTGCTGGCTTAATTCTACGCCTTAACCAGGCGTATCACGTTCCAGGAAAGCGGTGGTAGCGCCGCGCTCAAAGCGCCGTTCTCAAAGCTGGCATTACCGCCTTGGTGCGGCACAACCTTATTCGGCTGTTCCAGGGTGTTCCGGGCATTCCAGTCAGGACTTTCTAAAACAATATGTTCCAACACCCGGCAGCCTTCTATACCCCGCAAATCTCCCTCTAAAGGTAAGGGTTCCGTAAGGTTGCGGTTGACCGCGAAGATGGTTAGTTCTCGGCCGGCCTCGTTTTGTACCGCGACCGCGTCAAGAAAAGGTACCGCGTCAAACTCCCGGTTTGAATACATTGGTGATTTCACCTGTAAATCAAGCACCGTTCCTTTGCCAAAAGCGGCCGCGTGCATAAACGGGTAAAAAATGGTTTGGCGCCAGGCGCCGCCGCCGGCAACCGTACTTATCGGGGCAATAGTGTTAATAAGCTGGGCCATGCAGGCAATTTTTATCCGGTCGGCGTGGCGAAGCAAGGTAATTAACATAAGGCCGACCACTACGGCATCTTCGTGAGAATAAGGCGCTTCAAATAAAGGCGGGCCTACCTGCCAGGGTTCGCGCTTCATTATTTTCTCGTCGGTTTCGGTTTGATACCAGACATTCCACTCGTCAAAAGATAAATTCATCTTCCTTTTGAGTTTCTTTTTAGCCCCTACATAATCACAGATGGAAATAACCGAATGGATAAAGGCATCCATTTCTATAGTCTGGCCCAGGAAAGTTTCCAGGTCGTTATTCCGTTTTTTGTAATACTGGTGGAGCGAGAGATAATCTATTTGTTCGTAAGTGTAGTCCAGGACGGTAGCTTCCCACGCCCCAAAAGTAGGCATACTGGCATTTGAACTGCCGCAGACCACCAGTTCGATAGTGGGGTCTACCCACTTCATCAACCTGGACGTTTCAACCGCCAACCTTCCATACTCATCGGCGGTTTTGTGGCCCATTTGCCAGGGACCATCCATTTCGTTCCCCAGGCACCAGGTCTTGACCCGGTGCGGTTCGACGAAGCCATTGGCAATCCGCATGTCACTGTAAAAGCTGCCGCCGGGATGGTTACAATATTCGACCAGGTTGCGAGCTTCCTCAATCCCTTTTGTTCCCAGGTTTACGGCCATATTAACCTCAACCCCGGCCCGGCGGGCCCATTCGCAAAACTCGTCCGGGCCAATCTGGTTAGGTTCCAACGTCATCCAGGCCAGGTCAAGCCGTTTGGGGCGGCGGTCTTTCGGCCCGACACCGTCCAGCCAGTTATACCCTGAAACAAAGTTCCCGCCCGGATAGCGCACCAGCGAAACATTCATTTCTCTCACAAGCTCAATTACGTCCCGCCGGAACCCCATTTCGTCAGCGGTAGAATGGCCCGGTTCATAGATGCCTCCGTAAACCGCTCGCCCCAGGTGTTCAATAAACGAGCCGAACAACCTGGGATCTATCTCACCGATTTTAAATTCGGGGTCGGCTATGATTTTTGCTCTTTCCATCACGGCGTGTTCTTTCCCTTCCCAAAACTTTTATAAAAACAGGACTAAATATAGTTGGTGTAGTTTGGTGCGCTTTTCCAACCAGAGAAACGAGATTAACTATGCCTGGTTCAGACACTTTCATGACCACACTTTAAGTGAAAGCAGCCGGTTTTTGCAAATTTCGGTTTAATTGCCAGCTTAACCGAAATGGTTTAGCTTTTGCCAACCTGATTGACCGGTAATCAATAATCAGGTTTTGCTTTCAGCCGGGCCTTAAATAACAGGTTTGCTCCTGGTTACTTTCCTTTCCCCGGTTAAACTTTTGGGCGTAACTTGACCTGAAAAAGAAAAAGTAGTATAATTCTACCATTCGTGGGGAGAAGACCCCCGAATTTTTTTGACTGTTTTTAGCGCCTGCCTCTCCTTAAATGCCTGGCCCGCGCTAGAAAAGACCGGACAAGTTTTTAGAGAAAGAGACTGTTTAAAATGGCAGCTAAGAAGGACCGAATTGTAATTCACCTGGCCTGCACTACCTGCAAGGAGCGCAATTACACTACCTCCAAGAACAAGCGGAACGACCCGAACCGCCTGGAACTTCAGAAATATTGCAGCCGTTGCCGGGACCACGTCCTGCACCGCGAAACCAAGTAATTTCTTCTTTAGAAGAACCATCTTTTCGCGTTTTTGCAAGACAGGCCGAATCTGGCCCCAGGCCTTTTATTGATTAGCGCCTGGTTACTGACCGCCGGTAAGCAGAAAGAGTAAGAAAACAAATGGCTGAAAAAACTTTGCTTGACGACCCCACAAAGGAACCCGCTGTAGTCCGCTTCGTCAAGGATGAGCGTTCGGAAGTCCAAAAAGTTGAATGGCCGAGCCGCAAAGATACCCGCAACCTGACCATAGTGGTTCTGGCACTGACCGCGGTTATGGCCGCCGCGCTGGGTACGCTCGATTTGCTTTTGACCTTCCTGTATACCACCTTTCAGGGTTTAATCGGCGGCTAGTGCCGGGAGGAAACGTTAATGACCCAGCCTGAAGATTATAACGAAGACGAAGTTGCCTTTGAAGGCAAGTCGAACCTGCCCACCGCCGAGGAAGGCTACCCCAGCGGTACGCCCATTGAGGCGCTGGCAGGGGCCGAACCGATAGACCTCGAAAGCGACTCCGCCGCCGAAACGACTGTGGAAGAACCTTTGGAAGCAGGCGAACACGCTCTCGGCACGACCAACGAGGAAACGGTTGACTCCGATGGCGGCGTGGCTTTCGACAATACCGCCGACTCGGAAGATGTGGCGGCCAGCCCGCTGGTTGAACCAACTACCCGTAACCTGACCGTCGCTGCCGAGACTCTTGAAACGGAGGGCAAACGGCCTTCGCTGGCTCCAAGCACCGGGCAGCAGGAAAACCTGGGCCGCCGCTGGTATGTTATCCATACCTACTCCGGCTATGAAAACAAGGTTAAACGCGCCCTGGAACGCCGTATCGAGTCCATGGACATGCGGGATAAAATCTACCGGATTGTGGTCCCGACCATGGAAGAAACCGAAATCAAAAACGGCGCCCGCCATACCGTCCAGCGCAAGGTT
>CADDZM010000051.1 GCA_902812345.1 Chloroflexota bacterium | reverse complement strand
GGCTGAAGCTAAAATCAACTGGCAATTCACTTGTGAGCAATCCCGGATCACTTTGCAACGGCTTTACCCTAAACTGGCTGATTTTGAAGAATTATCATAACTGTAAAGACTTACTTGACAGACTACTGAGTAGTCTGTCAACAAAGACTTGTAATGATTAACCTGAAATGTAGGCACAACCTTACCTGTAGAAACTTGCTTGACAGGCTACTGAGGGACTATCCAGAATAAATTACGCCAAATTGTTAGAAACTTTAGAGAAGATTGACATAATAATGCAAGATAAATAATTGCCTGCAATCTTGTGTTTGGTAAACAACAAACGAAACCAGGAGTAATAACAGCCCCTTTTACTAAAATCCCAGGATGATATAATAATGCTATCTTTAGATAATTAGTACGGATACCATACTTTCCATTACCCTCTACCTGGAAAAATAGGCAGTTAAACCTGGAGGTAAAATAAGTGGCCAAAAATAAAAACTACTTACCTGATAAACGGGAGCTAAATAGCTCCTTTAAGCCTGGAGATCGGGTTGTTGGCTATTTTAGAGATTGAGGCGGTAAGGACCAGGACCGCAGTGTTGAGGAACAGCGGTCTGATTGGTTGCGGGCCTGTCGGGAACGAAGCCTTATTCCAGCGAAGGAATTTGAAGATGCCGCCCGCTCCGGCACTTCGGCCCGCAACCGGCACCAGTTCAATGCCATGGTAGCTTATTTTGAAACTGGCCAGGCCCATCGGGAAGGTGTTTGCGGTCTTTTCATCTGGAGTTTTAGCCGGTTTGCTCGTGAATTTATGGATGCCCAGTTTTATATCAATACTATTCGCCGGGCAGGCTATATTGTGCAATCACTTACCGACAATATCCCGGAAGGAGAATTTGGACCGCTGGTTGAAACTATTGTCTTTCTTAAAGATGCCCAGTTTAGCCGTGATTTATCCAAGCATATTCGCCGGTCCCAGCGGTTTCTTTTAAATAACTACCACCCCGAAGGCACGGAGGGCGGCCTGTATGTTTTACCTGAAACCGGTGAAAAAGTGCAACTTACAGCCGGAGGATTTCCGCCTGTTGGTTATGAGCGTCATTTAGTGCAGACCGGCCAGAACCGCCGTGGAACTCCTCGCTTCAACGCTTACTGGAAGAAGACTACAAATAAAGATCTGGCTAACAATGTTCGTCTAGCGTGGGAGATGGTGCTTAATGGGTCCAGTTACTCGGAGATCGAAGAAAAATGTCACCTTGGACTTGGTAAAAATTCTTATAAGGATTTCTTCAACACCATTACCTACACCGGCACTTACTCCTACGGAGAATTTATAAAAGAGGGTGCCTTCGAGCCATATATTACCAGAGAGGAATTCGAGAAGGTCCAAGAACTGATAGCCGCAAGGTCACCGAAAAGACTTCATTCACCTTCAGGTTATTATCAAAATAGCCGTCCATCAAGGTACCGCTATCTTTTATCAGGACTAATCCGTTGTGGTCATTGCGGCTTGGCCTGGAATGGCGGCAAGCTTACCTCATCAAAAGCTGAATATAAATACTGGTACTATGACTGTTCAGCGCGCGGGAGCCTTAAGAACTCACTTTCACCCTGTCCGGCTGCTACTAGAAGAATAAGGGCCGAACGGCTGGAGGGTGCTGTATTAACCACAATCGCGAAGCTCCTGGAACCCGAATATATAACAGGCTTATTAGGCCATCTCGCTGAAGAACGGGAAAAGAAAAAGGGTGGGTTTAGTGGTCAGGTCGGGGAATTAGAAAAGATCATACAGCTTGAAACAGAGCAAATAAGAAACCTTGCTCTTCAACTGCCAACAGCAGCAGAATTAGGGATTGAGCAGGATGTAAAAATTATGATTGGCCAGGCGAAAGTTAGACGCGACCAGGCGCAGTCAAATTTAGAAAAATTAAAAATAAAAATGTTTTCGAACAGTGGGGAGGGGAACAATGGTTTAAAACTTTTTGAATTTGATAACCGGCTTATAAAGCAGGCCAGGACTCTACTATTGGACCTGTCACAAGCAAATAAATCATCAGGCGAACTGGGTGAGGATGCCAGGATTACCCTGGCCCGCCGGTTACTGGAAGATTTAAATATTCAGCTGGTAGTTTACCTGGGGAAAGATGATAGGAGCGGCAGGCAAAATGGAACCAAAACTACTGACACTGCCAATGAATCAAATGAGGGTGGTGTTGGTGGTGGTACCGAGGAGGGAAATGAGTTTAACAGTGAACGTAGTATAACCCGGCTGGATATCAAGTTAGACCTGGGTTGGTTGGGAGGAGAGCATCCAACCTCTGCAGAACCTCTTAAAAATAAAAAAAATACACCGGAAAATGGTGTAATTTTAGGTGCTATTGAAGGTACGCCTGAAGGGACTTGAACCCCTGACCTTTTGGTCCGCAACCAAACGCTCTATCCAACTGAGCTACAGGCGCATATTAATTTGACGTGGGTCAGTATAACAATTTCGGCCTCGAATGTCAAGCTAATTTTAAGGCCTCTATTGCCCGAAGTGGCACCAAAGAGTAGCGGTAAGGATTGAGGACGGGTATAATAAATCGCTGGTTTTTTAAAAACAACCCAAAAGACGGGGAATCATAATGACGCTTAAAATTGCCACCTGGAATGTAAATTCAATTGCCGCTCGTCTGCCTATCGCGACCCAATGGCTGGAAAGCCTCGACCCGGCCAGGCGGCCCGATGTGATTGGAATGCAGGAAATCAAATGCATTGACGAGAAATTCCCCGCCGGAGAGTTTGAAAAGCTCGGCTATAAGTCGGTCACTTTCGGGCAGCCCACCTACAACGGTCTGGCGACCCTGGTTAAAGACGAACTGGCCTCGGAAATGGAAGTGTTGCAAAAAAACCTGCCCGACGACCTGGAAGATGCCCAGCGCCGGTTGCTGGCGGTAAAAGTAGCCGGTGTTACCGTCATAAACGTGTATGTTCCAAACGGGCAGAGCGTCGGCAGCGAAAAGTACGCCTATAAACTGGATTGGCTGGCCCGGATGCGGAATTATCTTGACAGCAAGTACGCGCCTACCGAGCGGTTAGCCCTTATGGGCGATTTCAATGTCGCGCCCGAACCGGTTGATGTTTACGACCCGAAATTCTGGGAAGGCCGGATTCTGTTCAGCCAGCCCGAACGCCAGGCTTTGCAGCGCCTTGAAAACTGGGGCTTATATGACAGCTTCCGCAAGCTGAACCCGGATGTCCAGGAATTTTCCTGGTGGGACTACCGGCAGGCCGGGTTCCGGCGTAACCTGGGCCTGCGCATTGATTTAATCTTGACGACCGAACCGCTCCTGGAAACCTGCCAGTTGGTCACGATTGATAAAGAACCGCGCACCTGGGAACGCCCTTCCGACCATACGCCCGTTATCGCGACCTTTGATTTAGGCTAACAGATGCAAGATTACCTTTTTCCGCTGGAAGAAGAGCAGCCCGCCCCGCCTTACGACCGCCCGGTAAAAATCGGCTGCTCCGGCTATTCCTACAAACACTGGCGTGAAGTCTTTTACCCGGCCAAACTGCCCGCTACTCGCTGGTTGGAATTTTATTGTCACTTCTTCCCGACAGTAGAGCTTAATACAACCTTCTACAACCTGCCGGGCCACAAGACTTTTGAAGCGTGGGTGCGGAACTCTCCCGACAGGTTTATTTTTTCGGTCAAAGCTCCCCGCCTCATAACCCACATGAAGAAATTACACGAGCCGCAGGAAGCGATGGCGAACTTTTACGAACGCATCGCCATCCTGGGTGATAAACGCGGTCCGGTCCTCTACCAGTTGCCGCCCCACTGGCATTACAATCACGACCGCTTTGTGGAATTCTTAAAGCTGTTGCCCGGAAATATTCCGCATACCGTTGAAATCCGCGACCCAGGCTGGCTTAACGACCGTTTCTTTACCGCTCTCGCTGATTATAAAGTGGCCTATTGCATCAGCAGCTTGCCGAACTATAAGACCCCGGTGGTGCGGACCGCTCCTTTTGCTTATTTTCGCTTTCACGGCAGCGGACGGATGTACGATTACGATTACTCGCTCGCTGAACTTGGCGGGTGGCGGGATGAAATCGTGCGCCTGGCAAAAGAAGGGTGTCCGAGCTACGTTTATTTTGATAACGACCCGCACGGCTGGGCGGTCAAAAATGCTCGGCAGCTTCAAGAGTTAATCAACCAGGCCGGGCCGCTGGCTTAGGCCGGGACTTTACCGACCAGTTTTTCGTAATTGGCCGGGTCGGTCGCGCCTTCGGTGCTGAGAAGCAAAACCCGCGAGTTCCCGTTCAGTCCCAGCTTTTCTTTTAATTCCGCCGAATGCCCTCCCTGCAAAATCTCCAGCAGCCCGCCCAGGCCGGATGCCCCGGTTTCGCCGGAGGTTATCCCGGCCCCGGCCAGTTCGCGCATACCCTGGACGGCCCTGGCGTCCGGTATCGCCAGGAACAGGTTTATCCCGCCCGAAAGAAGCGGCCAGGCTAACTGCGAAGGTGTTCCGCAATTTAGCCCGGCCATTATCGAATGGTGCGGCCCCGGCAAAGTCACGATTTTCCCGGCCTGCATCGAAGCCAGGGCACAATCCGCCCCTTCCGGCTCGACACTCACTATTTTCAAAGTATTTTCCCGGCCCGGTTGGCGGTAGTGCTCGACCATTGCCGCCGCCAGCGCGCCCACCCCAACCTGAACCAGCGCCAGGTCCGGGCCGCTTTCGCCCCACTCTTTCAATAAATCTTCAATTTCCCAGAAGATGGTGGAGTAACCCTCGGCAATCCAGCCCGGCACTTTTTCGTAACCGGGCCATGATGTATCCGAAATTACCAGGCAGCGCTCGCTGGCTTCCTGGGAGGCTCTTTCGACCGCCTCGTCATAGGTACCGTCTATGACCGTGACCGTGGCGCCTTCGCTTTCAATGCCTTTGATGCGCGCCTCGACCGTCCCGGTCGGGACGAAAATCTTTGCGCCCAGGCCCAACCAGCGGGCCATCCGGGCGACCGCCCGCCCGTGATTGCCGTCGGTGGCGGTAGCCAGGGATAAAGGTTGATAGGCGGCCAGTTGGTTTTTAATCTCTTCCAGGGTTTGCCACTCCTTAAAAGGGCCGAAGCGTTCTTCCAGGGCGCGGTAGGTGGCCCAGGAAGCGCCCAGGATTTTGAAAGCGGGCAGGCCCAACCGCCACGACTCATCTTTGACCCACAGGCTGCCCAGGTTTAATTTTGCCGCCAGTTCCCTCGCGTTTACCAGGCCGGAAGGCGCGTAACCGGGAAGTTTACGGTGATATTCGAGAGGCGCCCGGCCAACCGCCGCCACACTCAGGCGGGTCTGCACCTCCGGGTTAAAATAAAAGGATTTTTCCAAAACAGTTCTAACTTTCTCTACTGAGTTCCAACAGCTTTTTGAAAGCGTCTATGATTTCGCCTGTACTCCAATCGGCGGTTGCTTCTCCGACTACCAGTTCACCCATTGAAAACCCCGGCACGCCGGTTTCATCGAGGTACCCGAAAAGCCACTTTTCTTCGCGGTCGGCAAATTCGAGGTTGGCTTTTTGCAAAGCGGCTACACTGCAGGGTAAAAGAACCTGGAAAGCGTTGCAATGAGGTGGTTCGGGATTAATAATAACACCAGGCAACTCGGCCAGGGCTGCCGCAATCCCCACGGCTTGCACGTAGTAGCCGCTCATTTTGGGCAGGTGATGGTGCAAACCTTCGATAGCCGAAATAATATAGGGGAACGCGGTAAATAAATCGCCGCCAAAACGGTGGCGCCAGACTTTATTTTCGTTTATAAAGTCGGCCGGCCCGGCCAGGATGCACCCGGTAAGGCCGCCCAGCCCTTTGTAAAACGATACATAGACCGAATCGGCCAGGGCGGCAATCTCGACCAGGGAACGGTTGTAGAAGGGCGCGGCTTCCCAGAGCCTGGCCCCATCGAAATGCAAAGGCACCTTGCGCGAACGGCACCATTCGGCGATAGCGGTCAATTCTTCCCAGGTTGGCAGCTTGTAGCCCGCCCGCCGCAAAGGTAGCTCGACCGTGACCGCCGCCAGCGGCTCGGTAACTTTTTCCAGGTCAGCCGCGGTAAAAGGACGGTGGTCTTTGCCTACCCGGATGCCCTTTAACCCGGACAACTTTTCGTAGGCGTCCGACTCGTCCAGTTCGATATGGCTTTTTGGATGAAGGACGATATTACGGCACCTGGCCCGGTCGGCATAGACCAGCAAGGCCATTTGTTGGGCGGTGATGCCTTTTGGAACCCACAGGCCCGCCTCTTTTCCGAGCAGTCCGGCGACCTCTTTTTCAAGGGCTTCGATGTTAGGCCCGTTGCTATAGGCATCCCGGCCTTCTTCCGTTAGCGGTGAGGCGGCTAACTGTTCGAGCCATTCTCGCTGCGGTTTAGGGTAATGTCCTGAAAGAAACTTATTGCACTTTTTCCTTACTTCGACCGGATTTAACTCCGCCAATTTTCCCTTCCAATCTTTCATTTAATTACTGGCCTTCAGGTTATTCACCGCCCATTATAGTAAGTTGGCGGTTCCAGCACAAACCCTGACTTTAGACCTTCCGGGCCGGTGGTGTTATTATGGGGGCCGGTTTAGAAAAATTGATAAAAGGAGCTTTGGGATGGCAGAAAAGTTTTACCGGTTTGTCCATAACAGTATGGGGATACTCCTCGGCTGGGGCATTTTAAACATGGTGGTGGGCGCGGTTGGCAGTGCAATAAGCCGCGATAAATTCCGGCGGCAATTCTGGTTACAATGCCTCGGTTGGGGCCTGGTAAACTCCCTTATTGCCGGGATTTCGCAGGCCGGTTACCGTAAAAAATTGGCCCAACTGGCCGAAAACCTGGTCGGGTCTTCGGAAGAAGTGACAGGTGAGCCGGAACCGGGGCAAGATAGCTGGAAAAAGAATGCACGCAATATTTTTCTTATTTTGCTGGTTAATGTGTTTCTGGATGTAATTTATGTTTTAATCGGTGGATTTATCCGGCGAGACGGTCAGGCCCAGGATAAACCCGGTAAGGCGGGAATTGGCTTTGCTTTTATGGTTCAGGGTCTCTTTCTTTTCGTGTTCGATGGCGTTTTGTCTTTTTTAATCGGGCGGCGCTGGCGGAAAAGTTAGCATCTCACAAAGGAAACAACCAGTCTTAGAAAGTGAGAACGCAAATTTATAATTATGGGTTTAGTATTAGAGTATAATCGCCTGGTATATCTGGAAACGTTACTGCTTACCCTAAATACTTTTTGATTATGCGGGATTGAGAAAGGAACGAATTTTTTATGCAATACACACACCTGGGGCGCACCGGCCTGAGCGTTAGCCGCCTCTGCCTGGGAACTATGAATTTCGGCACCCAGACGAGCGAAGAAGATGCTTTCAAAATAATGGATGAAGCCCTGGAGCAGGGGATAAATTTCTTTGATTCGGCCAATGTCTACGGCGGCAAGACCGGCGAAGGCATTACCGAGCAGATTGTCGGGCGCTGGTTTGCCCAGGGCGGCGGGCGGCGCGATAAAGTGGTGCTTGCGACTAAAGTTTACGGAAATATGGGTAGCTGGCCTAACTTTTCAAAACTCTCCGCCGTCAATATTAAACGGGCCGTTGAAGGAAGTTTGAAACGGCTCCAAACTGACCACATTGACCTGTATCAGATGCATCACGTGGACCGGTACACGCCCTGGGAAGAAATCTGGCAGGCCATGGAACAACTGGTGCGCGAAGGCAAGATTGTTTACGTGGGTAGCAGCAATTTCGCGGGCTGGCATATCGCCAGGGCCAATGAAATCGCCAAAAGCCGCCATTTCCTGGGGCTGGTATCCGAGCAAAGCCTTTACAACCTCAACGCCCGGATGATTGAACTTGAAGTTATCCCGGCCTGTGAAGATTATGGGCTTGGTTTAATTCCCTGGAGCCCGTTGGGTGGGGGCCTCCTGGGCGGGGTCCTTAAAAAGCAGAGCGAAGGCCGCCGCTCGCAAGAACGAATGCAAAAGACCATTGAGCAGAACCGGGAAAAACTGGAAGCCTACGAGAAGCTTTGCGCTGACCTGGGCGAGGAACCGGCCGATGTTGCCCTGGCCTGGCTGCTGTCTAACCCGGTCGTGACCGCCCCGATTATCGGGCCGCGCTCGTCGGACCAGTTTGGCGGTTCGCTGCATGCCCTGGACCTGAAGCTATCCGAGGAAACTATGAAAAATCTCGACCAGATTTTCCCCGGACCCGGCGGCAAAGCTCCTGAAGCCTACGCCTGGTAACCGCCAGACTACCGGCAGCTATCATATAAAAACCAGCCTTAATATTTACCATTGGGGCTGGTTTTCTATTTGTAACGCCTTAACGGGGAAAAGGCTTAAACCTTAAATAATAGTAATTTCAGGTTCTAGCTCAACTTCATCATACAAATCCTTTACTGATATTTTAACCCCAAAATTTTCTAAATAAATAATGTCATCAAGCTTATTATAAGTCTTTTCTTGCCAGGTATTGCTGTTTATTTTTGATAGTGCTGAACATAAATATTCCGGCTATCAATCAATAAGTAATCTCTAAAGGAAGAAATGTTTTTATATAGCTGGAATTTTGTACCCCGGTCATAATTTTCGGTACCTGGTGATAAAACCTCTACGGTAAGTTGTGGGTTTGTAAGCATCCGGTTGTTTACAATCTGGTCGTCTTCAGGGCGGCCACAGATTACTGACGCATCAGCATAAGAATAGTGGTTTTGGGTCTCTACTCTAATAAGAACTTCGCTGCTAAATACTCTACAGGGTTTGCCTTGTAAAGCTGCTTTTAAAGTATAAATCGTATTTCCGATTACAAGTCCGTGTTCAGGCGAACCGCCGGACATTTGATAGATTTCACCATGAAAATACTCATGCTTCTCAAGATTTAGATTTTCAAGAGATAAATATTCTTCAACAGTATAAAGACGGTCATTTACAGGTTGTGCCATTATGCTCTCCCTATCCTTTTTACTTAATCCTTGATACAATTGTAGCATTTTTTTTGCAAATTTGTAGCATTAAAAATGCTACCTGCTGCAACAAGTAGCATTTTAATTTCGGTAAAGTGACTTGGCTAAACGAAGCTCACCGGGACGGTTGTATCGGTAATAACCTCGAATTTAGCCGGGGTTGCGCCGGGGTTTGCTTCGCCCAGTTGCCAGCTAAACTTGATTTCGCCGGCCGGTTGGCGGTCTAATCGCAGGTTGTAGGCGGTGTCCCACAGCCTGAGATTTCTCACCTCCAGATAAGGCCAACTGGAAGGCAGTTGCGGCCTGACCTCGATGGTCTGGCACGCTGGGTCGGGATTGAGCCGGAAAAAGCCCTGGACGGCCAGCCAGTTAAAGGTCGCGCTCGACCAGGCCTGGATAAAGCAGGAATCGTGGCCGATAAATTCCGGGATGGCCCAGGGCATATAGTAAGCGTACTCGTCGGCGCAGTATTGCAGGTAGCGCAAACCTTCGTCGGGGCGGTTGTAGCGGAACTCAGCCAGTGCCACTATTGCGTTTTGTATCGCCATCACGAAATCTTTCGAGCCGGGTAGAATGACGCCCCGCGGACCAGTCTGTTTCGGCCCTTCCACGGTCTCAAACATTTTCCTGGCCCGGTCGGTGTCTTTAACCACACCAAATTCCAGATTTACAAAGCCGTGGGCCGGTTCGCCAGGTCGAATGCTCAAATCGTGTTCAATCCGCCAGACGTATTCTTCCTGGTCTTTATCCCAGAAATGTTTCTCAATCTGTTCGCGCACCTTTTCGGTAAGGTCTTCGCAACGCTGCCGGGTAGCGTCATCACCCATCACCCCGGCCAGGTAGGCCAGCGATTGCAAGCCCTGGTACAGCCCGGCGGATACATCGAGTTTCCGGCCCCGCGCAGCCGAGCTTAATTCCAAAATGCCCGGTCCCTCCGGCAGCAAAGTGCCTTCCGGGTCGCTATCCTCCAGCAAAAATTTAAAGATACCTTCTACGACCACCGGGTAAACCTCGTTCAGGAAAGCGCGGTCGCCGGTCCAGCGGAAGGCTCGCTCGACCGAAGTGGCGAACTCGCCCGTTTCAATCTGGTTGCCCGGATTGAACAGCTCGCCGGTCTGGACGATTTCGTGAGGGATACGCCCGCGCTGCTGTTTACCGTAATTAGCCAGCAGTTTAAGGGTTGACAGGGCCGTTTTAGCCTGGTCGGAAACAAGCAGGCCGCTTACCGAATAATAGGTATCGCAGCCAAAGTACCAGGCAAACCCCTGTAGCCCGGCCATAATTCCCAGGCCCAGGTGCGGCATATCCAGGGTTAGCATATCCATACACAGGGCCGAGCCGTCAAAAATATGTTTGTATTGCGCCTTTGGCGCGTTGAGGCGGGGTGTTCTTTCCAGCAACTCTTTCTGCCCGGCCAGCTTTTCAGCTAAAAGCCTTTCGCGGTTTGCCAGGAGTTGGCCGGCCCATTCCAACTGTTTTTCGTCAAACTGATGGCTGCCGGCAATAACAAAATTGAGAGTGCGGCTGGCGTTGGGCGCGAGTTCGACCGAGTAGGTTAGCTGGCCGGAAACCCCTTCACCCTGCAATTCTTCAGGATTGCGCAGGATGCCTTCAGGCCGGTTGTCAGAGCCTTTGACCGACCCGGTCTTTTCCGGCCCCCACAGGTTAGCCCCAACTTCACAATTTTGAGGAAACATATCCCCGCAAATATAACCGCCCCAGTCTCCAGTTAGAGAGTCCCTGGCAACAATAGAACCGTCGGCCGGGTTGTAGACGGCTGTATCCGGACGGTCAGGCCATTCGCTCCACCATGCGCCCCTGATTTCAAAACGCACCAGCCAGTTCAAATCCAGTTTCAAGGTCCGGTTAGTAGGGTTCGCCAGGGTCAGGCTGACGAAGAAAGCCGGGTCGTATGCCGCCATGAAAAATTCCTGGGTGGCCTTTATTTCGTTCTCCCCCACTCTAACCGAAAATTCCCGCCTGGCTTTTCCCGGTGATATGGTAAAGCTTCGGGCGTTCTGGCCGTACAGCCATTGCCATTCACCCTTGCTCCCGGTCTCACGCAGGCCGAACCACCAGCCATCGGCCAGCTTGACCGGTGGTACCCACAGGCCGCCCATTTCACCCGGAATATGGTGGCCCAGGTCGGGAAAAGAGCCGTCCATATGCCCCACCAGGTAACCGCGCCGCCCGCTGACCGTAAAAGGCCGGTTTAAATTCTCTTTAACCGTTTCCGAAAATTGGTCCAAATAAGTCAAAGTTCCCCTCGTAGCCATTATAAAATTCTCCATCCGTTTCAAAAAATTTTGTTCGGCGCGAAAGAAAAAGCCAGGCGTCCTTCTCACCCGGCTTTCCAGCTACCCGGCCAGGGCCAGGCCTATTTTTAAACTACCGTCCACCCATACCGGTAATGCTTACGCCTTCGATGATAAACTTCTGCGCTACAAAGAAGATTAGCAGCATTGGAATAATCATAACCAGCGCGCCCGCCATCAAGACATTGAGTTGGCCGACCGAGCCGCTATTGTTCACGCCGATTGTATTATCGCGCAAGAACTGCAAGCCGAGAGCCAGGGTGTATTTGCTGGGGTCGTTGAGGTAAATCAACGGGGTAAAATAGTCGTTCCAGGCTCCCATAAAAGTAAGGACACACATTGCTACAATTGCCGGAGTAACCATCGGCAGCATAATCTGAATGAAAATGCGGAACCGGCCCGCCCCGTCAATGGTAGCCGCTTCCTCCAGTTCGTAGGGCAACCCCATAAAGAACTGGCGCATCAGGAAGATATAGAAAGCCTCACCGAAGAAGTGCGGCACAATCAGGGGCAAGAAGCTGTCGCCCCAGTGGAAAATCTGGGTAAAGAGCAGGTAGGTTGGGACCAGGGTGACATAACTGGGAAGTAGCATGGTTGAGAGCATGGCGATAAAAAGGATGTTCTTGCCCGGCGCGCGGAAGCGGGCAAAGCCGTACCCGACCAGGGTGCAGGAAATAACTTTGCCTATGAGAATTCCCACAATCACGAAAATCGTGTTGAGCAGGTAGCGCGGGAAGTCTATTCCGGGGTTGGTAAATACTTTGCTAAAGTTTTCCCAGTGCCAATCTCCTTTTGGCAAAAAGGTTATCGTGGTGCTGCTGATTTCGCTGGAAGATTTAACCGAAGTAAGTATCGTCCAGATAAAAGGAATCAGAAAGACTAAAGCTCCCAGGATTAGTACCAGGTAAGTAAAACCCAGGGTAATTAACTTGCGGCTACTAATCCGGTTGTTCGCCATCACGCTCGATGGGGCAGTCTCGGCGCTGGGTGTCATTTTATCGCTCCTCTCCTCTCTATTTCCTTCGTGGTGGCCGCTCTATCAGGAGCGTTCTGTCTCGTAATAGACCCATACCGACGAACTGCGGAAGACCACCAGCGTACAGGCCATTATGATAATGAACAAAATCCAGGAGAGCGCCGAGGCATAGCCCATCTGGTGACTGCCGCCAAAACCGACGTTGTACAGGTTGAGAACGTAAAAGAGGGTGCTGCCGTTCGGCCCGCCCAACCCGCTCGGGGAAAGGATTTTAGCCGGGGCAAAGACCTGGAAAGCGCCGATTAGACCCTGGATTATCTGGAAGAAAATGATTGGCGATAGTTGCGGAATGGTGATATTCCAGAAACGCTGCACCGGGTTCGCTCCATCAATTGAGGCCGCTTCGTAAAGGTTCTGGGGAATCGCTTTAAGGCCGGCCAGGTAGATAATCATGCCGCTACCCACGCCCCACAGGCTCATAATGATGATGGCGGGTAAAGCCCAGTTGGGGTCGAGGAACCAGTAAGGCCACTGGCTCTTAGGGATACCGACAAGGCCCAGGGCGTTATTTAACAGGCCGCGGCTGGGGTGGAAAATCCACAGCCATAATACGGCGCTGGCGACCGCAGGCACCACCACCGGCATATAGTAAATGGTGCGGAAAATGGCAATGCCTTTTATATTCTGGTTCATCATAATGGCGATTAGAAGCCCCAGGATAATACTTAAAGGCAGGTAGAAAAGGACAAAAAGCCCGGTTACTTTGAGAGATTGCCAGAAGTCGGGGTCGGTAAAAGCATGGGTATAATTATCCAGACCGGCCCACCTCGGCGGCGAGGCCAGGTCATAATAGGTAAAGCTGAACCCCAGAGTTGCGACCATTGGTCCGGCTGTTAAAAATATAAATCCGATTAACCAGGGGGAAATAAAGGCGTAAAAAGCTAATGTTTCACCCCGTTTACGTTGGGTCGCCGTTCTTTTTTTTACCGGGCGGTTGACCTGGGTTTCATTTATTACAGCCATCCCTTTTCTCCCTAAACAACAATGTTTATTTGCCGGAATAAAACCCCGGTTACTTTTTTGTGCGTTTACAAAGAATAAGCTTGGAGCGGCCTAACTTGTGGGTTAAACCGCTCCAGGTAGCTACCCGGCTATCAAATAGCCAGGTTTACCAGAAACTTACGAGCCTTGCGCTCTAAGCCGGTCCAACTCTTTCTGGGAGTCGGCGGCGGCCTGCTTCACAACCTGCGTGAAATCTTTGGTATCGGCCAACTGCGCATCTTCAAGACCTTTGTCAAGGTACTTGCCGATGGTATCGTTGAAGAAGCGGGTACGCAGTTCCGGCAACGGCGTGAAGTACTGGGCCGCAATCGAGGTGAACGGAGCATAGCGCGGCTCTTTAGCCACTAGTTCCTGGGCGACGGCTTTGATACTAAACTGTTTTCGGATACGACCGGCTTCGGGGCCGGAGAGGAATTTGAGAAATTCCCAGGCGGCGTCTTTGTTCTGGCTCTTTTTGTTCATAGCCAGACCAGCCCAGTAAATAACGTTGGTCGGTGCTTTGCCGGTCATGTGCGGCAGCGGCAAAGTGCCCCAGTCAAAGTCCAGCGGTTTCGCGCCGAGGTAGTCCGCCATAGACCAGTAAGCGAAAATTTCCATGCCGACTTTGCCATTGTTAAACAGGTCGGTGCCGCCATTGCTCTTGATGTACTTAAGGTCTGGCATGGACTGGTCGGTGTAAATCATCTGATTTGGGAAGTTGAAAGACTGGATAGCGGCATCAGAGTCCAGGACGCCCTGGATTTTGGTGCCGTCCTGGCTCAAGAAATCAGCGCCGTTCGCCAGAAGAATCGGATAAATGTCGCGGTGATTGATCTGGTCGAAGTACATCGCGCCCCACTGTTCCTGGTCTTTTTTGGTCAACTTCTTAGCCATATCGCGGAACTGGTCCCAGGTCCAGTCTCCATTGGCGGGAGGGGTGATACCGGCGGCGGCAAACAACTTTTTGTTGTAATAAACGCCCATACCGGTCCAGTCTTTGGGCATGTAGTAAAGTTTGTTGTCAACTTTACCAATGTTCAAAACGTTTTCGTAATAAATTGACTGGTCGAGGCTGTACTGTCCGGTGATGTAGGGGGTCAGGTCTTCCGCGCCGCCTTTGTCTACGAAAAGACGAGCATCGCCGTCACCAATTTGGAAAACGTCGGGGGCATTACCGGCGGCAATCTGGTTTTGCAGCTTGGTGCCGTAATCGGTCGGGACCGCTTCCAGTTTCACGTCTACATTGGGGTAGATTTTCTTGAAAGCGTCAATGACCTGGTTAATCTGGGTAATGGTGTCGCCGCCTTCCCAGGTGCCAAACCGAACGGCGCCTTTAACAGCGGTGTTCATTTTGTTGTAGTTGGCGGGTAAGGTCGCGGCTGCACCGGCCGCAGCAGTCGTGGCATTTGCAGCCGTGGTAGCCGCGCCAGCAGCCGTAGCAGCAGCGGCGGCAGTGGAAGCAGCGGCGGCAGTCGTAGCGGCAGCAGCCGAAGTAGCGGACGCGGCTGTTGTGGCGGAAGCAGCCGTGGTGGCGGAAGCAGCCGTGGTGGCGGAAGCAGCCGTGGTAGCCACCGCCGGGGCAGTGGTCAGGGCCGCGCCGGCTGTCGGGGCTGCGGTATTATCACCGCAAGCGGATAGTACCAACGTAACCAGCAGGGAGAAAATCCCAAGCCAGCTCAGTCGCCGTATATGTGATATACGTGACATCTTTGTCTCCTCCTTTTATGAGCCAGGGTGGTTTGGCACCAGTCCGGGCTTAAATGTTAAAAAACCAACGCTTGTTCGAGTTTTTGGCCGCTCCGGCCGTTAAAACCGGAACGGTTTACCTGTAAAACGTTGCAGGGTGCGCCGGGGACTCTTCGCTCCGCGTAGATAGAGTCTGGACTTCCCCGGTTGTAGGATCGTGCCAGAAAGTCAGCTTGGTCCGGCTGTTGCCGGTACGCAATCCGAGCAGGGTTAAATTTTCAAGGCTGGCCGGTAGAACCGGGTTGGCCCGGACGGTAAGCGTATCAACGTCCGGTTGCAGGTCCAGCAAAGTCTGCAGTAGAAAAGGTCCGGACCCGGCGGCCCAGGCCTGCGGGCTGCAACTCACCGGGTAAGCTGCCGGGGCGGCTTCTTCGATGCCGTCTTCCACCCGGGGAAAGCCGCAATAGAGTTCGGGCAACCGGCTGTCAGGGAAAGTCGTGGCGGCGGCCAGCAATTGCTCGACCAGGGCCAGGGCTTCTTTATCAAAGCCGTAACGCCGCAAACCTGCCGCTATCAGGGAATTATCGTGCGGCCAGACGCTGCCGTTGTGATAGCTCATCGGGTTATAGGTGTGGTCGAGCGCGCTCATTGTCCGAATGCCCCAGCCGCTTAACATATCCGGCTGCATTAACCGGGCGACCACGGCAGCGGCTTTGTGCTGGTCCACGATACCGCTCCAGAGACAGTGGCCGGGGTTTGAGGTAATGTTACGGACCTGTTCCTTCTGACCGTCGAGCGCCTGGGCGAAAAAGTTTTCTTCCGGCCACCAGAATTTGAGGTTAAAAGCCTCTTTCAAGCGCCCGGCTTGCGTGTCCAGCGATTCGGCCAGGGCTTGCTGGTCCGGGTCACCGAAACGGCGCAAAACGCGGGCGGTCGCGGTCAGGGCGGCGTAGTAATAGCCCTGCACTTCGACCAGGGCAACCGGCCCGGTGGGGTGCGGTCCCAGCGAACCGCCCATAGATTCGTCGCTATCTTTCCAGCCCTGGTGTAAAATGCCGCGTTCCGAGCGCCGGTTGAACTCTATAAAACCGTCGCCGTCAATGTCACCGTAGTGTGAAGCCCATTCCAGCCCTTTTTCGACGGCAGGCCACAGTTCTTTGAAAAATTCGCGGTCGCCGGTCCAATCTAATGTCAGGGCGTAACACCAGATAAACAAGAGGGTGCTATCCACCGAGCCGTAATAAGGCCCGTGCGGCATTTCGCCACTGAGGGTCATGTCCCCCCGACGGAGTTCGTGCAGAATTTTACCCGGTTCTTCGTCCCGCCAATCGTTAAATTCTTTACCCTGGTATTGAGCGAGCACCCGCAAAGTGTCTTTAGCGATATTTACATTCAGGCTAAGGGTCTGAATTGAGGCAATCAGGCTGTCCCGGCCAAAAAACGAGAAGTACCAGGGCAACCCCGCAGTCATAACCATATACTCGCCGGAACGCTGGAGCAACGAGCGCAAATCAAGGCGGCTGGTCCGCATCAGGCGATTAAACAGGTAATCGTTGCTCTGCACCCGGGTACACTCTTTTTCCCACTGCTCGAAAGTGGCGTGAGCCTGGGCTACCAGCTTTGCGAACTCGGCGTCTGTTAATTTCTTCTCCCCGGCGCTGTGACGGGTTTTACCGGGGCAGACCTTCAGGTTAAGTGTTACCGCCTGGCCGGTTTGGAGTTCGAGGTGGTAGTCCAGGGCGACCTGGGAAAAGACCAGGCCGTTGTGCGGGCTGACCAGTTCATTGATTTTGTAAGACTGAGGCGCAAGGCTGCTTTCAAATCCGAGCGTGCGGGCCGGGACTTCCGGTTTGACCGGGGTCGAGCGAAATTCCAGCCGCTGGCCGTTGTCGCGCACTTCCACCCGCGCCGCGCTGCCTTCCAGGTGGCGGGGGTAGCCGCGCACCTCGAAAATATCCGCGAAATCGGCGCTGACTTTAAGCGAAAAGTCCACGGTTAGCGGTTCGGGGTGGAAATTGGTAAATTTCAATTCTTCCAGAAGGCCGTCCTGGACCAGGCGCTTGCGAATGATACTTACGGCGTGGGCGACGGCGGTCTGGGCCTGTGAAATGCTTGAGTCAGTTGGTTGTAATTGCGAGAAAAACGGGCTGCTCAGGTGAAAAGTAGCCGCAATGTTGTAGTCGGCTGTGTAGTTAAGCGCCTGAGGAGCCTGCCCGTT
Organism: Chloroflexota bacterium; assembly: GCA_902812345.1. Classification (GTDB taxonomy): domain Bacteria; phylum Chloroflexota; class Chloroflexia; order Chloroheliales; family Chloroheliaceae; genus 54-19. Next base: position 7,433 of record CADDZM010000051.1, on the reverse strand, counting down.
AATAGTTAATTCCAGATTACTCAAATAACGGGTGTCTTCAAAATAAAGGCCGTGCCCTTCTAAACCGTTTTTAATTTCACCGGCCGTATCACTTACCAGAAACATCTGGTCATCTTTAAGCGTAATTGTTTCGGTCAAGGTGATAACCTTCTAGCAAATTAAGTTAAGCCGAAGCCCGAACGATTAATTCCGGTTGCAGCAGTACCTGTTTAGGGCCAAACAGGGTCAAACCCGGCCCGGAATTTAAGAGCGAGGCCGGTTTGTCCTGGTTTTTAATTATGGCTACCAGCAAATCGAGCAAAACGGTGCAGGTTGATGTAATCGGCTGGCGCAAGGTGGTTAAAGCAGGTTGTAAGAATGACGCAAAAGGTAAATCATCAAAGCCGGTAACGGCAATCTGGCCGGGTTCACGCCCGGCTGTGAAACCGAACTTTGGTAGTACTTCAAGCAAATGCAAAGCCAGGTAATCGTTTCCGGCGACGATAGCGGTCGGGCGTTCGGCTTCCGGCAGGTCCAGCATCGGTTTTAGAGCGGTTGCAACCGACTCTTCGTTCTGTAAATTCAGGGCAAGCAGGCGCGTATCTTCGACCAGCCCGGCTTCTTTTAAGCCCTGGCGGTAACCTTCGTAACGGTCGCGGGCGTAGGCAAGGGTAAAAGATTCGGCCAGGTAGGCAATCCTATGGTGGCCTGTGCTGTGTAAATAAGCCACTACCTTTGCGACCCCGGCCTTCCCGTCAACATCAACAAACGGGTATGTAAGGCGGTCGTAATCTATAGAGCGGCCAAAAGCCACAAAAGGCATTTTGAGAGACTGCAGGAGAGGAATTCGTTCGTCCTGGGGTTTAATGTCGGCCAGGATTACGCCGTCGACCCGACCAGTCCCGGCCAGTTCCCGGTAGATTTCTTGCAGGTTGCGGTTCTGTCCAACCAGCGTGACCAGCAGGCTAAGGTCGTGTTTAAAACTGGCGAGGGCGAGTACACCCGTAAATTCTTTAAAGAAGGGTTCCGCTTCCAGGTGATCATTTAGGAGCGGCGCAAAGGCGATCGTATTGGTTTTCTTGCCCTGGAGACTGCGAGCGGCGGCATTAGGATAGTATTTTAAATCCTCGGCTATCTGGACAATCATTTGCCGGGTATTTTCATTTACATCACTGTAGCCGTTTAAAGCCCGCGAGACCGTAGTTATGGAAACCCCGGCTTTTTTGGCGATGTCAAAAATAGTAGCCACGTCTTTGTAACTCCTCTTTAAAAACCTCAAGTCCGCTACTTGGAATCAAAAACCTAAAGCCAAAATTCTAGAACGGCATGTTTAGCGTTTAGGCGAAAGGTATTCTTGATATGTTGTGCCTACAGGACACCAAGAAGTATAGAAAATGGGTTGTCCGGTTCCCAAAAATTAGTGTGAAGATAACCAAAACGTTTTGGGAGGAGGCGTAACGAGCTTTAAACCGTTTCCTGTTAAGGCTCATTATTACCCAAAACGTTTTGGTTGTCAAGGGTTTTTTCAGGCAAACAATTTTACTTTCAGAACAGCCCCTCAAAAGCGTAAACTCTGCGATATTTCGACCTGGTATGGTATTATAAATTTCAAAATTGGAAAGTTAAACGGGTTAAGCTCTTTAAAAAGCAAAGAAACAGAGTAGAGGAGTAGAAAGGAAGAAGATGGAACGGACACCCTATAGTGGCGCAGTAGGAAAACTTTTAGAAATCGGGTTCCCCGAAAATATGGTTGAGCCTGAAAAATGGCCCGATTACCAGAAAGAGTATGGGGTAAGCGAGGCCGATATCCCGGAACTTATCCGCCTGGCGACCGATGAAAAATTGTACTTTGAGCAAACTGAGGAAAGACATCCTGAGAATTTTTATTTTGGTACCCTTCATGGTTTAAGAGCCCTGGGCCAACTCAAAGCTACCCAGGCCATTGAGCCTTTGATGGTGGCTATGAAGTGGGAAGATGACTATGTTCTGGAAACTCTACCCCCGTCTTTGGATTAATCGGGCCGGAAGCTATTCCAACTCTAGCTCATGAATTAAGGGAATATACAAAAGAATATAATCCGTTCGCGGGGGTAGTGGTAGAAGCCCTGGAACAAATCGCCACAAATTATCCCCAAACCAGGGAGAAAGTTATTGATGTCCTCCTGGAAAGACTGCATACGCCGGATAAAAACCATGCTTCTCTGAACGGATTTTTAATTGCCAGCCTGACCGATTTAAAAGCCGAAAAAGCTCTCCCAGCCATTGAGGAAGCTTTTAAGCAAGGTTTGGTTGATGCAATGATAATTCGCTGGCACACCGTCCAGTACGAGTTAGGTCAAATTACTATAGAAGAACACGACCAGACTGAAAAAGAATTTCGGGTGGTCCAACGCTCTAAGTTTATAGCTGAACAGGGTCGAGGCGACGCCTACGATTACGTCCCTTTAAGAGGCAGAAATGTAAGCACAACCACCAATAAAACAAAAGAAAAGGCCAAAGCCAAACGAAAAATGGCTAAAGCCTCCCAGAAGAAGAACCGCAAACGAAAATAAGATATCGTCGTTTTCAGGCAAGCTGTCTGCGCCGGGAATAACGCACCAGCCAGATTGAGCAGCCCTGGGCCAGGACCGCCGCCAGGAGCGAACATCCGAAAGCTAGCGCGGGGCCGTCCGGCTCGACCAGCCCGCCGAAACACAAAAAGAAGATGGCGAAGGTAAAAGCCCCGGTTACGGTTCCTTGAAGCAACACGCGGGCGGATTTCGGTCCTTGCAGGTGGTGGGTGAAGGCGGACAGGATACTGGCGAATATGGGGAAGGGTGCAAGTAGCCCGCTCAACCGCGCGCCTAAAATGTCGGCGCTGGCGGTAAGGGTGATTACAAAGGCGGTAGCGATAAGCATGCGCCAGGCTAACTCGTAGCGAGGCGCGACAAGGGCTTTAATCGCCTCTCCGGTCTGGCTGCGGTTCTTTCCAGCCGACATCAGCCAGGCGGCAAGGGCCAGGGTAGCGGTGACCGCCAGGTATGTTAAAAGTAAAGGCGGGGTTATTTCCTGAAAGACAAAGGTTGCTAAAAAATACGCGGCCCAACTACCCAGGAGACAACCGGGCCAGTTAATCTTGAAGGAAAGCCGGTAATAGACCAGGCAGAAGACCGCCGCCGAGATAAGCCCGGCCAGGGTACCGCCCGCCGCGCCTGCCGCAAAGCCCGAACCGCGTTCCAGGGCCAGGTAGAGCGCGATTGGTCCCGAAGTCAGGGGAAGCCCGGTCAGCCAACCGCTAACGCCCGGCCCCCATTTACGCCCGGCCAGGCTGACCATTCCAATCAGCAGGGGCGTCAATACTAACTTCAGGACAAGTAAGAACATTTAGGGGCTGACCTGGTAGCGGCTGCCTGCGGGCGGCGGCAAGCTATCGAGTTCGGCTAAATCAGCGGCGGAAAGTTCCCGGGTAGCCGCGCCCAGGTTTTCTTCTAGATATTTCAGGCGTTTAGTTCCCGGAATAGGCATAACCTGTTCGCCCTGGGCCAGCACCCAGGCCAGGGCTACCTGGGCCGGTGTCGCGCCTGACCGGGCTGCGACCGCTTCAACCCGTTCAACCATTCCCAGGTTGGTTTTTAGATTTTCTTCCTGGAAGCGAGGCATATTGGCCCGGAAATCGTTCCGGTCTATGCTGCCGGCGCTGCGGTACTGCCCGGTCAGAAAGCCCCGGCCAAGCGGCGAGAACGGCAAAAAGGCCACGTTATGGGCCTTGCACCAGGGCAAAACCTCCGGTAAGGCATCCCTGGTCCATAGCGAAAGCTCGGATTGCAGGGTGGCAAAAGGATAAACCCTGTAAGCTCGTTCAAGGGTCGGCACGTCACATTCCGAAAGGCCAATCGCCCGGACTTTGCCCTCTTTGACGAGTTCGGCGAGCGCCGCCACGCTTTCTTCGATTGGCACTTCCGGGTCGGGCCGGTGCAACTGGTAGAGGTCAATCACCTGGACGCCGAGCCGCTTTAGCGAGCCTTCACAGGCCGCTTTTATATAATCAGGTCTGGCGTTGCGGGCGTAAGTGTGGTGTTCGCGGTCGGTCACGACCAGGCCGCACTTGGTGGCAAGCGTCACCTGGTCCCGGTAGCCTTTAAGAGCTTTGCCGACCAGTTCTTCATTGGTAAAAGGGCCGTAAGCGTCGGCGGTATCGAACAGCGTCACGCCCAACTCGATAGCCCGGTGAATAACTTTTATAGACTCGACGTCATCACCTTTACCGTAAAGCCAACTCATTCCCATGCAGCCGAGGCCAATTTTTCCAACCTCAATCCCACTGCTGCCCAAGGTCCGCTTTTCCATTTTCGCTCCATCCCTGAAATTTAGACCGCTGTATCCACTGCCCCGCCAGGATGCCGGTTAATAATCCGGCCAGTTCCGGCGGGTCTGACCACCTGACCACAACCTGCGGGGTTTTGTGCCAGTCCGCGCATCGTTGAAAAGTTCCGATAAGCGCCGAGGCCAGTTCGTCCGTAATCGCTACACCTGGCTCGAGATGCAGCTTTTTAACCTCGAAAATTTTCTCTTTGCGGAAAGCCTTGGCGTCCACTCGCCCTACCAGTTGGCTTTTGTGCAAAATTGGGAGGGTAAAATAGCCATAACGCCGCTTTGCTTCAGGTGTATAGCATTCAATTTTATAGTCAAAACCGAAAGTGGTCAAAGCCCGTTCGCGGTCGGATATCAGCGGATCGAAAGGCGAAAGCAGGGTGGTCCTTTCAAAATCAAAGTTGCCTTCCCCGGCCAGTATCGCCTCAATCAGTGGTAAATTATCCCGGTGGAGGTAGCCCGGTTGCTTCCAGCCTTCTACCCTGACCTCTTCGATTTCGCCGCTTTCCAACAGCGCTTTCAGGGAGGCAACGGTGTTCTTTTTTTGCCAGCGGTAGAAATAATTGGCAATCCAGGGCAGTTGCGCTACTCCCAGCGCCAGGGTTGCTTTGCGGGTGAAAGCCGGTTCGATTTCAGTTTCAGCGAACATATTAGCATCGTCCCAACCGGGGAAAACTCGCTCCTGCAAATCGTAAAAGCGTTGAAAACCCTGGCGTTTGGCGACAGCCAGGATTCCCGCCCCCAAAAGTATTTCCAGGGTAACTTTTTCCGGCTTCCAGTCCCACCAACCCGCGCCCTTCCGGCCTTCCGGCCGCTCGAAGTCCGCCGAACGGACGGGGCCGTTTTCGCGGACAAAAGCCATGATTTTAGCAACTTCGTCCTGGTGTTCGGCCATCCACCTGGCATAGTATTCACGGGTCCGCATCCGGTGGCGGTAGAGCGGGTAGTCTTCCACCGGAAGCATACAGGCGGCGTGGCTCCAGTATTCAAAAAGCCGCCCTTCTTCCAGAAGTTCGTCTACCCAGGCCAGCGGGTAGCCGCCCAATCTGCTCCATAGGACGAAATAATGGCTGCGCTCTACCACGCTGATGGTGTCAAGCTGAAGCAGGTGCATCTGCCGGATAGTTTCCAGTACATCCTTTTTGGTAGCCTTTTTGTTGGCCGGTTGGGCCAGTCCAAGGGCTGCCAGCATAATTTTCCGGGCTGAAATTTGGTCCAGTTCAAGCACGCTAATCTCCTCAAACACGCTAAATTAACACGTTTACCGGCCTATTTTACCAGCAAACCGAACGAAAACACTAAGCCAAATGGTGTAATTTAACGGTTTGCGGTTGAGCGTGCAATTATAAAGAAACCTCCTGCTGCGATAGTATAAAACTAATTTAGCACAAGAGGTTTATTTTCCGCCACCCGGAAACCGGGGTCTGGGATTTTGGGCAAGGTAGGTTAAATGTAGTACATAACCTGCTCTTGCTTGTGGTTATAACGTTCCACCAGGTCTTCAAGGGTGATTGCGCCCAGGATTTTAACCGTTTCGTCCTCGACCGATTGCCAGATGTCCTTCAAAACCTTGTCAATCGGGGTTGGTTCAACCGAGTGAGCCATCGGTGAAATGTCGCCTTCCAGTTCTCGGATAATTTCAAGGAGGGTTATTTGCTGCGGCGGGCGGGCCAGGATATGTCCGCCCTGGGGTCCGCGCAGGCTGTTGATAAGCCCCGCCTTACGCAAAGTAATCAGTAACTGGTTCAGGTAATCTTCCGGTACGCTCTGGGCCTCCCCGATTTCACGGCTGCGCCGGGGACTCTGGTCGTAATGCAAGGTCAGGTCGAAAAGCGCCCTGAGACCGTATTCACCTTTGCTCGAGATTTTCATTGGTTGTAATTACCTTCCGGCTTGAAAGCGCGTTTTTAGGTTAACTGAAGTTGTTCCCGAATGTCGGCAAAAAGCACGGTGCTAAGATAGCGTTCGCCCGTATCCGGCAAAATGACTACAATATTTTTACCGGCGTTTTCCGGGCGCTTGCCTACCTGGATTGCGGCGTAAGCAGCGGCCCCACAACTGATACCAACGAGCAAGCCTTCCTGGCGCATGAGGGCATGCGCGGTATCAATGGCTTGCTCGTTGGTCACCTGGAAAACTTCATCAACCAGGCTCATATTCAGCACGTCCGGCACGAAACCGGCCCCAAGACCCTGGATTTTGTGCGGAGAAGGCTTGCCGCCACTCAGGACGGGACTGGCTGAAGGCTCAACTCCGACCACTTTAAAGCTTGGCTTGAGCGGTTTGATAACCTGGGCCACGCCCGTAATGCTGCCGCCTGTGCCAACCCCGCCGACCAGTATATCAACTTCGCCGTCGGTATCGTCCCAGATTTCCAGGGCGGTTGTTTTGCGGTGAATTTCCGGGTTGGCCGGGTTCTTGAATTGCTGGGGCATCCAGGAGTTAGGGGTTGCCGCCAATATTTCTTCTGCCTTGCGGATTGCGCCCGGCATACCTTCCGCCCCCGGAGTCAGCACCAGGTCCGCCCCGTACCCTTTGAGCAACAGACGCCGCTCAATGCTCATGGTGTCAGGCATAACCAGCGTCAGTTTATAACCTTTTACCGCCGAGACCCAGGCCAGGGCAATCCCGGTGTTTCCGCTGGTCGGCTCGACAATCAAGGTGTCTTTATTTATCACCCCGCGCTTTTCAGCGTCTTCAATCATGCCTACCCCGATGCGGCATTTCACGCTAAAACCGGGGTTATAAGATTCGAGTTTGGCGAAAACGTTTGCCACACACCCTTCGGTCACTTTGTTAAGGCGGACCAGGGGGGTATTGCCCATCAATTCAAGGGCGCTCTGGGCAATTTTGGGACGGAAATGGCGGCGCTCTTTAGCGGCCTTACCTTCTTCAGTTTGAATCATTTTTGTCTCCCAATTACTTTGGTTATCAATCTTGTTAATAGTTTTCTAAAAGACATTTCCGGAAAGACCCCTTAAAAAGAAATTACCGGATGAATCTAAAAGAAACTAGATAAAGATTATTGAATTAACCAAATTATAGAATTGTTAATTAACTTTGTCAATAAACATTACCTTTTGAAAACTACTCTTAACCACCTT
>CADDZM010000050.1 GCA_902812345.1 Chloroflexota bacterium | reverse complement strand
TAATGACCACCTGTCCTTATTTACAGTTCTAGCATCGGAACTGTACCAATTCAACCTGTTACCAGAAGATGAAGTCGCGAGCCTTCATCTTCTTTATTTTATAAATTTTCCCGCTTTTTACTTTTTAAATAAATCTTGAGGAATGACAAAACAAAGCGGCGCCCAATGACAGGGGCAAAGGGGGTGGGGCCGGGCTATACCGAAAAACCCGGCCCTGTAAAAAATTACCGCCTGGCTAGAGGAACGAAAGTAGCCGATTCAGGGCCGGTGTAGTCCGACTCGGGCCGGATGATGCGGTTATTGGCGGCCTGTTCCAGGATATGAGCCGTCCAACCCGCTACCCGGCTCGAAGCAAAGGTCGGCGTAAAGAAGTCGCCCGGCAGGCCCAGCGAACCGAGCAGCACCGCCGAGTAATACTCCACGTTTGTATAGATTTTGCGGCCCGGCTTGTATTCGGCCAGCAGTTTCAAGGCCGTTTCCTCGATGTAACTGGCGAACCCGAACTCCCGGGGCGAGGCCAGTTCGGCCATGCCCTTTAACTCCTCGGCGCGGGGGTCAACCGTGCGGTAGACCCGGTGGCCGAAGCCCATCAGCACTTCGCCGTTTTCCAGCTTGTTCCGCAGCCACTTCTCCGCACCCTCTTTGCCGCCCGCCGCCTGAATTTCCTCCAGCATGTCCTTTACTTTCGAGGGCGCGCCGCCGTGAAGCGGCCCTTTAAGCGCCCCAATCGCCGCCACTACCGACGACGCCAGGTCCGACTGGGTGCTGGCAACCACGCGGGCCGCGAAAGTCGAGGCGTTCATGCCGTGGTCGGCCAGCATCACCAGGTAGGAATTAAGGGCGCGTTCCTGGGCTTCGGACGGAGCCTGGCCGTTCATCAAATAAAGATAGTTGGCGGCTTGACCGAGGTCGGGCCGGGCTTCAAGCAGCGTTTGACCGTTGCGTAACCGGGCAAAGGCGGCCAGGATGAGCGGAATCCGGGCCGTCACCATAATGGCCTGGTCCAGGGTAGGCGCGCCGCTAATCTCGCCCGCCGCGCCGTCCGCCGAAACCGCTGTTCGCAGCACATCCATCGGCTCGGCGGTTTTTGGCAGGGCTTGCAAGACGCTCAGGGCTGCCGGGGAAAGTTTGCGCTGGGCGGCCAGTTTCGCTTTAAGTTCGGTTAGTTCGGCCTGGTTGGGCAGGTGCCCGACCCAGAGCAGGTGTACGGCTTCCTCGAAAGTTATCCTTTTAGCCAGGTCGTGAATATTGTATCCCCGGTAGATGAGGCGGCCCAGGGTCCCCTCCACTTTGCTCAGAGCGGTGGTCGCGGCCACTATTCCGGCCAGACCCTGTGAGTTCGGGGCCGGGTTGTTGACTGTCGTAGTCATAAAAATTCTCCTGTTTTTCTTTTATTTATAAAAATCAAAATTTCTATCATGACCTTTTTACCACTAATTCTATGAATGTCAATGGTTTTTGATGTATATTGATTATACTTGATTTATATTGATTCTATTTCTATAATAAGAAATAATTATTGACAGCCTGCGTCACAATGGTATGATTGGGGCAGAGTCAGCTAACCAAACGGGAAAGTTTTAAAATGTCCGAAGCGCCCGCCGATCCAAACGACAACTTTATAGATGGGACCGAGGCTTGCCGCCTGCTTGGCGTGAAACCGGCCACCCTTTACGCCTATGTGAGCCGGGGCGTCCTAAAAAGCTACAAGCAGGGCATCAAACGCCAGCGGTTGTACCGGCGCGACGACATTTTAAAGCTGCTGGTGGTCCGGCCCAGCGATGAAGCCCCGGCCCTTCCAGCCCAGAACCCCGAAGACGCTAAAAGGCCCGAAATTCCGGCTGCCGAAGATTGGATTCCCTACTTTTAACATGCCCATGCCCGATAATTCCCCGGCTTCTCCCGCATCCGCAAGCCAGCCTTTTATAAAAGCCCCTTCGATTTGCGTGCCGCTGGTAGCCGCCAATCTTGCCGAAGCCCGCGCCCAGGTCGTCCGCCTGGCCGCTAAAAAGCCCGATTTAATAGAGGTCCGCTTGGATTACCTGTCCGGCCTCACCCCCCCTGCCGCCGGGGAATTGTTGCGGGAGTTGAAAAAGGCTTGCGGGGTGCCGCTGCTGGCGACCTTCCGGCGGCAGGAAGAAGGCGGGGCCAGCCCGCTTGCCGAACCGGCCCGCCTGGAGATTTTAGAGGCCGCCATGGAAAGCGGGGCTATCAAACTGCTGGACGTGGAACTGCGGACCGGCCCGGCCGGGCGCCAGAAACTTATAACCGCGGCCCGGCGGGTGGGCGTTGGCAGCATCATTTCTTATCACGACTTCGCAAAGACGCCGGGCCTGGCCGAACTCCGCGCTTTAATGGCCGAACTCGCCGCGACCGGAGCGGATATCCTAAAACTGGCGGTCTTTCCGCTGGCCCCGCTTGACGCGCTAAACCTGCTCGCCGTAACCCATGAGGCGCGGGCGAACTGGCCCGACCGGCAGTTAATAACGATGGCGATGAGCGGCCTGGGCGGCTTCACCCGGCTGGCTGGTCCCCTGTATGGCAGCGCTTTGACTTTTGCAGTGGGCGAAAAGAGTTCCGCGCCGGGCCAGCCCGATATTGACACCGTCCGCAAGTTATGGCAAAATTGGGCTGTTAGCACTGAGTAAATTCTTAGTCTTTCCCTGATTATATTTAAAATTTCATAACCTGGTTGTCCCGGTAGTACACTCTTTTCCAGGGATTTGCCGTTTTGGTGCGCCCTGTTTGTTGTAAACCCTGGAAGACTTGTAGAAAGGTTCTAGTCTTGACTTTGTTCTCGTTCCCCGGTACTAACCGCCGCCATGGGCCTGGTTGGCTCCTGACAGCTCTCATCCTGTCCGCCCTGCTGCTCGGCGTGGCCGGCCCCCGGTTGGCCGGTCCCCGGCTGGCCGGCGCCGCTTCAAACCTTAATTATTATTCCGAAACCGGCCATTACCTGAGCGGTAATTTTAAAACTTACTGGGAGCAGCACGGCGGCCTGGAGCAGTTCGGCTTCCCGCTCACCGAAGTTTTTGTCGAAGTCTCCCCTACCGATGGTAAATCTTACCAGACGCAGTATTTCGAAAGAGCCGTTTTTGAATATCACCCGGAATTTGCCGGGACGCAGTACCAGGTCTTGTTGCGCCTGGCCGGGAACCTGATCACCCGGGGCCGCAACTTCGCGCCCTCCACCGTAAACAGCAGCGGCCCGAACCTGGATTACTTCCCCGAAACCAAACACAGCCTGGAAGGCCGCTTCCTGGACTACTGGATTAAATGGGGCGGTCTGCCCGTTTACGGCTACCCGACCAGCGAACTTTTTACCGAACTGAACCCCGCCGACGGCAAGAGCTACACCGTCTAGTATTTCGAGCGAGCCAGGTTCGAGTACCACCCGGAATTTAACGGCACTCGCTACGAGGTTGAACTCGGCTTGCTGGGCTGGCAACTGCTCAACAAGGCCGGTGTGCCGGAGGCGGTTAAGGCTAAACAACCCGCCGGCCTGACCGCCGCGCCGTTCTTCCCGGCTGTCCCCGGGACCGTTCCGCTAACGATTACGCCGCTCCAGGGGCCGCACATCGGTTACGGCATGAACGTGTGGCTCTTTGGGCAGGACAAGGACCGGGTTTTGAACCTGCTGACCGGGGCCGGGTTTGGCTGGATACGCCAGCAGGTCGGCTGGGATGCCCTTGAACCGGCCCCCGGCCAGTACCAGTGGGGCGAACTGGACGCGATTGTTGACGCCGCCGCCCGCCACAATGTCAGGGTTATTTTGAGCGTGGTCCGCGCCCCGCACTGGGCCGGTATCAACGGCACCAGCGGCTTGCCGGCTAACCCGGCTGATTTCGGGCGGCTGATGACCCAGATGGCCTCCCGCTACAGGGGCCGGGTCACCGGTTACGAGGTCTGGAACGAGCAGAACATCGAACGCGAGACCGGCGGCGGCAAAGTGCTGGTCGCCCCTTACGTGGCGACGCTCAAGGCCGGTTACACCGCCGTCAAAGCGGTTGACCCCGGCGCGGTGGTGCTGTTCGGCGGCCTCAGCCCGACCGGCATCAACGACGAGAATTACGCCGTGGATGATGTTAAGTTCCTCGAACAGGCTTACCAGTACAACAACGGCGAGATGAAGAATTATTTCGACGTGCTGGGCGCGCACCCCGGCGGCGCGGCCAACAGCCCTGACGAGTTGTGGCCGGTTGACCCACCGGCGGATAAAAACCGGCCCTGGTCTACCGACGGCTCTTTCTACTTCCGGCGGGTGGAAGCCCTGCGCGCCGTGATGGAGAAGTACGGCGACAGCAGCAAGCAAGTCTGGCTGACCGAGTTCGGCTGGACCACCAAAAACGCCGCCCCCGGCTACGAGTACGGCGCCCTTGTCAGCGAACAGATGCAGGCCGACTACCTGGTGCGGGCCTACCAGCGGGCTAAGGCTAACTATCCCTGGATGGGCATAATGTCCATGTGGCAGCTAAACTTCGCGACGGTCGTCGGGCCGAGCGACGAGAAAGCGCCCTGGGGTCTTATCCGTTCGGATTGGTCCACCCGTCCCGCCTACGACGCGCTAAAGAATATGCCTAAATAGGGTTTTGGCAAAAAGGCCGGTTTCCCCCAAAAAGGAAGCCGGCCCTTTTTATTTTTGTATCTTTCCCCTGTGAGAACTATTCCCCTGTGGGAGGGAATTGTATTCCCGACAAGTTCTATTCCCTCCCCCAACCACAAACTAAAGGCCGGGCTGGCTGCATATTTACATTTTAAATTGTAAAAATTAGATTGTAAAAAAGTTGAGTTCCGAAATTAAAGTGATGGCTAAGTGAATTTTTTCGGGTATAATTTAGAGTGAGAAGAATTAAACCGGGAAGAGGCTAAAGAAAATGAGCCGGAGCATAACGCTTAATTTGCCAGGCTTTATCTATGAAAAAATAAAACACCGGGCAATTAGTGAGACTCCGGAAGACGTGTCCAGGCAATATATTCCTAAAGGCAATTTTCTTGTAAACCTGGCTGGATTTGCCTTAACGGAAATCATTTAGAGCTAAATTAGTGAATTAAAATTAAAGGTTTTCAGGAGTATTTTATATGTCACAGACACAGCAAAAAACCCCGCCCGGCCCCCAAAATAAACTTCCCCTGGGCATTGACCATCTACTCAGTGTCATGAAGGACCCGCTGGCTCATATGATGCGCATAAGCCGCTACGGCGACGTGGTTTATTACGCCGTGGGCCGGGGCAAGCGGAAGATAGATGTTTACCATTTTTTCCATCCTGACTATGTCCGCGAAGTGCTGGTCACAAGCCAGCGGTTTTATGATAAAGGCGAGAGCATTGACCATTTAAAGGAGTTGCTGGGCGAGGGCTTGCTGACCAGCAGCGGCGAATTTCACCTGCGCCAGCGCCGCCTGGCTCAACCGGCCTTTCACAAAAAGCGGATTGCAGCCTTTGGCGACATCATGACCGGCTACGCTAACCGCATGATTGACGGCTGGCAGGACGGCGCGACCCTCGATATGGCCGAGGAAATGAAGGAACTGACCCTGGAAATTGTGGTTAAGTCGCTCTTTGACTCGGACCTCGACCAGACCGATCACGCGCTTAAAGAAGCCCTCAACAACCTCAACGACTGGGCCGAGCGGATTCTGCTGCCGCCCAACCTGGCCCGGTTGCTGGGAAAGCTGCCTTTGCCCGCCACCACCCGTTTCAAGAAAGCCCGCCAGGTCTTGAATTCCAAGATGGACCGCCTGATTGCCGAACGGCGCGCCAGCGGCGCCGACCACGGCGACCTGCTTTCGATGCTGCTCCAGGCCACCGACGAGGAAGGCGACAAGACCGGCATGAGCAACCTGCAGGTCCGGCACGAGATTCTCACGATGTTCCTGGCCGGACACGAAACGACTTCGCTGGCCCTGATGTGGACCTGGTATCTGCTCTCGCAGAACCCCGCCGCGGCCCAGAAACTTCACGCCGAACTGGACAGCGTCCTGGCGGGCCGCGCCCCTACAGTAGAAGATTTGCCGCGCCTGCCCTATACCGAGAAAGTTTTTATGGAATCCATGCGGCTCTTCCCGCCCTCTTACGCGACCAGCCGTTACACTGTGGCCGAACAGCAGGTGGGCGGCTACACTATCCCGGCCGGGTCGCGCATTATTCTCAGCCAGTACGTGAGCCACCGCGACCCGCGTTATTTTACGGACCCGGAGAAGTTCGACCCGGACCGCTGGACCCCGGAATTCCGGGCGAGCCTGCCGAAGTTCGCCTACTGGCCTTTTGGCGGCGGCCCGCGCCTGTGCATCGGGGAGCCCTTCGCCTGGATGGAAGGCGCGCTCCTGATTGCGACCATCGCCCGGCGTTGCGAGTTCCGGTTACTGCCCGGCCACCCGGTCGAGACCCGGCCCCAGGTAACGCTGCGGGCGCGTTACGGCATGAAAATGATTGTGTCGCGGCGCAAAGTTGCCGCCGAGAAAGTCCCGGCCCAGGCTGTTAGCTAACGAATTGTAATTTATTTCGATTGGGAGGGGTGTTATGTCCAGCATTTTGAATTTACATACTTCGGCTGATTTAAGGGATTGGCCTGACGATTGCGAGTTAATTGAGGGGGAAATTGTAAAATTTATGTCGCCCAGCCTTTTCCATTCCAAAATTCAAAGGTTTTTCTTACAGCAGTTGGATTTAATAGACCCAAAAGGGCTGCGCGGACTGATGTTGCAAGAGCCGAGCGTGGAGTTTAACCCCCGGAACACCCCCAGACCGGATTTAGCCTATTGGAAGGCTGGCAATCTTCCTCAAATAGATTTGGAATTTGGAATAACGAAAACAATCCCCGACCTGGTGGTGGAAGTGCTGAGTCCGCGAGACCTGGAAGGAGTTAAACACTACCAGGAAACGATGGGCAAAATTCGGCTTTACCAGGCCGGAGGCGTTAAAATAATCTGGGTAATTAACCCCATGCAAAAGACCTGCGAGGTTTATGGGCCGGGACAGTTATCGCCGCAGGCAACTCTGGGAATAGAAGATGAATTAGAAGGTTCTGCTGTTATTTCCGGGTTCAAAATTAAGGTAAAAGATTTATTCCGGTAAGGAAAATTATAATTTAAATACCTTTCTAAATTCCCAGGGATAGTAACATTATGTAACCCCCACATAATTATGCGCCCGGCTGTGCTATAATCGGGCCAGGTTTGCTTTGAAAATCTTGTAACTTCTTTGAAACTTCTTTGAAACTTTTTTGAAACTTCTTTGAAACTTCTTTGAAACTTTTTTGAAACATCTTTTAGCAGAGCGGGTGGGTACGGGTAAATAACCTTTTTATGTTAGGTTTTGTGATTGCGCTGGTGATGTGCCTGGGCGCGTTAGCCGGGCTGATTGTGGTCTTACCCGGCGCTATCCGGGCCTGGCGGGTCGTACCGGCTTATTACAACCTGGCCCGCGCTGCCCTGCCCGTCCTGACGCTGCTTTATTTCGGCTCCATCCTGTTTAAAATCGACCTTTTCGGCCAGCGGCCCTGGCTGTCGTTCGTTTTGCTGGGCCTGCTGTTCCTGGCCCTGTTCGGCATCCTCCTTTTTATTTACCGGGAGCCGGGCGCGTCCCAGAAGCGCGAACTGGCCGCCCGCAAACCCGTTGCCGCCGCCCCCGCCGGGTCGCCGGAGATTGAAATCCGCCCCGCCCGAGATGAGGATTTGCCTTTAGCCGGGCTGGTCTTTGCGAAGGTCTTTCACCAGAGTTTTGACCTCGACTTTGGCCCGAACCGGGCGCGTAACGGGCGGCTGCTGGGCGAAATCCTGAAGGTAAAGCAGCCTGAAATCTGGGTAGCCGCCCTCAAAGAAACAGGGCAGGTCGTCGGCGCGCTCTGGCTCGACCTGGGCGACCCTCGCACGCCGCCCCTGACCGGCCCGGCGGCCTGGCCCATCTTTAAAAAATACTTTAACCGGCTTTATGCGGCTTACTTCGCTTATTTTGTAATGCCCAATATTATGGATGTGCGCGGGTCGTCCACCTCGGGTTATATCCAGTGGGTCGGGGTTGACCCGGCCTGGCAGGGTTACGGGGTCGGGCGGAGGTTGGTCGAGCAAGCCGCCAGGCTGGCCCAGGCCGCCGGGAAGCGCGAGATTGCCCTGCATACCGAGCGGAGCAACCGCCGGGCCAGGCAGTTGTACGAATCGAGCGGCTTTTTAAACCAGGGCACTTTTCCGCTCAGCCCGCGTATCCGCTACGTCAGGCCGTTCTAAACGAGCAACCGGGCGAGCCTTCCGCCCGTTTTAAAGGGGTAACTGCGGTGTAACTAGGTTTGAAAAAAGATAAATCTGGCAAAGACAAAGGCAAAACCCAATATGGCCCATTCCAAAGGCGTTTCACTTCGCCGGTTCCAGGCAATTTTAGCCGGTATACTGCTGGCTGCCCTCGTCGCTACTCTTATGCAACCTGACCGCTCTGCTGCCGCCGCTGACAGCCGCGCTGACAGCCCCGCTGACAGCCGCCAGACCAACTTGTGGCTTAACGCCAGCCAGGCCGAGTTCGCCGGGTGGCAGCTTAGCGGCCTTAAAACTTCGGGCGACACTCTCCAACTCGACCCCACCCACCTTAAAAGCGGGCGCGACCCCTATGCGGCGGGCGCTTACAAAGGCGGAAATTACTACAACGGCGGCAGCTTTTCTTATGGCGAAGCCCTGGCCCCTTACTACAGCCCGCCGGGCGGCTTCGATAGCGCGATTGCTTCCTGGAATGCCCTGACCCCGGCTGGAACCTGGGTCGAGGTGCGCCTGAAAGCGTTAACTGGCACCCACTGGACCCGCGAATATGTGATGGGTATCTGGAGCAGCGATACCGGGACCGTCCGCCGCCACAGCGTCAGCGGCCAAAATGACGCGGACGGCTCGGTTGATACCGACACCCTTTCGCTAAAAAGCCGGGCCAGCGCCTTCCAGCTTAAAGTCTTGCTTTATTCCACCAACGCCTCGACCCCCCGGTTTTCCCTGGCGGCGGTCAATACCATTCGCAATGGCGATGCCCCCAGCCTGACTTCCAGCCGCGCGGCCTGGGGCAAAGAAATCGCTGTGCCGGAACGCTCCCAGATGATTTACCCGGACGGCGGCGAAGTCTGGTGCAGCCCGACCTCGACCTCGATGGCGCTGGCTTACTGGGCCGCTCAGACCGGCAAAGCTCAACTCGACCAGACCGTCCCGAACACTGCCGCCCGGACGATGGACTGGATTTACGACGGCAACGGCAACTGGCCCTTTAACACAGCTTACGCCGCCTCGTTGGAGGGCGGCAATATCGAGGCTTACGTGACCCGCCTCCTTTCGCTGGCCCAGCTTGAAAGCTGGATTGAAAAAGGCATCCCGGTGATTGTCAGTATCGCTTACAAGGCCGGGCAACTGGCCGGGACGCCGATTCCCGCCAGCAACGGCCACCTGCTGGTGGTGCGCGGCTTCGACCAGGGCGGCAACGTTATTACCAACGACCCCGCCGCCGACCCGCGCCTGGGCCAGAAGACCCGCATCGTCTACAACCGGGCCCAGTTCGAGCAGCGCTGGCTGGCCAGTTCGGGCGGCGCGGCTTACCTGATTTACCCCAGAGGCGCCGCTACCCCCACCGCTTTACGGCAGGACGGCTGGGCTTTAGCGCAACCGGACCGCCTTAATCAGTTCGCCGATCCCTCGATTCAAAACGTCTGGACTGGCGCGGACCAGGCTGTTGCCAGCGGCGGCGCGGGGCGAAGCTGGCTGTGGGGACCGCAGCCGAATACCCCGGCCCGCCTCGAAAAATACGTGGAAGGCCCGGGCGCTTCGCGCCTGGTGCAGTATTTCGACAAAAGCCGCATGGAGATTACCCGGCCCCAGAACAACCGCAGCGACCAGTGGTTCGTCACGAACGGGCTGCTCACCGTCGAGATGGTCAGCGGCAGCTTGCAGGTCGGCGACAACAGTTTTATTGCCACCGCTCCGGCCACTATTCCGGTCGCGGGCGACCCCGACAGCGCGGCGGCCCCGACCTACGCCACTTTCTACGGGCTGGCTTCGGTCGGGACGCACCAGGCCGAACGCCGGGCCGCCAACCGGGTGGGCCAACCGGTCACGGCGACCCTGGACAAGAACGGCAACGTGGGCCAGCAGGCCGCGAGCTTTGTCAAGGTCGCCAGCTATGATACTACCCTCGGCCACAACATTCCCGATGTGCTGTGGAACTGGATGAACGACCCGGCCCGTTCCGGTCTGCGCGGCGGCTGGCTGTTCGCCCTGGGCTACCCGATTAGTGAGCCGTACTGGGTCCGGATAAACTTGCAGGGCCAACCAGCCACCGTCCTGGTCCAGCTTTTCGAGCGGCGCGCCCTGACCTATACGCCGGGCAACCCTACCGCCTTCCAGGTTGAAATGGGTAACATCGGCATGCACTACCTGGCCTGGCGCAACAACCGCTAGATTTAAGTAAACAAACACGGGTCATCCCTGATTCTAAGCCAGCGGTGAGGTTCTTTTCATAAAAACAGGCATTGTTAAAACAGGCATTGTTAAAACAGGCATTGTTAAAACAGGCATTGTTAAAACATTAAAAGAGCGTACCGGTTGCCTGGTACGCTCTTTTTATTATTGAGGGAATAGAGGAAAACTTTATTTGGTTGCCAGTCTGGCGATTCCAGTCTGCGCGTCCTGCTGCATCTGTTTAGCGGCTTCGGCGGGTTTGACGGTCCCGGCCACGACCTGTTCCAGGTTGGGCCGCAGGGCCGCCCAGACCGCCCGCATCGCCATCGAAGCCGGTTGAGGCTGGGCGATTTGAAGCTGGGTATACAGGCCGTTCCAGGTCGGGTTGCTTTTAATCGCCGGGCTGTTCAGGTAAGCGAGGGTTGGCGGCAACAGGCTGGCCTTGCTCAAAAGGTCGGCTTGCTGGGCCGGTTGAGCCAGCCAGGTGAGAAACGTTTTAGCCATGTTCAGGCGCTCGCCGGTAGTCTGCGCGCCCAGGAAGAAAGTCTGGCTGTCGCTGAAGGGTACCGCCGGTTTGCCGGTCTGGTCAATGTTCGGCAGCGGCGCGACCCCTAAATCAAGCTTGGCGTCAGCCTCAGTCGGGTTAATAGCGTTCGAATACTGGCTTATCAACGAGTCCGGCCCGATGTAAAAGCCCAGCCGCCCATCCCGGAAGGCGTATTCAAGCTGGTTGTCCTTCAGACGCGAAGTGTCGCGGATGGTCTTGTCTTTAAGCAGGGTGTTGATGTACGCCAGGGCGCTGACCATCTGGGGCGTGTTAAGAGTCGGCTGGTTCTGACTGTCCAGCACTGTTCCGCCATAACCCCCTAAAAGACTGGTCAGGAAGAACGGCTCGTTTACGTCCACCGCCAACCCGATAGACTTGCTCGTAGGGTTGTAGAGCGGTTGGGCCATCTTGCCGAGGGCCGTCCAGGTCGTGGGCGGAGTCTGGACCAGTTTTTTGTTATAGAGCAGAACCGTCGAGCCGCTAAAGGTGTAAGGCACGCCCCACTGGCTGCCGTTTAAGGCGCTGCTGCCGAGGGCTTTCGGGGCATACGCGCCCAGGAAAGACTGGCCCAGGGCTTTATCCGCCGGTTGGAGGGCTTTCGCGGCGGTCAGGTCGGCGGCGTAGTCGCCCGGCGCGACCATCAGGTCGGGAAGCGTGTTGGACGCAACAGCATTTTCGACCGAATAAATCAGGTCGTCCGAGGTGAAATGCTGCAAAGTTACCTTGATGCCCGGGTAAGCCTTGCCGAAATCAGCCACCTCGCCTTTCAGGACAGCGGCCATATTGTCGTTCAGACCGTCCCAGATAACCAGGCTCCCTTTAGCGTTGGGGTCAACCACCGCCACCGTTGCCGCCGGAGAGGTCGCCGGCGGCGTGGTCTGGGTGCCGGGCGTAAACAACGCGCCGGGCGTTGGGCCGGTCGCGGCAGCGGTCCCGGTGGGCGGTTGGCCCGTGTCCCCCGCAATAGCGGTTGAAGCCGCGCCTGTGCTTGCGCCGGTTGTTTGACTTGCCGCCGTGGTCGCGGTTCCGCCCCGGGTCGGGGTCGCCTCGCCGCAAGCGGCCAGGGTCAGGGTTAAAATCATCAGGCCGAGGACCGGCAGGCTCAGCCGGAAACGGCGGCCTTTGTTCAAAATTTTCATCGTTATCTCCGGTTGCGGCTACTTTACGAAATCCAGGGCCGGGAACCCGCTCCCGACGACCGGCGTGGGGTCCGCGCCCAGCCAGTTTTTCAGGACGGTCCCGTAGACCGCGCGGAAGTCCACCTGAACCTTCATGTTGCCGTTATCCAGCTCAGTCAGGGACGGCTGTTTGCCGTAGATGCCCGGTTTGAGGGCATTCTTGCCGCCCAGGATAAACATCGGCTCGGCGCTGCCGTGGTCGGTGCCTTTGCTGCCGTTTTCGGCGACGCGGCGGCCAAATTCGCTAAAAGTCATGGTCAACACCGCCTCGGCCAGACCGTGCGCCTGCAAATCCTGGTAGAAAGCGTTCAAGCCTTCGGCGAGGGTCTGGTGCAGGCGGGACTGAGTGATGGCCTGGTTGAAGTGAGTATCGTAGCTGCCGTCGGTCGCCACGTAGAAGACGCGGGTGCCGTAGTCGGAGTTTAGAATCTGGGCGATTTGTTGGAGCCGGTCCGCGAAAGGCGTTTTAGGATAGGTCACCGCCGGTTTGTATTCGGTCGAGATTTTAGCCAGCGAATCGCTGGCGTTGAGAGCATCCAGGGCAGTCTTGCGGATATATTCGGCGGTGCTGTTTTGGGCCGCGATGTTATAGATTTTGCGGGCGGCGGCAAGCTGGGCCTCTTTGTCACCCTTAACCGAAGGGTCGCCCCGGAACTGAAAATTGTTAATGCCGCCGAAAGAAAGCACCACCGTTTTTTCGGTCGAAAAGGCCAGGGGCGCGCCGCCGCCCTGCCCGGTGTTGCCAATGGTCATGCCGAGTTTGGTCAGGGCATTGGGGTCGCCTGCGCTGCTGGCCGCGTTCAGGTAGCGGCCCAGCCAGCCGTCACGGGCGGCGCTGTCGGGGTTGGCGGACTGCCAGATTTCCATCGAACGGAAGTGGCTGTAGTTCGGGTTCGGATACCCGGCCCCGGCGACAATCGCCATCTGGCCGTTATCGTACATGGTCTTAAAATCTTTGAGCGAGGCGTGCAGGGCCAACTGGTCGTTTAATTTTATAATGCCGTCGTCTTTAAGGCCGAGGGTTGGCCGGGCTTTGTAGTACGCGCCGTCGGCGTAAGGCACGAGCGTGTTCAGGCCGTCGTTGCCGCCGGTCATCTGGACCACCACCAGGGCTTTTTTACCCCCGGCCAGGGAAGAAGGCGCTGCCGCCACGGTCTGGGCCAGGAAAGTCGGGGCCAGCATCCCGGCCATGCTCATAAGGCCGCAAGTCCTACAAAAATTTCTACGGGTAATCATTTCTAAACCTTTTATAAATATAACTATTCCCCTGTGGGAGGGAATTGCATTCCCGATGCTAACCAGAACTAATCAGGAATATAATTCCCTCCCACATCCTGAAAATCCCTGAAATTACTTCAACATATAGTCGGGGGTGGACATTATTAAGTGTAAAACCCCGCGCACCCGGCTATCAACGGCTTTAGCGGCCGGTTTCCCGGCGGCGGCAGCGGTCAGGTCGGGCGCTTTAAGGACGGCGGGCGAGTTCAGGTAATCGGCCAGCGCGTTCCGCACTTCCGGTAGAATCTGCCCGTCCAGCAAAATCCCCGCGAAAGTGTCCACCACCGCGCCCGCGTTATCCGGGCTCTGCGAAGCTTTCGCGGCGTTAAAGCCCAGCAGTTCGTAGGGGTCGTAGCGGAACTGGCCGTTTTGTTTCGCGTCGGCCAGGCCGTTCGCCGTATTAATCCGGTTAAAAAAGTAAGAGCTGTTAACCCAGTGTAAATCGCCGTCCCAGCCTTTGACGGTCGGCGGGTTAAAGAGGGTCTGGCCCATCCCGGCGGCGGCAGTGGTCAGGTTGCTGGCGATATTGGTCGCGCCAAGCTGTTTCGCCATACCTATGACGTACTCGACCGGGCTTTTGACCAGCCCACGATAGGCTTTCTCGGAAAGAAATTCCGGCGCGTTAAAGATAGCCCGCATGACCTCTTTAATGCTGTAATTGCTCTTGAAATAAACCTCGCTCAGCCGGTCGGTGACGGACGGTTCGGGGCCGGTATAGGCGAAAAATTCCCACAGTTTAGTGACAATAAATTTGCCGGACTCAGGCCGTTTTAGAATTATGTCAATAACGTCATCGCCATTGAAATTGCCCGTCTGCCCCATAAAGGTCTTGCTGCCGGAGTCGTGCTGGTTGGCGTTAAAGACAAAAGCCCGGTCTTTGAAGCCCCACCCGGTAAAGGCCCGGGCGGCCTCGCGGACATCGCTCTCGGTGTAGTTGCCAATACCGATAGTGAAAAGCTCCATCAGTTCGCGGGCGTAATTTTCGTTGGGCGCGCCTTTGCGGTTGGACTGCCCGTCCAGGAAGTCAATCATGGCCGGGTTACGCGAAATCTTTTTGGTCAGGTCGCTAAAACTGCCGAGGGCGTTTTCCCGGAAAAGCTGGTTTTGTTCGAGTAAGAGCATGGGGTCTTTTACTTTGGAGTAGGAACTGGTGAAATGGCCGTGCCAGAAAAAGGTCATTTTCTCCTGCAGCGGCTGTTTGGTCCGCGCCATTAAAAGCAGCCACCAGTAGGCAATATCGTTCAGGGCCGGTTCATAGCCGTTCTCCTGCAGCTTGCGTTCCAGGTTAAAGGCCAGATTGCCGTCAATTTGAAAGTTAAGGAGCTTTTCAACCGCATCGGCGTGGCTAAGGGCGGCCAGTTGGTCAATTTCAGCCGGAGTCCCGCCAAACCCGGCCCTTCTCAGTAAATGGGCGGCCTGGTTCCGGCGGTCGCTTAATGGATTGGCACTCATTCTATTTCCCTCGAGAAAACGTATCACACCACAATAATTATTATACGTACAGCCAGTAATTTAGTTACCCCGATATTATGGTAAAAATTCGGGGAGTTACGGCGGGGCAACGGCGCGTATTCCGCTTCAACAATATTATATTAAGGCATTCAGGTTAGCAGCGTGTAATGGCAATGTAAAATCAGTGTAAAAGAATTGGGCTTATTTTAAACTGTGTAATAAATGTTAAAAGGCGGTAGAGAGAAACTTAGCTTTTTCTCTACCGCCTTTTTTAACTGTTAAAACCGGGCCGGGCTATTTATCCAGCAGGGTTTTAAGGGTTTTAAGCACGCTATTGTCAGGCTCAAGCGCGATGCCTTTGTTGTACTGGGCCTGGGCCTGGTCCTTCTGGCCGTTATCGTAGTAGGCGATACCCAGCCAGCCGAAATAACTGGCGTTGTTAGGAGCGATTGAAGTGGCCTTTTGCATATAGGAAATGGCGTTTTTGTAATCGCTCTGTTCGAAGTAGGCATACCCGACAAGCCAGTTGTAGTTCGCGCTGCTCGGATACAGTTCCAGGGCTTTCCGGGCTTTTTCCAGGGCCAGCGTCCGGTCGGCCTTGGCCTGGGTCGGATTGCTGGTGTCCAGCGTAAAGGCCCGGTCAATCAGGGCTAAAGACCACCAGTAATAGCAACCGGTGTAATTGGGGTCTTGCTGGATACAGCGGTCGAAGTTGCCGATAGCGTCGTCGTACTTTTTGTTGTTATCCTGCACGACCCCCAGCACATACAAAGCCTGGCGGTTGGTCGAGGACTTTTTAAGAGCGGCGTTGGCGTAAGTCTCGGCGTTGGTATAGTCGGCTGTTTCCAGGTAGTAGTCGGCCAGGTGCGCGTTGGCATTGGCCGAGTCGGGCGCAAGCTTCTGGGCTTTCTGGTAAAGTTCCAGGGCTTTGGCCTGGTTAGCCTTGAAAGTAGCATCATCGCCGGGAGCAAAAAGATAAATGTCGCCCCGGACAAAGAGGGCCGAAGGCAGATTCGGCCAGGCCGCGATAGTCTTATCCATTGCGGTGGCGGAACCGGGGAAATCCTCCTGGAAGGACAAGTTTGTCGCCAGCAGCCAATTGTAGTAAGGGTCGGAGGCGGAACTTCCGGCGGCCTTCTGGGCGGCGTCCAGTTCGGGTTTGGCCTGGTCAATCTTTAAGACGTAGGTGTAGTAGGTAGCCATCGCCATATGGCCGGCCCAGCCGTTAGGGTCAAGCTGGCTAGCCTGCTGGGCGGCTTTCTGGGCGTCGGTGTACCGGGCGCTGTTGCCGTAAACGTCCACCAGGTAGAGATAGGCCAGGGGGTCTTTCGAGTCGTACTGGAGCGATTTTTCCATCGGCTCGGTGCCGCCCGCGTCCTGGTCGAACAGATACAGGGCCAGGCCGTAATCGCGCCAGACCCTGGCGTTTGTCGGGTTATCAATGCTCATTTTGCGGTACTTGGCAAGGCCGCCCTGCAAATCGCCCTTCGTAAAGAAGGTATCGTAGGCATCTTTAAGCGAGGCCGACACCGGGTCGACCGGCGCGGTGGTGGGCGGCGGCGTGGTAACGGGCGCGGTCGTAACCGGGGCGGTGGTGGTGTTGGCTGCCGTTGAAACCGGCGCGGTAGTGGCGACCGGGCCAGGCCCGCTTGTAACATTGGCCGCTTCTCTGGTCGGGTTAATGGGCGGGGTTGGCGTGGGGCTTTTTGTAACGAGAAGTATAATCAGCACCGCCGCGATAGTCATCAGCACAATCGCCACAATCCCGCCAATCAAAGCCATATTCGGTTTTTTATTGGCAGTGGTAATGCCAGGGTTGGTGTAACCACCCGCCGGGGTAGTGTTAAAGCCCCGGGGCGGCGTTCCGCCCGGCGGGACCGTCCCGTAAGGCGGCGTACCGGTAAAGCCTTGCGGCCCCGTGTTGCCGTAAGGCGGGGTGCCGGTAGCGGTCGCTGCCTGCGGCGGCACGCCTTGCTGGCTGTACTGGCCCGAAAAGCCCGAGACCTGGGTGCGGTCATAGTTGGCGCCCGGGGCCGTAAAGCTTGCGCCCTGGCCCTGCGGCTGGTCCCGGAAGTTGGTAGCGACCTGGGTCGCGTCGTAACCGGCGGTAGCGTTGCGGTTCGGAAGGCTGGCCGGGTTAATGGTGGCGGTAGGGCCGGTGAAGCTGACCGCGCCGCCGTTAACAACCGCCGCGAAAGCTTTTGCCATTTCCCCGGCGCTCTGGAAGCGTTCTTCAGGCTTTTTAGCCAGCGCCCGGTTGATAATCTCCTGGACGGCGGGCGGCACCTGGCCCTGGCTGCGCTCCACAATCGAGGGTACCGGGCGCAACAGGTGGCCCATCATGACCTGCTCGGTCGCCCCGGTATAGGGCAGTTCGCCGGTCAGCATCTGGAAAAGGACGCAGCCGAGCGCGTAAATGTCGGTGCCGACCGCCACGTTGCCTTCGAGTTGTTCGGGGGACATGTAGGAAATCGTACCCATTACGCCGGTTCGGCTCTGGGCGCTGGACGAACTCAGCACTTTGGCGATACCGAAGTCGCCCAGCAGCAGGCGGTCGTCCTCGGCCCGTAAAAGCATGTTCTGCGGTTTGATGTCGCGGTGAACGATAAAGCGCCGGTGAGCGTAGTCGAGGGCGGCGGACACCTGGGTCAGGTAGGCGCTGGCCTCCTGCATATTAAATTTCTTCTGGGCCCGCAGTTTATCGTGGAGGGTGCCGCCTTCGACATAAGGCGTTACCAGGTAAGCGGTGTCCTCGGCCTGACCGTAGTCATAAACGCTCAGGATATTGGGGTGTTCAAGGGCGGCGATAGACTGGGCTTCTTTCTCGAAGCGGGCCAAAAAGTTTTCATCTTCGGTCAATTCCGAGTTCAAGACCTTGACCGCGACCCGGCGTTTTAGTAGCTGGTCCATCGCCAGGTATACCTGGGCGAAGCCGCCCTGCCCGATTTTTCTCTCCAGCCGGTATCGTGTGTTTAAGACGCTGGTTTCCGTAATCATCCCCGTAAACTCCTGCTAGATGAACTGAATATATGTATGTAATAGTCTGGAAAATAGCTAATTATGGCATCAAACCATATAAATTATTATAAACGAAATGTTGGGCTAATTGTATGAAATTTCTCACTAATATTAGTTTTTAGTCATTAGTTTTTAGTGGTTAGTAAGGGCGTTGCACCTTAAATGATGCACCCAATTATAAGGGCTAAGGATTCTTAAAAAGTAAAGGAACCCGGCCTTTTTGACAGACCTCGCTGATACCGTTAAAGTTAAGGCCTACACACTTTTATAATCTCACCGGGAAATAATTTATGCCAACTCAGGACCAACCCGCCGAAGAAACCGGCCTGCCGAAAAAACAAGGCCGGAAAAAGGCCGCGATATCCGCCGCGAAAACCGGCATTTCGAATGAAACCGCTTTGACCCAAAGCGAAGCTTCCCAAAGCGAGGCTTCCCAAAGCGAGGCTTCCCAAAGCGAAGCTTCCCAAAGCGAAGCCGACCTTAAGCAAGCCGAGAATGCCCTCAAAGACCGCTGGACCGAGGCCGGGGAAATCCAGGCGGCCCAACTCGAACCGGGCGCGGCGGCCCTGCCTCCCGCAACGAGCGTGGCCTGTGGGGTTTGCCTGTTCCTCAAGACCCTCAAAGGCCAGAGCCTCCAGACCCATAAGACTTACCGGGTCGGCTGCCGCGTTTTTATGTATTTCCTCTACGAAAGCGGCCTGGGCGACCCGGCGGCTTTGCCCGTGACCGGTTTACAACCGCTAATCCTGGAAGATTATTACCTCTGGCTGGTGGACCGCTACAGCCGGGCCAAAAAGATGACCGTCGCCGGGTATATGGCCGGACCGCGCAATTTGTTCTCCTACCTGGCCCGGCGCGACCTCACACCCGGCCACGTCCAGTACGCCAAGATGACCGGCGGCCTGGCGAAGTTAAGCGGGCGGGGCGGCTACAAGACCCCCCGGGTAGACTTTAGCGAAACGCGCAAGCTGGCCGAGTATATGTACCGCCTCAAAGTGCCTTCGCCGGACGAACTTGCCACTTTAGCCGCCGCCGGGGCGGAACAGGCCACCGTACAGGCCCAGGCCCAACCGGGCGCGGATATGGCCCAGTTCTGGCAGAAGCATCTTCTCGCGGCCAAACGCAAGCTCAGCCAGTCCGAGCTAAACTTGCGCCGCCAGGAATTGCTGCGCGACCGGGCGCTTATCCTGACCCTCTACACTACCGGGATGCGCCGCGAGGAAGTTTCAAAGCTGAACCGGGCCGACGTGCGGGACGGCCGCCTGGAAGAAGTTTTGATTACCGGCAAGGGTGACAAAGAGCGAGTGGTCTTTTTTGACGCGGCGACTTTGCAGGTGATTGCGGAATATCTAAAAGCCCGCAACGATAACTACCAGCCGCTTTTTATCCAGCACCGGGCCAGCCGGGGCCAGCCTAAAGCCGGCGGCGCAAACTTCCGGCTGTCCCCTTTTAGCGTGTGGGCGGTCGTGCAGAAGTGGGCCGCTGAAATCGGCGTCGAGGTTAACCCACACGATTTCCGGCACGCCCTGGCGACTACCATGCTCAATAACGGGGCGCAACTGGGCGAGGTGCAGGACGTATTAGGCCACGCCAGCCCGGTCACAACCAAGATGATTTACGCCCATTACGAGCGCAAAACGTTGCGGGCGGCGGTAAACCGGCACCGGGTCGGGGTCGCGCAACTGCGCGGAAACGAAACTCCTGCCGAGTAACCGGCTGCCCCGGCCCCCCCTTTGTCATTCCTCGCCCGCTTTTGTCATTCCAAGCGTAGTCGAGGAATGACAAAGTTAGTGTCTTTACCCGTACCCGGTATTATTACCGCTTTTAATTTCTAAATTTTGTAAAAAGTGGCACCAACTTTTGTTCATAGCGATATGCACTTTAGCCGGTCTAAATTGATTGAGCCGGGTAGTATGAATTTAGAGTAAAGGAGCAGCGCCGGTATGTCCAGAGACATAAACAAGGTGATGGTTAGCGGCCGGTTGGGCCGTGACGTTGAATTAAGGATAACTCCCAGCGGTAGTTCGGTGGCGACTTTTTCGGTGGCTTCGAGCCGTTCCACCAAACAGTCCGACGGGCAGTTGAAAGAGCAAACCGAGTGGTTCCGGGTCGTGGCCTGGGAGAAATTGGCCGAAACTTGCTCTACCTACCTCAAAAAGGGCAGTTCCGTCTTTATCGAAGGGCGTTTGCAGACCCGCGAATGGACCGACCAGCAGGGCCAGAAGCACTCGACCACCGAGGTTATCGCCAGCGAAATGATTATGCTCGGCGCGCGCCAGAACGAAGGTGAAGGCGCTCCTGGCGGCAGCAGCAACGGGAACGGCCGCGCCACCGAAAACGCCTTTGAGGAGGAGTTAGAGGCCGAAGGTATCCCTTTCTAAGTATAAATCACCTCGGAAATATAAAAGTTTCCAAAAAGCTGAATTTCCCAGAAAGAGGTTCAGCTTTTTTGGCTGGTTTCAACTTCCCGCAAACTCGCCCCGGCAGTTTCGGCTGGCGAGAGCACCTCCTCAGCCGGGAACGCCGGGCGAATAATCCGGTCCAATCGGGACTGCCGGTTCAGCCACGCCCCCAGCCAGAAAAGGCCGCTGCCCCAGATATACAGCCCCACCACCGCCAGGCTCAGGCCCGTTTCGAGCAGACCCCGGTTTTGAATGAGAAATATATTCCAGTTAAATAGGTTTTCTTCAATCTGGCCCGATAAATCTACATGCCGCGAGACCAGCATTTCGAGCAGCGTTACCAGGCTGTAGACCGCCGCGAACCAGCCCGTCGTGCGGGCAAACCAGCCGGGGCGTTCCTGCCAGGCGTAAGCGACCGCCAGGGCCAGGAAAGGCAGGGCGTAATACAGGTAGCGTTCGTGCATTTTGATTGAAAAAGCAAAGAAAGTGGTCACGCCCAGGACCGCCGCCAGGGCGATGCTGCCGGGTTGGGTCTTGCCTCGCCACAGGTACAGCCCCAGGGCCAGGAAAGTTAGCCCCGTAACGCCCAGCCCGGCATTCGTGATAATTCCGGCCAGTTCCGGCTTCTCAAAGAGAAATGGCAGGTTGTATGCCCGGATGCTGCCGTCAAAAGCATACTGTCCGGCCAGTTGTTCCTGGAAAATGTACTGATGGATGGCGGACCAGCGAAAGCCGAACGAAGGCAGGGCCAGGGCTGTACAAATTAGTCCGCCCAGGCCGAGGCCTGCCCCGGCTTTGCGCCACCCGGCCTGTTTAAGCAGCGCTACGGCCAGCAGCGGCGCTACAAAAATGGCCTGGGGCTTGAACAGGATGGACAGGCCCAGCATTATCCCGGTCGGCAGGTAGCGGCGGCGCTGGAGCAGCCAGAATGTGACCAGCAGCATCAACGCCAGCCCCACATCGGCCTGCCCCCAGATGGTCGGGTTGTAAAGGACGGCCAGGTTGAAGCCAAATAGCATAATTACCTGGACACTCACCTGCCGGACCCGCGAGGCTGCGGGCGAAACCAGCCGGTAGATTAGCCACGAACAGGCCAGGACCAACAGGCTCATGAAGGCCCGGAAAGGCACCGAATCCCCGCCGTCCACTCCGAACAGGGCCATTATATGGCCGTATATCCAGAAGATATAAATAATCAGGGGCAGGTAGTTGAAAGAAGGCGAGTGCGCATAAAAATCGAACGGGCCGTACTGCATTACATCGTGAATCCAGTCCCGGTAGAGATTGGTATCAAACGAAAAGTCGTCGCTCGGTAAAAAGAAAATTACCAGCAGGGCAATCGCGGCCAGCACCCAGTAGGTTTCAAACCGGGCGCTTCGGGCGCGGCGGGTTAGCCACCAGGCCACCAGGCAGGCCGCCAGGCCGGTTGCACACAGCAGCAGCAGCCAACTGGCGAGGCGTAGGAACTGGACCTGTTCGGCGCAGATGATGGCAATCATCGCCAGGAAGATACCGCTCTCAAACCAGCCCAGGCGGGCCAGCCGGAACCAGCTTGCCATTATTATCAGCAGCAAAGCCACGGCCACCCCTACCGGGTAGGGCGTGAGCAGGCCCGACCAGGGGTCGCCATTGGTGGTAATAGTCAGGTTCCGCACCGTCACGCCCAGCACGCGGCCATCGCCCGGCACCCGAAAAGAGTTGGTCTTAAATTCAAGGTCCAGGCCGGTTAAGAGATCCGGGGAAGCCGGGATTTGCAGGGTGTACTGGTGAAAGCCGGGCTGTTTGGGGTCGTAGTCGAAAGTAGCGATAGGGTGAATAGGCGCGTAAGTACTCTGGTTGACCTCCGTAATGACCAGGTGGGCCGGAACTTTTCCGTCCGGGCGTTCCAGGTTCATATCTATTGTTATGGTCAGGGGCAAGAAGCGCGGTAAAGTTTCGAAGACGAAATAAGTCGAATCTTTGGTCCAGACGTAGGCTTGCCCGGTCGGGTCGCGTTCCATACTGTTGATAGTGGTCGAGTCGGAGAAATCCTTGACCCGTTCGACCGACAGGCGCTGGGTATTGCCCGGAAAACTCAGGGCCAGAAATAGGCCGAATGCGCCGGCTATTAACAGGCAAGTCAGCAGGAGAGCGGCCCGGTGCGGCCTTAAAAAGTTTCTTAATAAGTTTCCTTGTTTTTTCACACCGCCAATATAAAAGAAAACCCTTTGTTTTACAACTGCCTCTGGCTAATACTTTAGCCTACTAAAAGTCCAATTGCAGGTAATAATTTAATTTTAGTAAGCCCTATTTCAGGGTTGTAGGCACATTTGTTGCTAAAAAGGTGTTTGACGGGCTTTGTGCCGGTCAAATTAAGGGTTGTGTTTTTCCATAGCACAAGCTTCTTCCTGCTTAAAATCGAACGAAAGGGATTGGAATGTCGCTCAATAAAAAAATCTCGCGGGCAAAGCGCGGCGGCGCAGTTTTCGGCCTGGCGCTGGTTGGCTTTTTGATGTTTGCTTTAGGGCTGGGAGTCTTCATGGCTCCTGCCGGTCGCGTGCTGGCCCAGACCGCCACGACCGCCGCGGCTACCACGGCTGCTGGCACGACCGCTGCAGGCACGACCGCTGCAGGCACCACCGCTGCCGCGGGGACGGCCGCGACGAGTGGTTCAACCATTAATGTTTTCTGCCTGGACTTTGGCAAGCAGTTCCCGACCGGGCAGACTATTGCTGCCAAGGGTCTGGCTAACGACAAAGTACGGGCCGGGCTGGCTTACGCCATTAGCAAGGGCTATGTAACCAGCCAGCCTTATCAGGTCCAGATGGCGATGTGGCAGTTGCAGGACGGCCAGCCTTTCCACGACCTCAAAAATGCCGGGACGACTATCGCCCAGGAAATTGTAACCAACGCCGGGACCACTGCCGCGCCTCAGGCTGACGCTTCCCAGGTTGGCAACCTGACCCTTACTAACATTAAAGAAATCTCGCCGCAATCTGCTTACGGCACGGCGACGGTCCAGGGTACTATTAACACGCAGGGCTTGCCGGTAGGCTTCCTGCTGCCGGCTTCAGGCTCTAACTTCCAGAACCTGGTAGGCGTGGTATCATCCGGCTCAGCCGCCCAGGCTACTACCGCCGCCGCGACAACTGCGGCTGCGACAACTGCGGCTGCGACAACTGCGGCTGCGACAACTGCGGCTGCGACAACTGCGGCTGCGACAACTGCGGCTGTAACGACCGCGGCTGCTACGACTGCGGCTGCTACGACTGCGGCTGTTACCACGGCTCCTGCCACCACGTCGGCTGCGGCGACCGTTGGCGGGCAGGGTGGCGGCACTCCGTCTGCCCCGGCTTCCGGATTTGGCGGCCAGGCTGAAAACGGCAGTTCGGCCCTCGGCCTGATTACCATGCTGATCGGCTTGAGCGTCCTCTCCCTGGCGGCTATGGTCGGAATGCAGATGGTTAATCGCAAGAACCGCTAAACGTCTTGACGGGCAGTCCGCCTTTTAAGTTGACTGCCTGTATTTCCGTAAAAAGCCGGTAGGTTTCAGGACTGACCGGCTTTTTATTTACCTCTTGTAAATACGAACAAATATGCTAAAATGGTTTAACAGGTGGCTCTAATTTCATAATTTTGCGATAAATAAGCGTAGAACTAGCCGGAAAAATTATTGAAAAAAATATTAAAGAAGGACTTTTAAGGTTTTGAAAGCCAGCGAAAAGCTTAAAGAAAGCCTGGAGAAAGTTTAGAAGGTAGGGAAAAATGAGTCAGTCACCATTTACACCGGAACAAATCGCCCAGTTAGACCAGCCGCTCGACCCCAAACGGGTCAAACACCGCCAGGGCGGCGGCGGCATGCAACTGTCGTATCTTAAAGGGCACGACGCTATTGATACGGCTAATAAAATATTCGGTTACGGCAACTGGGGTTACGACCTGCTGGGCGTGGAATTGCAAAACGTGCTGGGCGAAGATGGCGGAATTATCGGTGGCTATTATGCCGCGCGGGTAAAATTAACGGTGGCCGGCTGCGTGCCGGTAACGGAAGAAGGGGTTTGCCCGGTCCAGGAAGGCCGCAATCCCCGCGCCCGGATTGACGCGCACGATATGGCCCGCAAAGGCGCTATTACCGACGCCCTCAAACGCGCCCTGCGCTGCTACGGTGACCAGTTCGGCAACAGCCTTTACGATAATGAACTGGTGGACGGCCAGCCCCGCGAAACGGTTCGCAACAACAATAATAATCGTAACGGCAACCCGAACGCTGCTAACGGGGCCGCGCCGAGCGGTTTATCGCGGCCTTCCAACCCCAATACCGCGAATACCGCCGGTGAAATGCGCCCGACCCGCATGACCCCGGTCCAGCCGCAGCTCGCTGCGCCCGCGCCAGCTCGCCCGGCGGCCCCGGCTAACAGCGAAACCGCTACCGAACAGCAGCGCCAGGCTATCTTGAAGATGGCCGCCCGCCGCGATATTGATAAGGCCGGTCTCGAAGGCCGGTTACAGGAGCTTTACGGCTGCGGTCTGGAAGGTCTGAGCAGAAACGACGCCAGCCACTTTATCAAAATCTTTCAGGACCAGGCGGCCTGAAAATAAAGCTCGGCTGATACCGGTCTCCGATACCGGTATCAGGCGGGATACCGGCACCAAAAAGGGCTGCGACAGAAAATCGCAGCCCTTTTTTTAT
>CADDZM010000049.1 GCA_902812345.1 Chloroflexota bacterium | reverse complement strand
GTCTGGGGAGTGTTAAGGGCGACCCATCTTTTCCCGAATATTATGGTGGGTATCGCGACCATCGTCTTCGGGTTCGTCGCCACCGGCGGCCGCCCTGACGGCCTTGCGCTGCTGCGCGCCTGGCTGGTCGTGATGTGCGGTCACGCCGCGATTGGCCTCGCCAACGATTATGTTGACCGCAACCGCGATGCCCTGACCCAACCGGATAAACCGATTCCCAACGGCGATATTTCACCCGACCTGGCTTTCGGGCTGGTAGTGGGGCTGTTAGCGGTCCAGGCGGTGCTTTATTTTACTCTTTCGCCGGGCGCGGCTTTGCTGGCTTTCGCGGCCACCGCCTCAGGTTTTCTTTACGACCTGCGCCTCAAAGACACCATTCTAAGCTGGCTCCCCTACTTTATTTCATTTTCCACTTACATTCTTTTTTTGTGGGCGGCGCTGGGCCGCTTCGTGCCGGTATTGCTCTGGCTCTATCCCCCGGCTTTCCTCCTGACCATCGGCATCAACCTGGCGAACGCCCTGCCCGATATTGATAACGACCGCAAGCGGCACGGCTCGAAGGGGCTGGCCCACCATTTCGGCACCCGGCGCACTCGCCTGCTTTGCTGGCTGCTTTTCGCCGCCGCCCCGCTGTTGTGCCTGGGCTTGAGCCTTGTTTTGCCCGTGAACCGGGTTTATATTGAAATTTTTGGGATATGTGCCCTGGTTGTCCTCCTGGTTAATATGCTGCTCTACCACCGGTTGCCGCGCCCGCAAGCCCTCGAACTGACCTGGAAACTTTGCTGCCTTTCCACCTTCTGCACCGCCGCCGGGTGGCTGGCCGCTTTAAGCTTCTAGCCTGAACCTGACACTTAAAAATCTTTTAAATTTTCAAAAAGTGGAATTAGAATTAAAAGAAAAGGGTTTGCAAGTGTAGCTGATTGGCCCGGGTTAACTGCGTGCCTGAGCGGTATGCAAAAGTTCCCCGGCCGCCTCCAGAACCGGGCTGGGCTGGATACTCCGCATGCAGTAGCCGCCGGATTGGCCGCCCCGCCGAAAATCAAGCACGCCGCAGGGCTGGCAGGGTAAAGAAATCTTGGTGAGAATCACCCGGTGGCGGGCCGGGTCGCCCCAGGGTCCGTATATGGCCGGGTCGGTCGGGCCAAAAAGGTGAATGGTTGGCGTTCCGGTCGCCACCGCCAGGTGCAAGGGGCCGCTATCCAGGCCGATAACCAGGTCGCAACGCCTGAAAAGAGCGGCCAGGCGGCCCCACCAGCCCGAACTATCCAGCCGCAAATGCTCGGCCTGGCAATTTTCAAGAATCCGGTTGATGTATTCTTTTTCCGCTGCGCCACCTGTAAATACCACCCGCACCCCGTAATTTTCAACGAGAGCATCAGCCAGGGCCGCAAAATTCTTGACCGTCCAGAGCTTGATGGTCGCCCCGGTGCCAGGGTGCAGCGCCACCAGTTTTTGCCCCCTCTCCAGACCCCACTCCGACAATTGCAACCGGGCAAAGCGGGCATCGTCCTCGCTCGGGCGGAAATAAAGAGCTGTTTCGGCCTCCTCAAAAGAAAACGGCTGGCCGTAAAGCTGGAGAAATTTGCGGACCAGGGCCAGGTTCGCCGCCACGCTATGTTTGGCAGACAGAGAGAAAGGCTGGCCCGGCAGCGCCTCCGGTCCGGCCAGGGGCGCTTCGTGGGTTAAAAAGCGGCGCGACTCCGGCCACCTGAAGCCCAACCGCACCGGAATGTCGGCCAGGTAAAGCAGAAGCGCGCCCCACCAGTAATCGTTGCGAAAGTTTATAGCGGCATCGTAATTCCTGCCCCGCAACTGGCGGGATTGTTCCAGGGCGTAGAGATAGGGAGCCAGGAAATTTGAGGCAGGCTGGCGGATCATGCCCGGAAAGTCGCAGCGCACCACCCGGTCCACCTGCGGATTATTTTCCAGGGAAGCGGCCCCACTCGGCGACACCATCACGGTAATTTCGGTTTCAGGGAAAGCTTTACGAAGGGCGGACAGGGCGGGAGTAAGGAGTAAAACGTCGCCCAGGTGGTCGGGCCGGATGAGCAGTAACTTGCGAGGCGGTCGGGAAAAATCGGGCGGGGCGGCGTTGTAGCGCAAAGTAGGCCGGGCCGCTCCCTGTAAACCCCACAGGAGTCCCCGGCGCGCGCCTCTTTTTAGCAGTTGTTTCAGGTCCATCCTTCTCGCAATTCCTCGATTTTTGCCCAGACCATTTCGACCGTGACCGAAGCGATGCCGCCTTCCGCGATGGAAAGCGCCTGGTATTCTTTGAGCGGCAACCCGGCCAGTTGAGGGCCGCCTACCGGGGCCACCGCCCGGCCATTTTTGGTAAAGGGACCGTATGCCACCGGACTGCTGGGGCCAAAGACTGCCACGACTGCTGTCCCGGAAGCGACCGCCAGGTGCATCAACCCGGTATCGTTCCCGACAAAGAGCCGCGCTCTTTTGAGCAAAGCGCCGCTCTCGGCCAGGTCAAACAGGCCGCTTGCATCAAGAATAACATATTTTTGACCGGAATTTTCAGCCGAAATTTTCGCTAGATCGGCCAGCACCCGGGCTGTAATTGGCCGGTCGCTTTCGGCCCCAAGCAGCGCTACCTGCAGCCCTTCCGCCGCCAGCCGAGAGGCGATAGCAGCGAAATTCTCCGGCAGCCAGCGTTTGGAAAGAACCCGGGTATCGGGGTTCTGGCCGCCCGCCGGGTGGATGACCGCAAAAGGGTGGTCGAGGTCCAGGCCCATTTTCCCGGCTTTCTCTAAAAACCTGGCTTCAGCGTCCTTTGAAACAAAAAACTCCAGCCGGGGATTTTCCGGTGTGATCCCCAGGGCGCGGGCCACGTCCAGGTAAACCTCGGCTTCGTGTTTAAGTTCGCCGGTCTGGGTCGCCCGCGCGTTCAGGGCAAAGCCGCGCCACAGGTTGTCAATCCCGGCCCGCACCGGGACTCCGGCCAGCCAGGGCAGCAGGTTCAGGCGAGGCGAGCGGTCCAGCACCAGGGCCGCCTTGTAATGCTTCCGGCGCAACTTCCACGCTAATCTAAAAAAAGTCTTCCAGCCGATGTTTGAGCCGCTAACCCCGGTCGGCACCAGCCGTTCAAGGCGCGGGTTATTTTCCAGGACCGGGCGCGACCAGTCGCTCACCAGGTAATCCAGCCGCAAATCAGGTCTTACCGCCGCGATAGTTTCAATTGTCGCGGTCGTCAAAATTACGTCACCCAGGCAGCAGGGCTTTATAAAAAGCGCCCGCGCCCCCTGCGGCAAATCTTGCAGAGTGGGTACGGGCTTCCGCAGCATACGCCGGGGCAAATCAAAACCCCAGGCAAAAGCCCGGCAGGCCAGGGTTATCGCCGCTTCGCGCCGGATTTCCCGGCGTTTTCGAGTGGGCGAAGGCGTTAATGGTTGGGGTGACAATATTCTATATCGCTCTTGGGAAAATTAACCGGCGCTCTGGTCGGTGGCCGGACCAAGCGCAAAGGTCAGTTCACCCCTGGCCGCAACCTTGCCATCAACGGAAGCGGTGCCGTTGGCCTTACCGACCACGCCCCGGAACTGCACCACTTCGATTTCAAGGCGTAAAATGTCGCCCGGCACGACCTGCTTTTTGAAACGGACCCCGTCCAGGCCGCCAAAAAAAGCCAAACGCCCCTTGAATTCGTCCATACCCAGCAGCGCGACGGCCCCAACCTGGGCCAGGGCTTCCATAATCAAAACGCCCGGCATCACCGGGTAGCCCGGAAAGTGGCCCTGGAAGAACCATTCGTTCATGGTCACAGCCTTCAGGCCGACCGCCCGTTTGCCATATTCAACTTCTAAAATTTTGTCTACCAGCAAAAACGGGTAGCGGTGCGGAATGATTTGCTGTATCTGGGCGCTGTTTAGCTCCATCGGGTCAAAATCTCCTTTGCTCTGAACCTGAAATGGTACGGTTTTATAAAATCAGGCTTCTGCCAGCACTTTTTGATAGGTCCGGTAGGTATCTTCGCCAAAAGTGACGAAAATAACCTTTTCGATTGAATCGTTTTGGCGCAAAAAATCTTGCACTTCCCGGACGGCAATCCGGGCCGCTCGTTCCAGGGGAAAAGCGTACACGCCGGTGCTAATGGCCGGAAAAGCGATTGTTTTAAGGTGGTTCTCGACCGCTAACTTTAACGAGTTTTTGTAACATCCGGCCAGCAGTGCTCCCTCGTTATGGTGACCGCCGTGCCAGACCGGCCCGACCGCATGAATGACATGCTTTGCGGGTAAGTTATAACCCCCGGTGATTTTAGCATGCCCGGTCGGACAGCCCTGCAACTTGCGGCATTCTTCAACCAAGCCCGGCCCGGCAGCGCGGTGAATGGCCCCATCTACTCCGCCGCCGCCAAGCAGCGATGTATTGGCCGCGTTCACAATCGCGTCCACCTTTAAGCGAGTAATGTCGCCTTTCGTGACCTCTATCCGGTTTGCTAAATCTTGCTGCATACTGCTCGGAAATACAATTCCCTCCCACAGGTGAAATATCGGACCTCAAAGGGTCGCACCCGGAGAGCGTGACAAGAGGTTAAGCCGGGCCGTTTTGTTGCTTCTGCCTTATGGCAAGACGGATTGCCTTACCGCTTCCACCCGTTATACGTTAAACGTGGAACGTTTAACATATTTTGTTTAACCTATTTTAAAGAATATAGCGGCTCAAATCTTCGTCTTCGACCAGGTCGCCGACCTTTTCCAGCACGTACTTCCGGTCAATTAAGAAAGTTTCGCCCCCGTGGTCGGTCGCGTCGAAAGAGATTTCTTCCAGCACGTTTTCCATAATCGTATGCAGGCGGCGCGCCCCGATGTCCTCGGTCCGGTCGTTCACCTCGGCGGCGATACGGGCCATTTCATCCAGGCCCGACTCCTCAAAGGTGAGGGTAACTTTCTCGGTGCCGAGCAAAGCGGTGTACTGCTTGGTCAGGGCATTTTCCGGCTTCGTCAGGATTTCCTTCAGGTCGTTCTGGTCCAGGCTTTCCAGTTCCACCCGCAACGGGAAGCGGCCCTGCAATTCCGGTATCAGGTCGGCGGGCTTGGCGTTATGAAAAGCCCCGGCGGCGATAAACAAAATATGGTCGCTCTTGACCGGGCCGTAGCGGGTCATAACCGTCGAACCCTCGACAATCGGCAAGAGGTCGCGCTGGACCCCTTCGCCCGAAACGTCCGGGCCGTTTTCGTTGCCGTTGCCGACTACCTTATCAATTTCGTCCAGGAAGACCACACCCAATTGCTCGGTCCGCTGGATAGAAGCATCCACCACCCCGTCGAAGTCAATCAGCTTGTTGGCTTCCTCACTGACCAGGATGCGCCGGGCTTCTTTAACCGAAACGCGGCGGGAGCGATGGCGGGTCAGCGAACCGAGGTTGTCCATGAAATCCTGCAAGTTATCGCCATTATCGTCGGTGTTGAGGCCCGCCATGAACTCGACCATGCCGGTAAAAGGTTCTTCGTCAAGGTCAATCTCGACCGTGGTTTCTTCAAGCTTGTTTTGACGCAGCATGGCCGCGACCCGGCGACGGCGGCGTTGTAAAAGCCGGGCTTCTTCCGGGGTCAGGGTGGGCTTTTCAGTATCTTCGCTGCCGGAGTCTTCCGGTTCGGCCAACCTCGCCTCGACAACTCCAGGCTGGCTTTCGGGCGGGCTGATGATTTCCGCCGGAAGGGTAGGCGAACCGACCTCGATAATCTGGAAATGGCGCGAGTAAGATTTTTTAACCTGGTCCTTGTAGTAAAGCTGCTGGACCAGGTAGCTGATAAGTTTTTCGGTCGCCACTCCCTCAGCCTGGGGCCGGACTTCGCGCAGCTTTTCATCGTGGACCATTGAAATGCTGACCTCTACCAGGTCGCGGATAATCGAGTCCACGTCCCGCCCCACGTAGCCGACTTCGGTAAACTTGGTCGCTTCGACCTTCAGGAAAGGCGCGTCAATTAGTTTTGCCATCCGGCGGGCAATTTCGGTCTTACCCACGCCGGTAGGGCCTATCATCATAATATTTTTAGGAGCAATTTCGTCGCGCATTTCGTCACTAAGTTGCTGGCGGCGGTAGCGGTTACGCAGAGCGATGGCAACGGCTCGCTTGGCTTCTTTTTGCCCGACAATAAATTTGTCCAGTTCGGCTACAATTTGAGCCGGGGTGAGATTAGCCAGAGCGGGTGTAACCTGGTCTTCCTTGCCATCACGGTTGCGGCGGGTTGTCCGGCCCGTTCTATCCAATATGTTCAAATCCTTAAACTTCTTTTCTTTTCCTTAATTACTCCTGGCTTATAAAAAGCCCCCTGGCTACCGCTCCGCCGGACCTGGCGGTGATAGCACTCATCTTGCTATTATACACTATAACAATGCCCGCGACATTTCGCGGGAGAGGCAGTCCCAGAACTTGAAGGAGAAATAAATGCTCAAAAGAATAATTCTTACGGGGCTGGTGAGCCTGTTACTGCTTGGTATGCTGGCGGCTTGCGGCGAACCTCCAACGGATACGCCAACGCCGACCGCGACCCCGACCCCAACACCGGTCCCAACCGCGACTACTGCTCCCACGCCGACCCTGGCGCCCGGTCCGACCGCGATTGCCCTACCCACCGCTGCACCCTCCGCCCCGCCTTTTGTACCTGCTCCCTCCGGCGCAACCCCTATCACTATTGATACCAGCGCCCTCAGTATCTTGCTACAGTCGTTCGGTGTCCCGGTAGGCGGCGCCAGCGCCTTACAAATAAATATTTACGCCTCGAACGACGACGCGGATACCCTGGCAAAAAGCTATTCCCAGACCCTGAAAACAGCCGGTTTCCAGGCCTTTTCCCTGCTCTTTGGCGGCTCGGACCTTCTTAGCAAACAGGGCCAGCAATACCTGGGGCTGCTGACGATGAACGATACCCAGGCCATGGTCGCCGTCCAGCCTGTTACCGCCGACTTTATCAACCAGGCGGCTTCGGCGGGTATACCGGCGGACGTTATAAAAAATATCTCCGACCAGCTTGCCGGAAAAAAGACTGCCGTCATTACCGTTTCAGGGACGGGCATCTTGCAGTCGGTTATAGGCAACTTCCTGGGCGGGTCTTCGGCTACGGCGACCCCGGCCCCAACCAAATAAGATTGCTTCGATAGCCGGGAGATAAAATCCCGGCTTTTTTATTTTCCGGCAGCCTTCCGACTCCGTAGTTTAATTTAACCCTAATTCTTTAGCGGGCGATGTAGTTATTTTGCCCGGCTTTTCATGCTAATCTAAAGAAACTGTAATTATCGGGATGGGAAATTTTATCAACCTTAATTTTATTTAAAAGCTTGCCGGGCCGCCAAACCTACGCTTTCGTCATTACACCTATATTTCAGGTCAGGTACGCCCCTTTACCCATGGCTCTTAATGCCAAGGAGGATATTATATATGGCCTACAAACAGCGCCAGGAAATTTCTGTGGACGAACTGAACGAAATGCAGCGTTATCTTGGTGAGGAAACCATCGAAGACTACCAGGCCGGGCAAATGTCCCGCCGCCGGATGCTGCGGCGCTTGATTTTAATTTGCGGCGCTTCCGGGGCTACCGCGCTCCTGGTTGCCTGCGGTGACGCCACCGCTACCGTGACCGCCCCGACCACCGCCCCGACTACTGCTCCCACAACTGCTGCTGCTACTTCGGCAGCGGCTACTACTTCCGCAAGTACCACCGCTGCTGCTACTTCGGCGGCGGCCACTACTACTGCCGCTGGCACGACCGCACCAGGCACTACTGCCGCCGGGACTACTGCCGCCGGGACTACTGCCGGTACATCTAAAAGCCCGCTCAGCGTGGCTGCTAACGACCCGGCAGTGGTCGCAACGGACGTGACCTACCCTGGCGATACGAGTATCATCGGCTACCTGGCAAAACCTGCCGCCTCCGGGACTTATCCGGGCGTAATCGTTATTCACGAAAACCGGGGGCTGACCGGCCATATCAGGGATGTCGCCCGGCGCTTCGCTAAAGCCGGGTTTATCGCTCTCGCGCCCGATTTAGCCTCGCGCAACGGCGGCACCGCCAAAGTGCCGGAAGACCAGGTGACAGGCTATTTCGCCAACGCCAAACCGGAAGACCTCGTGAAAGACCTCAATGCCAGCGAGACTTACCTCGAAACCGTCCCCGGTGTCAAGGCTGGAAAATACGGGACGGTCGGCTTCTGCTTCGGCGGCGGCATGGCCTTGCGGTTCGTGGCCCAGAATCCCAAGATTGCCGCCGCCGTCCCCTATTACGGCCCGGTGCCAAACCCGGTCAGCCAGATGGCAAACACCCAGGCCGCTATCCTCGGTCTTTACGGCGGCAACGACACGCGGGTCAACGCCGGGATTCCCGACCTCGAAACGACCCTTAAAAACGCCGGGAAGACCTACCAGAAGATAATCTACGATGGCGCGGGCCACGCCTTCAATAATGATACCGGGGCCAGCTACAACGCGAACGCTTCGAATATGGCCTGGACCGCCACCCTCGACTGGTTGAAAAAGTACCTCTAAAGGCCCTGGCCGGTCCTTAACTGCCCCGGAATTTATTTAACTCTAAGCAAAATACCCTGGCGGGACCGGGGTATTTTGCTTTTTCATATGGTAAAATAAACTAAACCAACGCGTAATTCCGGTGGATAACCGGCAAACAGCAAAGACCGATTTGAAAATAAGCTTTTTATTCAGTTCGAGGGCATATTATTTGCATATAAACTTCCTATGGAATAAAGCAAACTCGGCGTACTTTTTTTCGTATAGGTGTTAGTGAAAAATTTAATGGATTACCGGGAGGTATAAACTAAAATGGACAATCGTCGTCGCAGAGGTGGTATGAGCATAACCCGGGTAATTTCCCTGATTTTGGTCGTGCTGGTAATTATCGCGATAATTATTGCAATTGCGGTCATCGGTGGCAACACCGGTACGACGGTTATAAAATAGTAA
Organism: Chloroflexota bacterium; assembly: GCA_902812345.1. Taxonomy (GTDB): domain Bacteria; phylum Chloroflexota; class Chloroflexia; order Chloroheliales; family Chloroheliaceae; genus 54-19. Next base: position 16,093 of record CADDZM010000049.1, on the reverse strand, counting down.
AAGCCTTTAGTTTAGAGGATGATGACCCGTATTGGCGCGGCGGAAGAGCGAAGGCCGCCCGCCAGGTAAGGACGTAGATTATTAATGGCAGCCAAGGGCCGGTCTGTTAGCACCTTAAATCGTTTGATTTTCCTGGCAATTTTGATACCTTTAGCGGTTATCGTGGTAGGCTATTTTCTCTCGAACGGTAGCCCTTTTAAAACGCCTGCGGTCCCTGCGCCAATCCTGGTCGGGCAAGTCATTAAACAGTACAAAATGGAAACCGCCGAGGTCAGCAGTTCGACCATTGTTGAAGGTCAAACTTCCAGCATCCTGCCATTTTCCAAAGACAGCCTTTCCTACCAGGTAGTCGTCACGATGACTGCCGGGATAGATATGAGTACAATCAAAGACAGCGACATTGTCGCGTCCGGCAAAAAGGTCACTATCAAACTGCCGCCCCCGACAGTCCTGCGGGTGGAGCATAGCGGCAAGGTAATCTCAAGCAATAGCGAAATGCTGGCGGCCTTTAGCAAAAACCCGAATTTGCAGGATTTGACCGAACAGGAAGGCCAGAAAAGAGTGGTGCAGGCCATTCTTGACCAGGGCAAGCTTATGAAGGATGCCCGCCAGTACGCCGAGGATAACCTGCGCAATCTCTTTTTACAGGCCGGTTACGACGAGGTCCAATTTATCGAGAGCGACGATAATAACGTGACCCCGACCCCCCAGGTTACCGGTCCACCCCGTTAAAAGGCGTTTAAATGGATTTTTCAGCCGGCCCGGAGCCTTTCTCACCCGAACAAAAGCAGAATGACTTCTTTAACCGGCGTTTGCCAATAGCTTTGCGCCGGTTGAGCCGTATCCTGGGTAAAGGGTTTAAAAAGTTTTTTGCCCTGGTTTTAACCTCGGTTAAAGAGTTTATAAAAGATGACTGCCTTAACCTGGCCGCCCAGATAAGCTATTACGCCCTTTTCTCGGTTTTTCCGCTTATCCTGGGCGCAATCATCATATTTTCCTTTATTTACCAGGACCCGGTCGCCAAATATAACCTGATAATAGAACTTTCCAAAGTTTTCCCGTCCGGCACCGTCCCCATAACCGACATCGTAAACCAGACCCTCGAACAAAGCCAGAACCTGCGGCCAATCTTTTTTATAGCCTTCTTCCTGGGTCTTATCTGGGGCGGTTCGGGTATTTTCGATTCGCTTACCAACGCCCTGAACAAAGCCTGGCAGATTCCCGGCCAGAGCCGTACTTTTCTACAGAGCCTGTTTATTCGCTTCGGGTTGTTCGGCCTGTTTCTGGTCTTTATCGTGGGGTCGCTCGGGGTATCCGTAACTTTTGAGCTTGTCCGCAACTTTGTCTATAACCATAACAGGCTGCGGAATTATGCCGGGTACGACAATTTGTGGGATTTGTGGGCGATTATCATTCCCTGGGCGCTAACGTTTATAGTTTTTATGGTCCTCTACCGCATGGTGCCGCAGCGCCGGGTAACTTTCTTCGATGTCTGGCCGGGCGCGGTCCTGGTGACTATCCTGATTGAAATCCTCAAAATCGGCTTTTCCTTCTATGTGACCCAGATTGTCCATTACACCTATACCTACGGCAGCCTGGCCGGGGTGGTAATTTTTGTCTTCTGGCTGTACCTGCTGGCGCTGGCAATCTTGATAGGCGGAGAAGTTTCCAGCGTCTGGGCGGAAATGCGCGGCGAGAAACGCCCGACTAAACTGGCCCGGCAGGGTCAACTGGCTGGAGCCGAACCCAAACTGGCCGGGACCGCCCTTGCCAGCGGTCCGGCCCTGGCGGCCCAGATCGAAGCCGAGGACCGTTCGCTCGAATTTAATTACGCCGCCGAGGAAGTCTTTTGCGCTTACGCCCCGCTTCCGAAGAAAAATAACACCTCAAAAAATATCCCCGGCTAGAATTTAAATCTAACCGGGGACTTTCTAAACAGGCCGCTGGCCGGTTAAATCTGTTTCTTACGGAAGAAAGCCACCGTTATTATCGCCCCTACCAGGACAATAAGCGCCCCGGCCAAACCGATATAGAGGCCGATGCCGCCCGAAGATGCCCCGGCTCCGCCGGTATCGCTGGCTATGGATGAGGCGCTTTTGCCGACATCATAAACTTCGTAGGCCATTAACAGGGTCGCAAACACGCCGAAAACTATCACCCCAATCGCCCAACCGCGGGCGCGGGTCAGCAACCCGATGAGAATAAGCACGAGCGAAATACCGGCCAGGGTCAGGGCGATTACCCCATCCTTAGCCCCACCCCCGCCGGATTGGTTGTAAGCCGAAACAAGGTCAGAGGTGCCGCTGACGCTTCCCGTGCCGCTAACGCTAATAGTCTGGCCCAGGACAGTCAGGCTAATCCAGGGTAAAAACGCGCCTACCGCCAGCAAAATCGCGCCAGGCAACGGGATAAGATAAAGCTTCCAGTTGCCGGGGACTTTGACTTTTTGGGCCGGGTAAGCTCCCGCATAAGGCGCCTGGGGTGGATAGCCGGGCTGCTGTCCCGGGTAAGGCGGTTGGCCCTGGTAATAACCCTGGGGCGGGTAATTGCCCGGCTGCTGCTGCGGATAGGGCGGTTGGCCAGGCTGGTTCGGGCGCGGGTAATTATTATTTGGGGGCTGTGACATTACTTTTTTCTCCTGATTGGTTAGCTGATAATTGGCATGAAGTAAATTTAACACCCTATTATCTTCGCATCATTTTGGGTAGTTGACAAGACCTGCGCTCCCATTTAAAAATGAAAAGCGGGCCGGTAATTTTGCAAATTTGCTTAATACCGCCCCGGCCATAGGCTACACCGCTGCTCAACCGGCGTACTTTTAGGGAGAAGTTTGAGAGAGAAGAAGAAAAGAAGGATTAATGCTAAGTTTTTCCCGTGTAAGCCCTGATAGTACGTTTTAGTGGCCTGGGTGCTTACACTTTCATTATAAAAAAAGCAGGCCGTTTCTTTTATGGCCTGCAGCACACTTTTTTCGTGACCTATTTCTCAATTTAAGATTTTGTTCCAGGTTTTTTTTATTTCAGGTTTTTTTAAGAAAAATTCACTCTAACCAGGTTCGCCAATCAGGTGATTTTTAGGCAACTCGACATAGAAGCGGTAACGGTCGCCCCGGATAAGGCTGATTCGGCGCTCGAAGACCCGGCCCGTAACGTCATAGGTGAGGCGTTCCACCCGGAAAGCCGGGGAGCCATTTTCTACCTGCAACAGGTGGGAGTCGTGCCGGTTGAGGGTAATCGGGTCGAGATGTTCGGTTGCCCGCTCCACTTTTACGCCAAACTTTTTTTCGAGGACTTCATAAATCGGCATGACTTGCCAATCAAAGCGGGTGAGGTCTACCGGGTTGGGAAAAGCCAGGAAACTGCTTTCGATTACCAGCGGTTCGTCGTTAACAACCCGCAACCGGCGTAAATTGTACACCTTGCCCTGCTCGTAATTTTCCAGGCCGAATAAATGGACAGTTGTTTCGTCAGGATGAGCAACTTCTTCCAGGCCAAGCACATAGCTGGTTGGTTTGAAGCCTTTGGCGGCCATGTCAACCGCAAAACTGTAGAAACTGGATAGCGATTGCTCGACCTTCGGCTGGCTAACGACGGTGCCGCGCTTTTTAGTCCGCACCAGGTACCCAGCCTGGACCAGCTCGTCCAGGACCAGGCGAATCATGTAGCGGCTGACCCCGTATTCTCCCATCAGATCAACTTCACGGGGAATAAGCTCCCCCAGTTTCCATACACCCTGCTTGATTTTTTCTTCAAAGACTTCTACCAGGCGGCGTTGCGGCGAAACCTCGCTTTCGCCGGGGCGAGTATCGTTGTTCGTTTGAGCGTGGGAATTTTCCAGTTTTGCCATCTTTTAACTTCGGTTTATTGTTTACCTGTTGTTTTAATAAAGTATAACAGGATTATAATCAAATTATGGTCTTTTTGCAGGATGTTTATTAATCCAATTATAAACCAAGCAGGCCGTCTTGCACTGGCGAAACCCGGCTGGTATTGGGTATTATACGCGAAACGCTGGAAGGAACAATTAGCTGGAGGGATAGTATGACGCGAATTGCAGCCTGCTTGACCGGGGTGATAAGCTGCCTCTGCCTGCTTTTGGCCGCCTGCGGTGACTCTACCACCGTTAATCCACCCGCCACCACGACAGCGGCAATCACCGGCGTCGCTGCCACCACCCCGGCGCCTACAACGCCTGCTCAAACTACTAGTGCCGCCCCATCAACTACCAACCCGGCCACGACCTCACCAGCGCAGACTACCGCCCCTGCCATAACCCCGGCGCCGGGCACTTCCGCACCCCCGGCTACAACGGCGATTAGCGCCACAACCCCGGCAGAGGCCGGTTCAAGGACGCAAAGTATTAACGACTGGACCACTTATCACCACGACAACGCCCGGACCGGTTATATTGCAGACGCAAAAGACCCGGCAGCCCTGGCTAAAAAGTGGAGCGTCCCGGTAGACGGCGCGGTGTACGCCGAACCGCTCGTGGTGGGAAATCACGTCCTGGTGGCGACCGAAGCCAATACTTTATATTCGCTTAACGCCGCCAACGGTCAGGTTGAGTGGAAAACCAATGCCGGCCAACCAGTGCCGCGCTCGGCCCTGCCCTGCGGCAATATTGACCCCTCCGGCATCACCGGGACGCCGGTCTACGACCCGGCCACAAACCTTATTTTCGCCGTAGCCAATACAACAGGCCCGGCCCACCTCCTGGTCGGGGTGGACCTACAAAGCGGGCAAATAAAAATCCGCCGCCCGGTGGACCTGCCCGGTATGGAACCGGCCCCGCACCAGCAACGAAGCGCTCTCGCGGTTAATAACGGCCTGGTTTATATAGCTTATGGCGGCCTTTTCGGGGATTGCGGCAACTATAAAGGCACCGTTATCGCCAGCCGCACCGATGGCACCGGCGACCTGCTCAGTTTCCGGGTGCCGACCAGCCGCGAAGGCGGTATCTGGGCGCCGCCCGGGATGGCGATAGACAGCAGCGGCAAAATATATGTTGCGGTCGGCAACGGCGAACAGACCAGCGGCGAATGGGACAAAAGCGACTCGGTGCTTCGCCTTTCTCCGGACCTGAAACTGGAAGACGGTTTTGCCCCCAAAGATTGGGGGTCCGAAAACAGCGCCGACAAAGATTTAGGCTCCATGGGTCCGGCCTTGCTAGGGAACGGCTTGATTTTTATCGCCGGGAAAGGCAGCACCGGCTATACACTAAAATCCGGCAACCTGGGCGGTGTGGGTGGACAGCTTCAAGAACTTAATATTTGCGCCGGGTTTGGCGGCGCGGCGGTGGTAGGCTCGCGGGTTTTCGTGCCTTGCACCAGCGGTGTGCAGGAAATTACCGTGGCGGACGACGGCAAAATGACCCTCGGCTGGAAAGCGCCTGCTGACATAAATGGGTCGCCAATTGTGGGAGGCAAAACCGTTTATGTAATGAGCCGGAACGGAACCCTGTATGCCCTGGACAGCGAAACCGGCAAGCCGCGGGCGACCGTTTCGCTCCCGGCAGTTAACCGTTTTGCCACGCCAACGCTTTCCAACGGGACTATTTTTGTCGGCACTCTGACAAGCGTGGAAGCGGTCAGTATGGATTAGTAATGCGGAAAACGCAAAGGAATATGGCAAAAACCAGGGTATTCTATCAAAATAAGCTTAAATAGTACCAATTTCCTATGCTAAAAATAGAGAAAAGGCCATAAAACAGTATAAACGTTGTATTTATATGGCACACAACTTGCCCATATATACCGGGGTACAGCTTTAATGCAATTATGCCCAGGGATTACTCGGACCAACGACATATTTGCTTCATTTAAGTAAACCGTGACATAAACAAGCCTTTTAAAAATTATCAAGGGAACTAATCTAATGAGTAACAAACCCAGGGTTTTTATCGTTGAAGACGACTTGGCTATGGTTAGAATGCTTACCACTATGCTTGAAGATGAAGGTTTCGAGACCAAAAGCGCCATTGGTGAAAATGCGCTCAGACTGGCCGAAAAATATCAGCCTGACGTAATCTTACTGGACGTTATGATGCCGGTTATGGACGGCCTGGAATGGAGTACCCGGGCGAAAGCCAATCCTTCCCTGAAAAATATACCGATTATTGCCTTATCCGCCGCTAATTTTGCGACTCTGAAGCACGCCTTTAAAAATTTACAGGCCGATAGCTTTCTGAGCAAGCCTTTTAATATTGATGCTCTTCTAAACCTGGTCCATATCTTTTCTCAGCAGAGCCAGGATATGCGACTGGCCGGGGCCGCTTCGGAAAAAACCATGTAAAACCTGGGGCAGGGGTTATACTCTTTCGCTCACACAACCCGCTTTCTTCCTACAATTTTTCCAGTAACTAATCCAGCCCAGAAGATATAATTCTACCTGACCAAAAAATTAAATAAAAAAAGGCCGGTTAAACCGGCCTGGATTCGGGCTACTCTGAGATGAATAGCCCTTCCCTTTTATATTGCCTTTGATTAGATAAAGAGCGGCACCAGCACCAGGGTAATGGTAGCCAGCAGCTTGATTAAAACGTGCAGAGCCGGACCGGCCGTATCTTTGAAGGGGTCGCCAACCGTATCGCCGACGACCGCCGCCGCGTGAGGTTCGCTGCGTTTAGCCATCACCCGCCCGTTTTCGTCCTTCAAATTACCCGCTTCAATCCACTTCTTGGCGTTATCCCAGGCTCCGCCGGAGTTGTTGAGGAAGTTCGCCATCAGCACCCCCGTGATAGTGCCGACAATCAGGAGACCTGCCACCGCCTGCGCCCGCAGAATCAGGCCGACCAGCACCGGGGTGCCAATCGCCAGGACCCCCGGCACAATCATTTCGCGCAAAGCCCCGCGAGTTGAAATATCCACGCAGCGAGCGTAATCCGGTTCGCTGGTGCCTTTCATAATGCCAGGGTCGGCCCGGAACTGGCGGCGCACTTCTTCAATCATGCTCTGGGCCGCTTTACCGACTGCTCGGATAGCAAAGCTGCTAAACAGGAAGACCAGCATGGCCCCGATAAAGCCGCCTACAAAGACCACCGGGTCGAAGATGTTTACAATCGAAGTGGGAGTACCAACGTCGTTTGCAATAGGCAAGCCCTGGTTGTTTACCTCACGGACATTCTTGACAAGCCCGGCTTCCTGGACGTAGGCCGAGAAAAGCAGGAAGGCCGCCAGGGCCGCCGAACCGACCGCGTAACCTTTGGTAAGGGCTTTGGTGGTGTTACCAACCGCGTCCAGCGAGTCGGTAATTTCGCGGACCGCTTCGGGGGAATTGCTCATTTCGACAATACCGCCCGCGTTGTCGGTAATCGGGCCGAAGGTATCCATCGCCAGGATATAGGCCGCGCTCATGAGCATGCCCATGGTGGCGACAGCCGTGCCGAAGATGCCAAACTCGAAGGTGTTGGACGGGTCAACCCCCGAGATAGAGTGGCCGAGGCCGAAGGAACCAAGCAAGGCCGCCCCAATGACCAGGGTCGGGAAAGCGGTCGTTTCGAAACCGACAGCAGTACCGCTGATGATAACCGTAGCCGGGCCGGTACGGCTGGAACGTGCAATTTCGCGGACGGGCCGCCAGGAACCGGAAGTGTAATACTGGGTGATAAAGACGAAAGCAATGCTGGTGACGATACCGATTAAGCCGCAGCTGCCGAACTTCCAGGCTGCGTCGCTGAAACGGTCGCTCGAAAGCATCCAGTAAGCGGTGCCAAACATCGCGATAGCCGACAGAATAGCCGTCACATAGTAGCCGAGGTTCAAATCGTTCATGGGGTCGTGGGGTCGGTTGCTGCTGCGGACAGCCAGCACGCCCACGAGCGACGCTATTACGCCGAAGCTCAAAACTACCAGGGGGAAGAGGATATAAGCCGTCTGCCCGGTCGCCCGGAACAGCGCCACGCCCAGAATCATCGCGCCCAGGTTTTCCGCCGCGGTTGATTCAAAGAGGTCCGCGCCACGACCGGCGCAGTCACCGACATTGTCGCCCACGAGGTCGGCGATAACGGCGGGGTTACGCGGGTCGTCTTCGGGAATACCGGCTTCGACCTTACCAACAAGGTCCGCGCCCACATCGGCAGCTTTGGTATAGATACCGCCGCCAAGCTGGGCGAAAAGGGCTACAAAGCTGGCCCCGAACCCGAACCCGACGATGCTGGCAATAACGTTGCCGACAGTCTGGGCGTTCGGGTTGGTATTGGTTAGTTCAAGCCCGCCGTAAGCCAGAAAGATAGTTGTCAGACCTAGCAAGCTCAGGGCTACGACCAGGAAGCCGGAGACCGCGCCGCCCCGCAGGGAGGTCTGGAGAGCCGCCGCGAGGCTTCTACGGGCCGCCGCCGCCGTACGCAGGTTAGCCTGGATGGCGACAAACATGCCGACAAAGCCGGAAATCCCGGAGCAGATAGCCCCGGCTAAAAAGGCGATAGAAGTTTTGATGCCAAGTTCCAGACCGTTAATGGTGATGGTACTTTTAGAACTCTGAGGCAGCAAACTGAGCAGTACTCCAAGCAAGATCGCCGCAACGATGGCTAACATGGCAATGGTCGTGTACTGGCGGCGCAAGAAGGCCATAGCGCCCTGGTAGATTTTCTTTGCAATACTCTGCATTTCGGGAGTCCCGGTATCGCTGGAAAGCACCTGGCGAGCCAGGAAGAGCGAGAACAGAATACCGATTAGGCCGGCTCCATAGATTACTCCGAGCCATGCACCCACCATAAAAGGTTCCTCCTATTTTTACGTCAGTTAGATTCGTGTAGCAATTTTTGCAATAAAACTTCGACCGGCCTGTAAGCCGGTAAATGTTTCCTGAGCCGGTTAAATTGGATAAGTGGTGCAAGAGGCTGGCGCGAGTGAATTTGAAAAGCCCGGTTTGCTTGCCGTCCTTCCGCGAAGCCTCTTTTGGGAGGATTCTCTGGCCCCTGCCATTGGGCATGACAGGAATATGTGCAGCCTCGCACAAACTTGCGCGAATTTTAACACAGCCTGTTCTAGCTGTAAAGTTTATTGAACGTCGAAAAATGATTGATGTAATCTATCACGAAGAAGGGTTTAGCTGATAGAACGCAGCAGCATTTCCCGCTCGCCCAGGCTCTTGCCTCGGAGGTCGGCCACCCCTTTTTCCGTGACGACCAGTTGGGCCAGGTGGCGCGGCGTGGAAACGGTCGCGCCAGCGTTCGGGCCGCCCAGCAGGCGCGGTACAATCCGGGGCTTGCCGCCCGCCGTGACGCTGGGCAGGGCGATAACCGAGATCGAATTTTGGCCGTACCAGGTCCCGCTCACATAGTCGAGTTGCCCGCCGACCCCGGCTAACTGCCAGTCGCCGATAGTTTCGGCGTTAACCTGGCCCCAGTAATCCACTTCGAGGGCCGAGTTGACCGAAACAAAATTCGGTATCCGCGCGATAAGGCCGGGGTTATTGCAGCGGTCAACCGCTTGCAGTTCGAGCAGCGGGTTTTGGTGGGCGAAGTCAAACAGGCGGCGGGTGCCGATTAGCAGGGACGAAATTGTCTTGCCCTGGTCGAACGGTTTCAGGGCATTGGTGACCGCGCCCGATTCGTACAGGTCTACCAGTCCGTCCGAAAGCGCCCCACCGTGCAGGCCCAGATTTCGCCGCGTTTTTAGGAAATCCATCAGGGCTTCCGGGATAGTGCCGACCCCTAGTTGAACCGTCGCGCCGTCCGGTATAAGTTCGGCCACGTTGGCGGCAACCTGTTTTTCAATTTTTCCGGCCACCAATGACGGCACTTCCAGCAGTTCGCGGTCGCTCTCGACAATTGCGGCAAACTTTTCCGGAGCAGCCAGGGGTCCGAAGACGAACGGGGTTCGACGGTTCATCTCGGCGACTATGGGGATACCCGCGTCTAAAACTGCTTCCGCCAGGTCGGCGGCGGGTCCAAAAGAGCATCTGCCGGATTCATTGGGTGGCGACACCTGCAAAAAGGCCAGGTCAGGCCGGATAAAACCCTTTCGCAGCAGGCCCGGCAGGGTCGAAAGCGAGGCCGGAACGTAATCCATCAATCCCGAACGGCTGGCTTCTTTTAAGGCAGGATGTGGAAAGAAACTTTTCAGGTGAAGCCGCCCGCTTTGCAGCAAAGCGGGCGCGCCATAAAGGGGCGCGGGCGCGCCCGCGCCCCGGTAGGTCAGGGCGTATAAGGTCAGGTTTTGTAAATTGGCCTGCCCGGCCCGTATCCCGGCTATCAAACCTTCCACCAGGGTTTGCGGCTCGGCGCAGGCCGAATGTAGCAGCACCTGACTGCCCGGTTTTACCTGCTCTAAGACTTCTTCCACAGACGAGTTTTTCATTACACCTGACCCTTAAATAAAAGTTAGAATTGAGGATGCTTTTCCTCCCACTCCGCGTAACCTTCTGAAACCTTGAAGCGCGACCAGGTGTCGAGTATATTTGTCATCAAATCGGAAATAACTTTATCGAAAATGGCCGGGTCGGCTGCGCCATTGGTAATAGCATTCTGAAAACGGATATTTGTTTCTCGCAGGTTAGCGCTTCCAAGATTCAACTGCTTTACCCCGCTTGAAGCGACATACTGGCTGTGGATTCGTTTAGCGCGAGGCAGGTTAGGGCTAATCTTATAATCCTGAATGTCCAGAAGAGCCTCCAAATTTTCGATACTTGATTCCTTCTGGCAGTAGGCCCAGAAAAGTTGTCTTAGCTCAGGGTTTCTTAAGCGTTCCAGGATAATTTCCTCGTCATTACGGTCCTTTTTAATTCCGAGAAAAGCCCGGCCCCTTTGTCTCCCGCCAACTACTCGCTGAACCTCACCTTGCGAGGAATTAACCAGTAAACGCTGGACAGCCTGATTGCCGTAACGAGCTTGCAAGCCTAAGATTGCGTTCTGGGAAGCGGTTCGGGGGTTTGAAACTGCCCGGCTTAATTCTGCGTTAGAAGGCGCTGCGGCCCCGTTGACTTTGGATACTTGCTTGGCTTCTTCTACCTGGCTGGCATGCTGATTTGTATAATTATGTAATCGCTGGGGATAACCGGTCTTGTATTTTGTCGGCATGTTGAAAGTCCTTTATGGCGTTGTAATAAGCAAAATAAGTCCAAAACTTCATTTATTCGGATTATAGCATTCTATCGTTAAGTTATTGTTAAATTTTCACTACATTAAATAGAGTTATACCAGGCCCGGTTTAGTAACCGGCATTTCGACCCTGGGGACTGGTATAAACAAATTCGCGTAACCTTAAAACCGGCTAACAAAAAGCCGGGTGATATTAATTTCACGCCGGCTTTTTATTTGTACAAGAACCAGGTCAGGCGGGCAGGGTATAGCCTGGAATACCCAGCACGAAGAAGTAGGCCTTGGCTTCGTTCCCCGATACAACTCCCTTGAAATCTATTTCATACTGGCCGGCCGGTGTATTCTTGTCCGTCCTGACATAGACCGGGAAGAAGCTAAAGCCGGTTGGAAGGGTGCTGCCGGGTACAATCTGGCCTACCAGGGGCCGCCGGTCAGGCGTATAGATTGTTGTTTCTACATCCTCAGGTGTCGTACCTGGCCCGACACCACCGAGCATTTTGTAGACCCGAATGCTGAAGGTGGCGCCGGGGAAGCCTGCTTCCGGTTTAACATCGGTGTTAGATTGGAGCGGCAGGGCCAGATTATACTTCGGGTTGTACCGCCATTTATAATAATGCTGCCCTACGTTACCCATTTCTACCCTGAATTCAACCGGGTTGGTCGGGGTATAGGTAAGAATCCGGCGTTCGTAAAGTTGCACCATCACGTCACGCGAGATACCGGCCACATTAGTCCGCACCCAGTAAGCGTCAGTTATAGGGTAGCCCATCGTCTGGACCCAATCAAAGACTTTGCCGCTCACCAACCCTTTCCCGTTAAAAATAGGCCCGGTCTGGTTGAGGTAGTTCCAGAAGACGCTGGGAATGTTATGACCCAGGGTTCTTTCCCAGAAGACATAGTTCGCGCCTTCCACCGCACCTAGCAAATCGTTCTTGCCGGTAGAGCCACTGCGGGCCAGGGTATCATTTACCCGATCATTCGTGCGGTCGGGCTGGCGCACCAGCAAGCCGGAACTGGTATCGCTCGGCACGTCTACATCGGGCGTTCCTACAGCCATTATACGATTGGGGGGCTGGGAAAGCAGGTTGTTTACCTGCAGAGGAGCGCTTGTAACACTGGGTGTCGGAGAAGCACCGGGTACACTGGCTGTCGGAGAAGCACCGGGTACACTGGCTGTCGGAGAAGCACCGGGTGTCGGCGGAACGCCTGGAACACCGGGTGCCGGAGAAATCCCTGCAGTAGGGGTAATGCCGGTCGTAACTGTGGGCGGTTGAGTCGTGTAAAACGAATTCAGGGCGTAAAAACTGGCGTAAGTTGGTGCATCCGGGTTAACTTCCACCGGGTCTCCCGCTACCGGGACATCAAAGGCCGGGAAACGCTGGCTAAAAGCATAATCGCCCTGCTGTAACAGCCCGGAGACCATTTCTTTAACCAGCAGGCCGTTGGTAACATAGTAGGGATTCGAAGGATTCAGGTCGGGCCGGGTGATTTCCATGCGGGCTTTGTCAAGATATTCAACCTGGCGCATCCCGCCCGGGGCTTCTAAATAGGGTTCTTTAGCGCTGAAGAACGGGTCTGGACCCCAGGTAAAACCCCGTGTAACCGCCCCAATAGCGACCGGGTAGTCGGCCTGCTGCCAGTATTGGCGGAAAATATTGTTGGAAAAAGGATTCGCGGAAGCCATAGAAGTAGGACCAAAAAGGCCGGTAATTAGCGAACAAACCAGCAGGACCAAAAACGTTACCCGCAGAGGGGACCGCCCATGAAGCGGCCGGGAAGATAAGTCGTCCCGCGCAACCATCCTTAACATTATCTGAACCTCCGGCCTACTCGTTGGCTGTAATTAGAGTAAATTAAATTAATTTTCGCCTTTTAAGGCGTCGTTCTGGTTTTATATGGTCTGGTGTGTCTCAACTGCTACTTTGAGGCGGAAAAAGAGCCATAATAGCGGCTTTTGGCCCTTTAACTATACATAATTATCCCAAAAATGGCAATAGATTTTTGGTCTGCTTACCATAATATAGAGCAAAAGGGTACTTATTTCTTATTAAAAACGGCTTAATTGCCCGGTGGTTGCGCAAAAATTAAAAATTGTATTTACGCATTATTGTAATGCTTTATTGAGTAGGATATAACAAAAAAGGTAGAAACCAAAATCCTGAATAATAGGAGTAAAAATATGACCACTTCCCCGGTTAATGAAAAACCTTCCGGCCTTACGCCTTTTCAACCAAAAATCGAACCTTCCAACCGCTGGGTCCGGGTCAGGTTTGAATGGGGTGCTGGTTGCCGATACGCACCGGCCCACTTTGTTGTTTGAAACTTATCTGCCGGCCCGCTATTACATTCCCCGGGAAGAAGGATGGAACTTTTGCAGCCGGAAAGCACCCGTAGTCGCTGCCCTTACAAGGGTCTTGCCAGTTACTGGTCGGTCGAGGCCGGGGATAGCTTTGCCAAAGCTATTGCCTGGAGCTATTCCGACCCTATCCCGGAAAATCCAAACATTAAAGGGCTAATTTGCTGCTACAATGAGAAAGTTGACCTGGTTGTTGATGGGGAGAAAACGGTGCGCCCGGTAACACCTTTTTCTTAAAGGACACCGGGAAATTCAGGTTTAAGACCGGTCCTCCAGCTTTTTAGGCGGTTGAATCGTCTTTGACTGACGGTTGCGCCACCAGCCATGGGCTTTGTAGCCGCCAACAACCAGGACCGCTACAATAACAAGCCCGATACCAACGCCGCTGAACAAGCCTTCAATCTTTTTGATGCTTTCGGTGAAGAAGAACCCGGCCAGACAGTAAATAATGTTCCAGACCAGGGCCGCGGCCAGTTCGTAACGGGCGAACCGGGCGTAAGAAAACCGGCTCGCCCCGGCGGTTATCGCCACGAATGAGCGAATATGCCCGATGAAATGAGAGAGGAAGATGGCCCATCCGCCCCGTTTTTCTAAAAACTTGCGGGCAGTTTCCATGTGGGGAGCCATTTTATCTTTTAGGCGGGTCTTTTCAATCAGCCGCAGCACTCCGACCCGGCCCAGCCAGAAATCGGTGCTGTTGCCCAGGAACATTCCAAGCCAGCCGAAAAGAATTACCAGGGGCAAAATCATGGTGCCTTCCGAAGCGTAAATTGCGCCCAGCAAAACCAGGCTTCCGCCGGGCAGAATCAGGCCCAGGAAGATAGTATTTTCAAAATACGCCCCTAAAAATACAATTAAATAGCCAAAGGTAGCGTATTGCTGCTTAACGAAATCTAAGATGTTGTTAAAAAAGTCCATCGTTTTCCCACTTATCGCACAATTTTAATGCAATTACCAGGCCAACAGGGCTCCTTGCTATAAATAAAGGTAGGCCGACCCGGGGGAAATTGTAAAGGAACAAGATGAATACAAGTTGAATTCAAGCTTAGAAGAAGATTAGCTGCCGGTTATTTTTTCGCTGAGATATTGGTCAATCATTTTTAAGGCTGCTTCTACTGAAAGAGCCTTGTTGGTTTCACGGTCACCTGCCCAGATATAGCGCTCGCACCGCTCAAAGCCTTTACCATCCACCAGGCCAATATATACCAACCCCACCGGTTTGCCGGGGGTAGCGCCACCGGGCCCGGCAATTCCCGTCGTGCTGACCGCCAGGTCCGCGCCCACCAATTTAAGCGCACCGTGTGCCATCGCGACAGCGCATTGTTCGCTGACTGCGCCAACGGTGGTAAGGACTTCCGCCGGAACCTGCAGGATATTTTGTTTTACGCTGTTATCGTAACTGATGACGCCGCCCAGGTAATATTCGCTGGAGCCTGGCACATTTGTCACCCGGTCTCCCACCAGGCCGCCGGTACAACTTTCCGCGCTTGCTAGTTTCAGGCCAAGCTTCATTAGCTTTTCGCCAACCGTCTTTTCGAGCATTTTACTTTTCTTCCTCCCCATTTTCAAGACCATTTACTAACATCTTTTTACCGTTAGCAGGTATGCTACAAATAAATAAATTTTACCTTCCTCACCATTGCAGCCTGGTCAAATAAACCAGGCTCTGAAGGTTGCCATAGCAAAAAGATATTTATGATTTCCATGATTATTCTTGATTGACAGGATTTTATCCTGTCGGATTCGATGCAATCCGAGTTTTGTGTAATGAGAATTAGATAACAAGCGAGGTAAAAAGGCAAAAATAAGGGCATAGACCCTTTTTATTAACAACCCTTCTTATTTAGAAAGGAGCTGTCTATGCCTGTTTCTAATAAAAAGCTTTCCACACCCCGGCAAACAAACGTTACTCCACCTCCGCCTGAATCGCTACCGGACCCACTTGATTTCCATCAACGTATCCGCGAGCAGGCCCGGTTGGGCTTGCCGGTCTTGCTGGAAAAGTTGATGCAAAAGGTTTTCCAGGTAAATACACAATAAGTTGGGCCATCCTTATCGATATCATTTTTACGGTACCAGGGGCCGTTTGTGAATCAGATCTACCGCAGCCCTGGCGGCAGTAGCAACTATTCCTCTGGCGGTGGGTGCCTGGTCGTCCAGTACGGCTTGCAGGTGAGTTATAGACTCGCGGTCGCCAACCTCACCCAGCACCAGACAGGCGTTGTAACGAACTGCCGGGTCGGGATGGTAAAGAAACTCGGTTATTTGCCGGGCGACGGCGTTACCAAAAAGCGGCAGCAGGTTAACCGCCGCCTGTCTTTGCCCCAGGACTTCACTGGTCATAGCGGTCAAACAACTTTGTAAGACAATCTCCCGTCGCTCCTTCGGTGTTAGCTCCTCGTAATAATGAGCATCGTCGTGCCTGTCATCCCAGTAAAGGTCCTTTTTCTTTTTGGCAGAGTAGCCTTGCATTTCCACCCGGCTTAAAACTTCTTCGGCAAAGCGGTTGCCGGTTATGACCGCCAGCGCATCTCCCTTGATTTTTCCAGCCTGGTCCTGCTCAAGCAGGGCTTGCAGTATTTCTTCTAAAAGAAAAATTACTCCATCGTCTTCGTCAAAGTCGTCTTCGCTGTCACCGTCAATATCAAATGCTCCTGTATCGTTGTTTTCCATAATAGCGGCCAGGGTTGCTATATCAAC
>CADDZM010000048.1 GCA_902812345.1 Chloroflexota bacterium | reverse complement strand
TCTCAGGGCCAGGGCGGATTGTACTTGAACACCTGTTACATCGAGCGGTTCAATGGCACCCTACGGGAGCGCTTAGGCAGTTTAACGCGCAAGTGTCGTCACGCCGCCCGCCGGGTAGAAGCTTTGGAGACGGGGATATATCCGGTCGGGAGTGTCTACAACTTTTGGGTGGCGCACCGGGAATTACGGCTGGCTAACTATGAGCGACCAGAACAAGGCCGCTGGCAGCCACGCCCGCCCGCGATGGCGGGTGGGTTAAGCGACCATATTTGGAGCGTGGGAGAATTGTTAAAGTACAAGGTAGTGCCGCCGCCATTTGTGCCACCCAAGCGCCGAGGGCGACCGCCCAAAAGGTTAACTCAAAACTTCACCGTTTAATGGGGTGCTACCTTCCCCTGGACCCGGAAGGTTTAACCCTTATTAGTCGGAAGAAAGTACGTTCCCCATAAGGGCCGGGGTAGGACTGATGTGAAGTTTCTTTGATAACACTTCCACGGCTCCATTATAGTTTTGACTTATCTTGCGATAAAGGGTCAGAGCCTGGGCTACTACCTGATCCATATTGTAATACTTATAAGTCCCCAGCCTTCCAGCAAAATAGACGCCTTTCGTGGCGCTGGCTAGAGCCTGGTATTTTTTATACAGAAGACCATTTTCCGGTTTTGGTACCGGATAATAAGGGTCGCCCTCGGACCGGGGGTATTCATACACAATAACTGTTTTGCGGTGCTCCTGGCCGGTTAAATACTTAAATTCGGTAACTCTTGTGTAAGGGTTATCATTGGGATAGTTTATTACCGGCGCTGGCTGGTAAACCGGGGTATCGTGGCTTTCAAAGCGGAATTCCAGCGAACGGTAAGGCAATTTCCCAAAACAGTAGTTAAAATACTCGTCTATTGGCCCGGTAAAGATTAGTTCGTTGTAAAAAACATAGTCGGTGATTTCAGAAAAACTGGTGTTAAGCATTACCTTTATATTAGGGTGACCTAACATATTTTCAAACATCCGGGTATAACCATATAACGGCATAGCCTGGTAGGTATCGGTAAAATAGCGGTCATCCCGGTTGGTGCGGGTCGGTACCCTGGCTGTTACCGAAGCGTCGAGTTCTGAAGGGTCGCAACCCCATTGTTTGCGCGTATAGCCCCGGAAAAACTTCTCGTACAATTCACGCCCTACTTTACTGATCACTACATCCTCTGAGGTCAGGATTTTTTCGCGTGGCTCGGCCATTGAGGCCAGGAAATCTGTTACCTGCAAAGCAGTTAAATTCAAGCCGTACAGTTTATTAATTGTATCCAGGTTTATCGGCATTGGAACCAGTTGCCCGTCTACCTGGGCCAATACCTTGTGCTGATAGGGACGCCATTCCGTAAACTTCGATAAATGCTCAAAAACTTCGCCGGAATTGGTATGAAAAATATGGGGGCCATACTTATGAATCAGGATACCATTTTTATCGAAATAATCGTAAGCATTGCCAGCGATATGGTTACGCTTATCAATAAGTAATACCTTCTTGTTATCCTGGCTGGCTAGACGTTCAGCAAGCACACTTCCAGCAAAACCCGCACCTACTATCAAGTAATCAAATCTTTTCATTCTATAAACCAACCTTTAATAAAATCAAATAAGGGTTAAAATAAAATCTATATTATCTAATGAAGCATAAAGACAGGCTTATAAGCCATATTCGACCTTTATGCAATTTTCCTGCCAGAAAGGCTGTTTTAGGGGGATAAACCTCGATATTAATCTAAATAACTAGATAAAAGTATAAGAAAAAACCCTTCAAAAACTCATTTTTAACAGCCTGAAAATTTTTTGGGGTGCATTTCTTGCAAATAGTGAACCTCTAAATGAAAAGCAAGGGTCTAAATGTGGTACTTGTTCTTTTCAGGCAACGGCCAGCTTTATCGGAAACATTAATTAGAAAGAGGATTGTTTTGGAAAACTTAATTTGTTTTAGCCATCTCCGGTGGGATTTTGTCTGGCAGCGGCCCCAGCATTTATTGACGCGTTTATCCAGGACATTTAAAATTTATTTCGTCGAAGAACCCCTGGCTTTGGAGGAAATTCAAGAACCTGAATTAGAGGTTTTGCCCACACCGGCTAATTCTAATATTGCTAATTCTAATATTATTGTAATCCGTTTATTACTGCCGGATGAGAAATCAGGCTGGATAGCCCAGAATAGTGATAAGGTGCAAGCAGTATATAATGAGATGTTGCAACGGTTCCTGAAGGAACAGGATATTACCCGGCCTTTGATATGGTTCTACACGCCAATGGCGCTCGATTTTCTTGAAATAATCCCGGCTTATAAGTTATTAATTTATGACGTTATGGACCAGTTAGCGGCTTTCTTCGGCGCTCCTGCCGGGTTGGCCGAGCGCGAAGAAAAGTTGCTGGGAATTGCCGATATTGTTCTGACAGGAGGAATAAGCCTTTACAGGAGTAAGGCGCCCTTTAACAAGAACACCTATCTTTTCCCAAGTGGCGTTGAAATCGAACATTATGCCACTGCCGCTAACTCTTCTAACTTTAAACTTCCGGCAGACCTGGAAGGGTTGAAAAGACCGATTATAGGTTATTTTGGAGTGATAGACGAAAGAATAGACCAGCCTTTGCTCGCTTTTATTGCCCAGTCCCGCCCAAAATGGACCATTTTAATGATTGGACCCTACGCCAAGATTGACCCGGCTACCTTACCGCAGGCGGATAATTTACATTACATTGGAATGCGAAATTATAAGGAACTACCGTCTTACCTGGCCTTTTTCGATGTAGCCATGATTCCTTTTGCCTTGAACGAAGCTACCGAATATCTTAGCCCCACTAAAACGTTA
This sequence comes from Chloroflexota bacterium, assembly GCA_902812345.1. Taxonomy (GTDB): domain Bacteria; phylum Chloroflexota; class Chloroflexia; order Chloroheliales; family Chloroheliaceae; genus 54-19. The sequence goes on along the minus strand of CADDZM010000048.1, from coordinate 22,518 downwards.
GAGTACCTGGCAGCAGGCAAGCCGGTAGTATCTACACCGATTAAAGATGTAATTGAATTATATGGCGAAGTAGTCAGGGTGGCAGCCACCCACGCCGATTTTGTCAGGCAAATTGAGGCAGCCCTATCCAGCGACCCTGGCATGAATACAAACCGCGTCAAGGAGATATTAAATCAAGCTACCTGGGATAGTATAGCCGGGAAAATAACCGGGCTTATTCAAGAGAAAATCCGAAATGTTTGACCCTAAAACGTTATTGCACTCCAAAGGGGCAAGGTCGAGCTAAATTAGTTCTTTGTAAATGCAATTTAGCCTTAAAAGTGGTAATCTCACTCACAATAAGGTCTCCTTTTAGGCCTTAAGGTTGGGTATGGGAACCACATCTTGATCTAAAAAAGCAATAGAAAGGACTTTGTGATGCAGCGTGATGAGAATCATCCTCGTCCTCAGTTTGTTCGAGAAAAATGGACGGATCTTGGAGGCAACTGGGGCTTTGCTTACGATGATAATAACGTGGGGCTTAAAGAAAATTGGAAAAGCAAGCCGGAAATTTTCAATCAAACAATTATTGTACCCTTCCCACCTGAATCAGCCGCCAGCGGTATAGGCAATAAGGCTTTTCACCCGGTCGTGTGGTATCGAAGGGAATTAGAGCTTGAGGCTGGCTTTGAATTGAATCTAAAGCGGGTCCTGCTACATTTTGGAGCAGTAGATTATGAGGCTGAAGTCTGGGTAAACGGCCAATCGGTGGCCTGCCACGAAGGCGGCAACACCCCATTTACAGCGGATATAACAAATGCCCTCGATCCAGGCCAGAAAACCCAGGTGGTAGTGCTGCGCGCCGAGGACCAACCTACTGACCTGTCCCAACCCAGGGGTAAGCAATACTGGGAAGAAAAACCACGCCGCATCTGGTACGAGCGGACTACCGGTATCTGGCAACCCGTCTGGTTAGAGTATGTATCCGATACATATATAGCTGAAATTCGTTGGACGCCGGATTTGGAACGGGGTCTGTTGGACATGGAAGTTAGGTTGAATCAAAAGCCACCCCGGCCCTTGAAGTTAGGGGTCAAGCTTTCGCTGCGCGGGGTTTACCTGGCGGAAGATGAAATCAAGGTCGAACGGTCCCAGGTGCGCCGGAGTATTGCCCTTGAAGCGGGTAGGATCACCATGAACAGGGAAGAAATACTATGGTCACCCCAGTATCCGAACCTGATTGATGCGGAAATTACTCTGTTGGAAGGCGAACAAACGGTTGACAGTGTTTTAAGCTATGCCGGGTTACGCAGCGTAGGATTTAACAAAGGCCGTTTCTTGCTAAACGACCGGCCCTATTACCTGCGCCTGGTTCTGGAGCAAGGTTATTGGCCTGAGACGCACCTGGCTGCTCCCAGTAATGAGGCTTTGCGCCGGGAGGTGGAATTAACCAAAGAATTGGGATTTAATGGGGTCAGGATTCACCAAAAAGTTGAAGACCCTCGTTACCTGTACTGGTGCGACCGGTTAGGATTAATGGTCTGGGGTGAAATGGCAAACGCCTATGTCTTTTCACCGGCGGCGGTTGAAAAGTTCACTCGCGAATGGTTGGAAGTCTTGCGCCGAGATTACAATCACCCTTGCATTGTGGCCTGGGTTCCTCTAAATGAAAGCTGGGGAGTGCCTGACCTGGAGCACAACCAGAAACAGCGCAGCTATGTTAAAGCCCTCTACAATTTGACTCATTCCCTGGACGATACCCGGCCTGTTATTGGAAACGATGGCTGGGAGCATATTGTGGGTGATGTGTGGGGTATACACGATTATGCCATAAATGGGTCGTATATCCGAGAAAGATATGGTTCCCCCGAGGCAGTGGAACGAACTTTGAGCCAGATTCAACCGCACTACCGCAATATCGTGCTGCCGGAAAATACTCACCGGGGCGAACCAATAATGCTTACCGAGGTAGGCGGGTTCAGCCTGGCGCCCAGTACCGGCGAGGAATGGTGGGGTTACGAAACAGCCAAAGATAGCGAGGCCTTCCTGGCAAAGTATACCGATTTAATCCAGGCTATCCTCGATTGTCCTACCATTTCAGGCTTTTGTTATACCCAACTGACCGATACCGGCCAGGAAACAAACGGTTTATTAAAAGCTGACCGTGAACCTAAAGTTGATCCGCAAGCTATCCGGGCCGTTACAGTGGGGCCAAGTAAAGCCTTACCCGGTGAGATTATTAAAAATATTCAACTGGCAACCGCGGTGGCGAGTTTTCAGGCAAGCGGCACCTAAAATCCCGGTCAGAAATTGTTTGAATCCTCTATCCCCAATAAGGGATAGAGGATTCAAGCTTTCTGCCACCCCGGCGGTTTTACTACCTTGCCTCGTTCAAGGGTTGGGGTACCCCGCACTCCTAGCGCCTCGAAAATATTAGATAAACATTTTAGAGTAGGTTACTCCCCGGTTTACTTTTCTCCTTGCTCAAATACTACCGGCCCCAATATCCCACAGACCTTTTTGAAGCATTCTAAATTTAGCTTACCGGCTTAATTTTTTATTTGACTATCGCTTATTACTTTTGCCTAAACTTGAGGCTAGTTGCTTTATTTTATTAGCCCATGGCAAGGTTATTGCCGTTTTTCAACTATTACAGCTTTAGAAAAAGCTGTTTAACAAACCCCTTATTAAATATTCTTTAATTTATTAAAAATAAAGAGGTGAGTTGAAGATTGTCCATTTTTGCCACAGATAAATAAAACCGGAAGAATAAAATCAGTTAAACAACAGATACGCTACGGGAGGTCACCAGCCTTGGAATTTTTAAATGATAAAGATAAGTTGGAAATATGGGGCGGATTTGAATGTACTGTAAACCGGGTCGGTAACCAATTTTTTGACCAGTCCGAATGGAACGGTCATTCACAACGGCTTAGCGACCTGGACTTAATAGCAGACCTTGGGCTTAAAACAATTCGTTACCCGGTCCTCTGGGAGCATACCGCTCCTGATAATCCTGATGAATTTAACTGGTCCAGGTCGGACGAAAGGCTGGCCCGGTTGCGGGAACTTGGTATCAGGCCAGTAGTAGGCTTGCTTCATCACGGCAGTGGCCCCCATTATACTAATTTGCTTGACCCCACTTTTCCAGAAAAGTTAGCCCATTATGCCGGGGCGGTAGCCAGACGCTATCCCTGGATTGAAGCCTATACCCCTGTGAATGAACCTTTAACTACTGCCCGGTTTAGCGGGCTGTATGGTCATTGGTATCCTCACCATTCCAGTAACGAAAGTTTTTTTAAAGCTTTGGTAAACGAGTGCCGGGGAACTATCCTGGCTATGCGGGCTATGCGGGAGGTTAACCCGGATGCCTGGCTGGTCCAGACGGAAGATTTATGTAAGATTTTCAGTACGCCGGCCCTGCGTTACCAGGCCGATTACGAGAATACCCGGCGGTGGCTTTCCTTCGATTTGCTGTGCGGGCGGATAGACCAGAACCACCCTTTTTGGAAGAGTTTGCTTGATTCTGGCAAGATTCCTCAGGCTGAACTGGAGTGGTTTTTAGAGAATCCCTGCCCGCCCGACATTTTTGGAATAAACTACTATTTGAGCAGCGAGCGTTTTCTGGATGAACGTTTGCATTACTACCCGGCGCATTCTCACGGCGGAAACGGACGACAGGCTTTTGCTGATGTGGAAGCAGTACGGGTATTGGAAAGCGGCCTGGCCGGGTATAAGACCTTACTGGCGGAAGTTTGGGAACGTTATCACCGCCCAATTGTTATAACGGAGGTGCATAACGGCTGCACCAGGGAAGAACAGTTGCGCTGGCTGGCGCAAGCCTGGGAGGCCTGTAAGCAGTTACGGCAAAAAGGGGTTGATGTACGGGCCTTAACGGTCTGGGCTTTAATAGGTTTATTTGACTGGAATACGCTGGTAACTCAGTGTAACGGCTTTTACGAACCGGGCGTATTTGATTTGAGGGGGCCAAACCCGCGCTCGACTGCCCTGGCTAAAGCGGTGCGGGAACTGGCGAATGGGCAGGAGATTGAACACTCTACCGTAAACCTTCCGGGCTGGTGGGAACGCCCCGAACGCTTGCTTTATGGGTATGTAAAGCGGGAAAATGCCCGGGTAATCAGGCCCAAACCCCAACCGCTAAACCTGAAACTGGCGAAGCAGCGCCGCCACCAACCGATCCTCATTACCGGTGGCACAGGTACATTAAGCCAGGCTTTTGTCCGGCTGTGCGAGTTGCGGGGGCTGCCTTATTTGGCTTTGAACCGCCAGGAATTGGACATTGCCAACCCTTCCGCCGTGAAAAAGGTGGTGAACTACTGGCAGCCCTGGGCCGTTGTAAATGCGGCTGGATATGTCCGGGTGGACCAGGCCGAAGATGAACCGGTAAAATGTTTGCAGGAAAATACTTGCGGCCCAATGGCGCTTGCCGAAGTATGCGCCGCCCAGGAAATCCGGCTGGTTACTTTTTCATCAGACCTGGTCTTTGACGGTAAAACCAATTCACCTTACCTGGAAAGTAGCTCTGCCGCGCCGCTTAACGCCTATGGGCGCAGCAAATATGAAGCGGAGCAGCAAGTCCTGCGGATTATGCCGGAGGCTTTAGTCGTGCGAACCAGCGCCTTTTTTGGCCCCTGGGATAAATATAACTTTGTGACTAATGCTATGCAAAGCCTTATAAACAGGCAACCTTTTCAAGCAGCCGGAGAATATAAGGTTTCCCCGACCTATATACCGGACCTTGTTCATGCCTGTCTTGACCTGTTAATTGATGGGGAAAGCGGGCTCTGGCACCTGGCAAACCAGGGGGCGGTTAGCTGGTACGAACTGGCCCACCAGGCGGCCAGACTTGCAAAACTTGATACAGCCCTGTTGCAATATGCCACCGAGCAGGATCTGTTATGGCAAGCCAGGCGGCCAAAGTATAGCGTTTTAAGCAGCGAACGCGGCTGTTTACTGCCTTCGCTGGACGATGCTTTAGAACGTTACAGCCGGGAGTGCGAGACAATAAGATTTAACGACCTGGAACGGGAAGCCAGTTCAGCTTAAATTTATAAAACCTGAATAAAAGGCTGTTCTTTATAAGGGCCTTTTAACAGATGCGCGGTAAAGGGTCGCCAACCAGCATATCCAGCACACGGGTGCCGCCGATGTCGGTCCGCAAAAAGACCATGGCCGCCGGTTCGGCCCTGACCTCGCCGATAATAGCCGCTTCCCGGCCCAACGGATGCGCTCGTAGGGCCGCCAGGGCCGCATCCGCTTTTTCCGGCGCCACTATCGCCAGCAGTTTGCCCTCGTTCGCGATGGTAAGGGGGTCCAATCCGAGGATTTCACAGGCTCCGCGCACCTCAGACCGGACCGGGATAGCCGCCTGGTCGAGCGCTATTGAAACTTCCGAGGTTATAGCGATTTCGTTCAGGGTAGTCGCTACACCGCCGCGAGTAGGGTCTTTAAGGCAATGCAAGCCCGGCCCGGCCGCTTCAACCAGGCGGGCCACTAACTCGTTCAGGGGGGCAGTGTCACTTTCAATGGTGGTTTCGATATCGAGGGCTTCGCGGGCCAGCAAAATTGCGATGCCGTGGTCCCCAACCGGCCCGTTTAGCAAAACTTTGTCGCCGGGCCGGGCGGCGGCTTGCCCCATCGGCCAGTCCACCAGGCTAAGGCCTACCCCGGCCGTATTTATAAAAACCTTATCAGCCTTCCCGCGCTGGACCACTTTGGTATCCCCGGTAACAATTGAAACCCCGGCCCGGGCGGCGGCTTGCGCCATTGAATCAACTATCCGCCGCAAATCTTCAATTGCTAAACCTTCTTCCAGGATAAACCCGGCCGACAAATAAAGGGGTTTGGACCCTGCCATCGCCAGGTCGTTGACCGTGCCGTTAACGGCCAGGTCACCAATATCGCCGCCCGGAAAGAAAAGCGGGCTGACCACGTAACTATCGGTTGTAAAGGCCATAGCCGAACCCGCCGTCACGCTAAAGACTGCCGAATCGTCCATGCGGTCGAGCATGGGATTCGAGAAAGCGGGGGCGAAGATGCCTTCAATAAGGTTATGGGTCGCTTTGCCGCCGCTGCCGTGGCTGAGGGTAATGTGGGTATCGCGCAGGTAGAATTTCTGGCGGCGGTGCTGGCGGACTCGTTCGATTTTTTCCAGGGCATCGCTCAGGGTGTCGTAAGTTTTATCCCGGTCTGGCATAGCTTCTTAGCTTTCCTTTTTAGCCTGGTTACACTAGCTTCCTTTAACGGCAGTTTCGGCGGCCTGGGTTAAATTGATTACCGGCAGGCGGGAACGCTGGGCGGCCAGCGAGAAGCGGCCGTAATTGAAATAAGCAGCGCAGGCTCCTTCAGAGGAAACCATGCAGGTGCCGATAGGCGTCTCAGGCGTACAAGCCGTCCCGAAGACTTTACATTCCCAGGGTTTAATCACGCCTTTGAGGACTTCGCCACACTGGCAGGCTTTGGGGTCGGCCACCCGAATGCCCGGCACTTCAAATTTCGTTTCCGCGTCCCATTGGGCCAGTTCAGGCCGCAATTTAAGGGCGCTGTGGTTGATAAAGCCCAGGCCGCGCCACTCAAAGAAAGGCCGCAGTTCCATAGTCCTACCCATCGCTTCAAGGGCTTTCGGGTTGCCTTCCGGCCTGACCACCCTGGCATACTGGTTTTCGACCTCACACCGCCCCTCGTCAAGCTGCTTTACAGTCATATAGACTGATTGGATGATATCGAGCGGTTCGAAACCGGCCAGCACTACCGGCTTACCGTAATCGCGGGCGATAAAAGTATATGGCCGCATCCCGATGACCATACAGACATGACCGGGGCCGAGAAAGCCGTCCAACCGCATATCTGGGGAGTCGAGAATAGCCTTGATGCCCGGGATTATCATTACGTGGTTGCAGAAGACCGAGAAATTTTTTATCCCTTCGGCTTGCGCCCGCAGCAGGGTTACGGCGGTGGAAGGCGCGGTGGTCTCGAAACCGATTGCAAAGAAAACGACCTGTTTGTCGGGGTGCTGATGAGCCAGTTTGAGGGCATCCAGGGGCGAGTAGACAAACCGGACATCGGCCCCATCCGCCTTGGCATCGAGCAAACTCCCTTTTGAACCGGGTACGCGCATCATATCGCCAAAGGTGGTAAAAATAACGTTTGGTTGGCGGGCAATTGCTATCGCATCGTCTATCCGGCCCATCGGCAGCACGCAGACCGGGCAACCCGGCCCGTGGACCATATCAATGTTGGGCGGCAGGACATCTTCGATGCCGTGTTTGTAAATGGTATGAGTGTGGCCGCCGCAGACCTCCATAATTTTGAGCGGTTTTCCTTTGCTGAGCCGGGCAATTTCGCTGCTCAGGTTCCGGGCTACTTCGCCGTCTCGGAACTCGTCCACGTATTTCATGCTATGCCTCCCCGTTTAAACTGCTGAAAACCACCGCCAGCAAAGCGTTATATATAGTAGCCTGGGTTTCCTGAATCCGCGGCACCTGGTCGGCGGGCACTACCAGGCTAAAATCTACCGCTTCCATGCGGGCCATTTTGCCGCCATCATAGCCGGCCATCCCGATTGTCAACAAACCCTGGGCGTGGGCTTGCTCGAAAGCTCGCAAGATATTGGCGGAGTTGCCGCTGGACGAGATGCCAAAAGCGATGTCTCCGGCCCGGCCAAAAGCGATTACCTGGCGGGCAAAAACGTTATCAAAACCGACATCGTTACCGACCGCCGTCAGCATGGCGATATTATGGGCCAGAGCCAGGGCCGGTAATGGCTGGGCGTGGGGCCAGGGTGGTTCGCCCAGTTTCAGGACAATATCCAGGGCATCGGTGGAACTGCCGCCGTTACCAAAGGCCAGTAAGGTTCCACCCGCCGTGAAAGCGCGAGCCATAGCCTGCCCGACTGCCAGAATCTGGTCCTGCATTGAGTCTAACACCTTGCGGCGCAGGGCGATTAAGTCCCGGCTTTTGTCCAGGGTCGAAGACCGCACCTGGGCCAGCACATCTTCCAGGCTGGACTTGCCGCCCTCAAAAAGATACGGATAAAAAAGACGGTCATAATCGCTGGCTTCAGATTGGGTCATGAGTTTAGCTCCTGACAGCCTGGTTGGATAAAGCTACGCCGCCGTGAAGCAATAGGGTGTCGCCCGGCGAAACAACCTCCAAGAGGCTGATGTCTATCTCGGTCTCTTCACCATCAACCCTGACCAGGGCCGTTTCGGTTAGAAGGTCTACCCGCAAGACTTCGGCGGTCCGGGCTTCGTCCGAGCAGGTTATACAATGGCCCTCGGAGTCCGGCGAACAAACCAGATTGGAATAGTCAGTTTTATTTAATAAATTTATTTCTCGCATTTTTTTATTTCTCGAAAAGCCCCTGGTGTTCAAGAAAGACGTGAATAAGTTCCCACAAGATATGGTAAACGGTCCGGTGGGTTTCCTGGGTGGTGAGCGGGTCGATAGTAGGCACCGCAAAACAAAAATCAAGATTCAGCCCGGCCATTTCTCGCCCGGCCTCCCCGGTCAGGAGTATGGTCAACAATCCTTTACGGTGGGCCGCCTCTAACCCTTCCAGGACCGCTGCCCCAGGCTTCCCTGCCGAAAAGCCAACAGCAATATCATCTGGACGGCCCAGCAACTCCAGGCGGTGCGCAAAAGAATTGGGGGTGCCAACCTCCCCGCTAATTTCGCCGGACAACGTCATGGCGGGTAAAGCTTTTTTGCCCATTAAGACCGGGTGGACGAACTCCACGGCGATATGCTGAGCGTCCGAAGCCGAAGGGCCGGTCCCGAAGGAGAGCAAGCGGCCGCCCTTCTGGAAGCGTCGAGCCATCGCGAGGCAAGCCTGCGCAATCTGACCTGCTTCGGCCTGGAAGAAAGCTTCCGGCACCGTTATATTTAATTCGAAATGTTGTTTAATTACCGCCCGCAACTCGGATTGTTCGGTCTCGATGGTCATGGCATTACCTTTGTGTCCTTTTCTTAGGGCCTTTTGTTAGAGCCTTTTCTCAGGGTCATTCTATCTGGCTTGTTTCGTACATTCTCAGCTCATCCTGAAAAGCGTTGCCCATTTCATAGAGCAGCTTTAAGGTTTCCTGGGCCTCGTGTTCGTCCAGTTTGCTCATGGCAAACCCGACATGGATTAAAACCCAATCGCCGGGCCCGATGCCTTCACCCCGCAGCAGGCCAACATTTACGTTTCGCCTCACGCCCGAAACCTCGGCCCGCGCGATATTATTTTCTTCGTCAACGAAATCAATTATCTGACCGGGAATGCCAAGACACATCGCAAACGCTCCTTCCAGAATTTTTTAATTATTCGCCAGCCGGGCCGCCGCTACCGCCGCCTGACCCAGGCTCAGGCCGCCGTCATTTGGCGGGACAATCCGGTTTCGGTAAACCGTAAAATTTAATTCTTCCAGCCGTTCCAGGAGTAGTTCTAAAAGCAGCCTGTTTTGAAAGACCCCGCCGCTCAGGGCTACCTGGTTCAGGCCGGTATAATCCCGGGCTACCCGGCAGACCGCCACCAAAAGCTCGGCAATTGTAAGGTGAAACCGGCCCGCCACTATTGGCGGGGGCACGCCTTCCTTTAAATCCTTGATAATGGCCCGCAGCATTTCGCCCACGTCCAGAATAAGCGGCTGGCCTTCCTTTAAAGCGAAAGGATAGGCCCGGTCGACCGGGAGGGCTATCGCCTCCAGTTCAATCGCGGCCTGACCCTCGTAGACCACCTCATTACGCAGCCCGACCAGGGCGGCCACGCCATCGAACAGGCGGCCCAGGCTGGAAGCCAGGGGACTATTGACCCCTTTAGTAATCATCTGTTCAAGGGCTTTCCAGCGCGCCCGGTCCAGAGTTTTGACAAAGGGAATATCCAGGTCCAGGAAAGACGGGCCGTAAAGTTGGGACAAAAGACTGGCTGCTACCCGCCAGGGCTGCCGGACTGCCTGGTCGCCGCCGGGCAGCGGGATATAGGCCAGGTGCGCCAGCCTTTCGAATTTGAGCAGGCTGGCAAGCATAATTTCGCAACCCCAGATGGTGCCGTCCCCACCGTACCCGGTGCCGTCCGCCGCCACGCCGATAACCGGCCCGGTCAGTCCATGCTCGGCTAAAACGCTGGCGATATGGGCATGGTGGTGCTGGACCCCGATTTTATGCGCTAAACCCAGGTCGAGGGCGTAACGGGTGGCCAGGTAATCGGGGTGCAGGTCGTAGGCGACGGCCCGGGGCGCAATACCAAACAGGCGCTTGTAATGCTCGATGCCTTCCTTAAAAGAGGTCAGGGTTTCCAGGTTTTCCAGGTCGCCGATGTGGTGGCTCACAAACGCCTGCCGTTCTTTACCCAGGCAAAAAGTGTTTTTCAGGTGGCCGCCGCAAGCCAGCACGGGCATAGGAAACTTTTCGGCCAGGCGGAGCGGTTCGGGCGCGTAACCCCGCGAACGCCGGAAAAACTGAGGACTACCGGCCAGCACCCGCGCCACCGAATCGTCGCAGCGCATGTGGATTTCCCGGTTATGGGTCAGCCAGCCTTCCGCAACCCCGGCCAGCCTTGAGCCGGCCTCACCGTCTTTATAGGCAATCGGTTCGTCGCTCAGGTTGCCGCTGGTCATTACCAGGGCCGCCAGGCGGTCTTCCCCTGCCGCCACCTTGAACGCTGTCAGTAACAGGTAATGCAAGGGCGTGTAAGGCAGCATCACGCCGAGCGTGTGATAATTTGGGGCAATTCCGGGAACCAGGCCGCTGCCGGTGCGCTGCCGCAAAAGCACAATCGGGCGCTGCCGGGCTTGCAGCAATTCTTCCTCGGCGGGGTCGAGATAGCAAAGCTGCCGAGCGGTCGCCAGGTCTTGAACCATCAGGGCGAATGGTTTAGCCTCACGGCGCTTGCGACTCCGCAGACGGTCCACCGCTTCAGCGTTAAAAGCGTTGCAAGCGAGGTGATAGCCGCCCAACCCCTTGATAGCCAGGATAGTTCCCCCGGCCAGTTGTCGCGCCGCTGCCTCAATCGGGCCGGCTACTTCGAGCGGTTGCCCGGTTTTATCCATTAAGCGAACCTGGGGCCCGCAGACCGGGCAGGCGTTGGGCTGGGCGTGAAAACGCCGGTCCAGCGGGTTTTCGTATTCGGCCTGGCAAGCCGGACACATCGGGAAAGGCCGCATAGTGGTCTTCTCCCGGTCGTAAGGGACATCCTGGACAATCGTGAAGCGGGGGCCGCAATTGGTACAGTTTATAAAAGGATAGCGGTAACGCCGGTCAGCCGGGTCAAATAGTTCCCGCAAGCAGTCCGGGCAGGTCGCTGTGTCGGGCGAAATCAGGGCGTGTTTTTCGCCGCCAGAGTGGCTGTGGACTATCTTGAACCCGGTTTCCTGCCGGGCCGGGATAATTTTGGCGGCAATCGAATCAACCCGCGCCATCGGCGGCAGGTCATTTCGCAAAGCCGCCTGGAATTTGTCCAGGCTTTCCGGGGAACCCTCGACCTCGATTGTAACCCCATTAGAGTCGTTAAGGACGAACCCGGCCAGTTCCAAACGCAAAGCCAGGCCATAAATGAACGGCCGGAACCCGACCCCCTGGACAATGCCCTGGACCAGGATGTGATGGCGGTGTCTTAGTGTGTCAATCCGATTGTCAATCAGGTTTGCCATAAAAATTTGGTTTATTGAACCTTGAGTAATCTTTACCCGGTTCAATTTAATAAAAACCAGGTTTGAGTAAACTTCTAATCCACTGATTACTGCCTACTGATTACTGTCTACTTTCTCATATTTCCCCACGGGCGAAGTTTTCCAGCCATTCGCACCAACCGTCCAGCCCTTCCTCGGTCCGGCAACTTAATTCAAAAATGCGCAGGTGCGGGTTAAGGGCCAGGACTTGCCGCCGGACTTTTTCGAGGTCGTAGTCCACGTAAGGTAGTAAATCGAGCTTGTTAATGACGACCACCTGGGCGTCGGCGAACATCTGGGGATATTTGGCCGGTTTTTCGTCCCCCTCGGTCGTGCTGGTGATAACTACCCGCAAATCTTCGCCCAAATCCCAGGCGTTCGGGCAGATTAAATTCCCGATGTTTTCGATTATGAGCAGTTGAACCCGGTCCAAATCAAACTGGTCGAGGGCCGCCTGAACCATGTGAGCTTCGAGGTGGCAATTGCCTCGCGTGTTAATCTGGCAGGTCTCGCTGGCCCCGGCCGCTTCAATCCGCTCGGCGTCAGCGCTGGTTTCGATATCGCCCTCGATTACCCCGATTTGAAGTTTCACCCGCAGCCGCCTGATGGTCCTTTCCAGAAGGGTCGTCTTCCCGGCACCCGGCGAACTCATAAAGTTTATCGAGCGAATACCGCGTGGGGCCAGAAGCTGCCTGATACCGGCGGCATAGGTGTCGTTAGCGGCCAGGATATTCTGAGCAATGGTTAGTTTTGGCACAGTTGTTCCTCTTCTTCGCTTTCGGCGTCAAACTCCATTTCAAGCACCTGGAGTTCGGTACCGGAGATAACCTCGCAATCCCACACCTGGCAGGCCGGGCAGATGACGACGAAGTCCGGGATAATAAACTCGGTGGCGCACTTCCGGCAGCGCGCCCGGTGCGGCACTCTCTCGATTAACAGTTTCGCCCCGCTCAAAAGCGGCTCCATGCTGGCGATCATCTCAAAGCTAAAGATTAGCGGCTCGATGGCAACCCCGCTGCCATCCCCGATTAAAAGGCGCACCGAATTGACCTGGCTGGCCCGGTTTTCGACCGCAGTCGCCTCTACCACCTCAACTATGCTCTGGGCAATCGAGAGTTCGTGCATGACGGCCCGGTTTACATTTTGGTCATTTTCAGGTAACGTTTTAAATCGGGCAGAATCATATAAACTACGCCACCCACCGCTGCTAGAAAGGCCAATCCTACTAATTTACCCATTTTTCTTTCCTTTCAAATCAATTGAATCCTATTTCTTTCAAAACTTTTCCATTTCAAACTTTAGCAATACTCAGCCGGGCGATTAGTTCATCCACCATCCTGACCGCTTCATCCACCGCCGCCCTCACCGGTTCGCTCAGGCCCATTTCCATTTCTAAATACTCGGCGCCGCCACTCCCCAGCGGGGCCGGTTCGCAACCGACCAGCAGGGTTGGAATGGGTTTCGCCCCCAGCGCCCGGGCGTAACCCAGTACTTTGAAAGGGTCCATACTGTGCGAATCGAGCGCGACCTGCCCGGCGGCGGCTCCTTTTTGGGGGTCAAGGCCGCTCAGGTCCGGCTCGATAAGATAAAGGGTTCCCGGCGGCTGGCTCCGCACAATGGCATCCACCAGCACCAGCGTGTCGTAATCTTCGAGCAAGGCGTGGGCGAGGCCCAAACCCTGGATACCGAAATCCACCACTTTGACTCCCGCCGGGAAAGTTTTCTGGGCCAGCCGTTGGGCTACCTCGACCCCAAAACCATCATCTCCCAGGAAAATATTCCCGATACAGGCCACCAGGATTCGTCTGGCCGGTAGGGTAGCGGGGTCAGCCTGGTTTGTGGCCTGGGTCATGAAACCTCCTCCCGGTCCGCTTCCTCCAGGGGTTCTACCTCCTGGGGGAAGAAGAAAAAGCGGTGGCCCGGCAGCGTTTTTTCATGCTCGTCCATCTGTTCGCGGCCTGGGTCGAGGTCCACCGTTACGACAAGGTAAACTCGGCCCTCGAAATCTTGCTGGATAGTTTCGACCCGGGCGGTCATGCCATCCAGCAGCATATCGAAAGCGTCAGCTTTAGCCGAAGGATGCAGACGGACCCGGCTCCCCACTTTAACCGGGTGGCCGTTAATGATTACAAAATCAGGGGGGAGTTGTTCTTCGCCGCCAAAAGAGTGCATAAGTTACCTTTTAAATTAAACAACCGGACTAAATGACCGGGCCGAGGTTACGAATAACCCCGTGCAGTTTCATTAGCTGCTCCGGGGTCATCGCTTCGGTCCGTTCCAACAGTTCCCGGCCTACCACATCACCCTGGCGCAACTCTTCTTTCTCGGCGTCGCTCAGGGTCATAATCCGCAGGGTTAGAATTTCATCAATCTCGGTTCCGTCAAAGAGCGGGCCGACGCTTTCCGGGGCGATTTGCGGGTAGTCATACAAAATTATCGGTGACGACAGCATGGCGTCAGAATCGCCCGCCTGCCCCAGCAGGACCGGCCAGGTATTTTGATTCTGGCAACTCCCGGCAGCCTCTTTTAAAGGTTCGGGCGTTTCCAGCAGCGAAATAAACTCTGCTTTGTGAGCCTGTAAAATGGTATGGGTCGAGATAAATGAGTGCAGCATTATCCCTTCGTGCCGGTTGGAAAGTTGAGCCGTACCGGGCGTGGTATTTTCGATTCGGACCGCTACTTTGTAAAGGCCGGTTTCCAGTTCTTCCGCCGAGATTAGCACCGCCCCGGCTAGCGCCTTTTGCAGCCGCCGGATTTGAGCAGAGAGCGGACCGGGCGCGGCTTCGACATCCTCCCAGGCTCCGAATTCTATTTCCCGGCGTATTGCACCCTTTGCCAGTTCGCCGAGGGATAGGCCGGGATAACTCAGCCGCCGCTCCACGCCTTCTTCCCGGGACTGATCGGCCAGGGCCGGTTGAAGCAGGGGCGAAATTTTAATACTTTCAAGCGGCCTAACGCTCCGTTCGAGTAAATGTAAAAACCTGACCGTAATATCGAGCGCGGCGTCCGGTTTTCCGGCTACCAGGCATTCGGTGTGCATGGTCCAGGGTTCCAGGCCGCCCTGCTTTGCGTTATACTCCCTGGGATAGACCACGCCAAAGTTCCAGCGCTGGCGGTTTTTTATGGACGAAGGCCGGTAGGGATAAAGCAAATAACCCTCGTATAGGATGGCGTTAGCGATTTGTTCGGCGCTTTCAAGATTCATTTGTTTCCGGCTCCTCTTTGGCCGCCAGCAGATTTTCGATGGTCTTCTCCCAGGTGGGCAGGCCGGACCGGACCTTGTAACGGTATAGCCGGTCGAAAACATCTTTATGCAACGATAACCAGGCGCTATTCGGGTAATAATGGTCCATCATCTCCTGCCAGACCCGCACCGGCAACCGGTAGGCCGCTTCTTTATCCCAGGGAATCTGGGCTATCTGCAAAGCGCCGTCCTCCGCCTCATAAAAGATGGTCCCGCTGAAAAGCAACGTCAGGGGGATTTCGCCATCCTCCAGGGCGTAAAAATACTTGGTAGCGGCCACGTTAAAGTCGTAGGTGCAGGGTACGGGCAGGTCCACCAGGATATTACCGGTAAAAGACGGCACGCTCACTGTCGAAAAGGTCCAGAGCATGCTTTTCAGGGTCGTACTCCAGCGTTCGGGTGCGCCAAAGAGGTCGCGCAACCTGGCCTGTTCGTCCGGGCTGTACTTGCGGCGCAGGCTGTTAATTTGAATCTGGCAGCATAGCGTGATGGCGTGCAAGGGTTGGTCCGGGCTGGAGTTGGTAACCCGTAATTTGAGCGCCAGGAGCGGGGCGGCCGCGTAGGTGACCGGGGTGGCTCCTTCCACCGCGAAACTCAGGTCATTCACCGGGCATTTCTCCGATTGTCACGGCTTTTTCCTTTAGCCGGGCGTAAAACCTGGCTATTTCGGCCCAGACCGTCAGGCCACCTGATAGACCTCGCCAGTGGAGGCGCAACAAACCGGCCATCTCGTAGCACTTATCTACCGGCACCAGGTAATAGTCCCGCGTCCCCTGCAAGCGGTTGACCAGCAAAGCTTCGACATCCGGTTGCATCCCGGTCAGGACCGGGTTTTCCGCTACCAGTTCTTCCCAGGCATCCAGGCTGAGTAGCGATTCGGTCGCCCCGGCGGGGCCGGGATAAAAAGCCATAACCCGTTTAGCCGGAGTGTTATAAAAAAAGAAAGCCATTCCGACCGGAATCATCAGGTTGTCCCACAGGCCATCCGGCATATTGAAAACTTCCAGGTAGATAATCCGCCGGGAAAGCCGCAGGTAGGTCAACTTATCTTGCTGCCCGGTGCTGACCAGGCATTCATTGCAGGCGCAGACCAACTGGCGGCTGACCGGTTCGAAAAGGTGGTCATGCTCGTCGCTTAATTCGGTCGCACAAAGCTCGCAGCGTTCCACGTCTTCGCGGCGTTGGCGGATAAAACCACGCATGGTGTTGAAGGGCATTTGAGATTGTTGGCCCGGTAAATTTAAGTTCTGGCTCATTTTGGCTCCTGGGCAGTCTGAAAACGGTTAGCCTGGTATCAAAGCGACGATTCTACCGGGCCGGTAAAGCGACCCTGGCCTGGCCGTTTTCTTCGAGCAAAGGCAACGGGTCGAGATGGAGGCCCGGTTGGTCGATGTCGCGCCCGGCCCGCATTACATCGTAACTATGCCCGCAGGTCGGGCAGGTTAAGGTCGGCCCTGACAAGCGGGCCAGGTCGAGGCTTTTTCCGCAACTGGGGCAAAGATTGTTGTAAGCGTAAAGAGTTTCGTTCATGCGGCAAAATAACACCTGCGTATCGCCCATGCTGACCGTCCCAATCGTATGTGAATCCAGGGGCGGTAAAGCCCCGACATTCTTCCACAGGCTCCCCTCCGCCGGGGCCGTCTTTTTGGCGGGGGGGCGCAGTTGCGAAAGCGGGACAAAGTTGGCCGTGGGCGGAGCGGGCGCGACCACCCCTTCCACCTTCAACCCGGCCCTGTCGGGCGCGTATTGCTGCAATGCTTCCTCGATAGCCAGTTCAAGGGTCATAGCCGAGGAGGGGCAGCCGTCGCAACTCCCCTGGAGTCGCAACCTGACGAAGCTATCTTCCAGGCCAATTAGCTCGACGTTTCCGCCGTGCGACCCCAGGTAAGGCCGGACTTTTTCCAGGGCCATTGTCACCCTGGTTTCCAGGCTGAAGGGGTGGAGGCCGTGCAGCAGTAGAATACTGCCAACCAGTTCGTCCTGGGCCAGTTCGTCAATCAACTCCTGGCCGCCGCCCCGCTCGGACTGGTAAATAATTTCAAATATCCGCTCCAGGCCGGTGCCGTAAAGTTCCAGCACGGTCTGGAGCAAAGTTTTAGCAGCGACCTGCGCCGCCGGAGCAGCAATCCCCTCGATTTCACGGACCAGACCTTCAATCCGGCCCATGCGCTGCTGGAAATCCTTCTGTTCAAGCTGTTCCACAGGTCGCTCCCACTGGCATTTGCAATTATTCTTTGACCGCTCCGAACATCGGCGAGTGCCGCACTTCCAACTCCTTGCCTTCGCCCAGGTACATGTGGACGCCGCAGGGCAGGCAGGGGTCAAAGCTGCGGACCGCCCGCATAATGTCGATTCCCTTGAATTTGTCCGGCCCGTTTTCCTCAAAAATCGGGGTGTTCTGGACCGCATCTTCGTACGGCCCGGGTGTCCCGTAAATATCGCGGACGCTGCCGTTCCAGGGGGTCGGCGGGTAGGGGTGATAGTTGGCAATCTTACCTTCGCGAATTACCACGTGATGCGACAACACGCCGCGCACTGCTTCGTGGAAACCGCAGCCAATCGCTTCTTCCGGCACCTTAAACTCGGTAAAGACTTTGGTGTTCCCGGCGTGAAGCTCAGCCATAGCTTTTTCGGCAAAGTAGAGCGCGGCAGCGGCGGCGTAAGCCTGGAAATAAGTCCGGGCCCGGTCGCGTTCGATAGCGTTGCTCCATTTAGGAATCTTCCACTCAAATTCAACTTCCGGTTTCAGGGCCGTCTTTGGCAGGAAAATCTTGACGCTGTGGCCGGTCGCCTTGAGATAGCCGATGTCCACTTTACCGGCCAGGGCAGTTGCCCAGAAGCGGGCCAGGGGTCCGCCGCCGGTATCCAGGGCCAGGTAATCGCCGGTCCGTTTATCGTACCAGCGAGGCGACATGGTCCAGCTATACTTGTCGTTAAAGTCGCGCTTCTGAGGGCGGGGAATGGTCGTCTGGTTCCAGGGGTGGCGCTGGTCTACCGGGTTGCCGAGCGGGTCTTGCTTGACAAAGGTTTCCTGGTTCTGCCAGTCGTCGTAATAAGAACTGCCCAGCAAGATGCGAATACCCAGGTTTATGTCAACCAGGCTGGTTGTTACCAGTTCGCCATCTACGACCACGCCGGGCGTGACAAACATGGCGTTGCCCCATTTTTCCATGTTTTTGTACTGGTAATCGCAGACATCCGGATCCTGGAAGGAACCCCAACAGCCCAGCAGAACCCGCCGTTCTCCGACATGCTCATAGCCGGGCAGCGCTTCGTAGAAGAAATCGAACAGGTCGTCGTGGAGCGGCACAACCTTTTTCATGAACTCGACATATTTCATCAGGCGCACGATATAATCCGTGAAAAGCTGGACCGTCGGAACGGTGCCGACGCCGCCCGGATAAAGGGTGGAGGGGTGGACGTGGCGGCCTTCCATCAGGCAGAACATTTCGCGGGTCATGCGGCTGACCTGTAAAGTTTCGCGGTAAAATTCGCCCGTAAAAGGGTTGAGGGCGGTCATAATATCCGAAATGAGGCGGTAGCCGTGGTCTTTAGCGTGGGGCGCTTCGGTGTGTAAGGCTTTCTCCCACACGCTCGGATTTGTTTCTTTAACCATCTGTTCGCAAAAGTCCACGCCGACCAGGTTATCCTGAAAAATATTATGGTCGAACATGTACTCGGCGGCTTCACCCAGGTTGACAATCCATTCGGCCATATTGGGCGGTTTGATGCCGAAAGCCATATTCTGGGCGTAACAGGCGCAGGTGGCGTGGTTATCGCCGCAAATACCGCAGATGCGGCTGGTGATAAAATGAGCATCGCGGGGGTCTTTGCCCTTCATAAAGATGCTGTAACCCCGGAAGATTGAAGATGTGCTGTGGCATTCGGCCACAACCCTGTTATCGAAGTCAATCTTGGTATAGATGCCCAGGCTGCCTACAATCCGGGTAATCGGGTCCCAGGCCATTTCAACCAGGTTCCTTTTCCCGCCTGCCTCCTGGGCGCCTTCGCTTGGCCTTGCTGTTGTTACCATCTTGTCGCTCCTTATTGCTTCCCGTACGTTTTAGGTTTATAGCCGGTGGTTAGCTCGGAACCGGTGTGCCGCCATTTTGGCTCCTTGTTAAGGGAGTGATTGGTAAGCCCCCGCAACGGGCGGACGATACTGCCGTAAATCCCGCTAACTGTGCTGGATAATTTGCCGCCGGGTGGTTCATCCATGAACGGCATAAATTTATCCGGGAAGCCGGGCATGGTGCAGCCGATGCAAATACCGCCAACGTTGGGGCAACCGCCGATACCGGCCATCCAGCCTCGTTTAGGTACGTTGCAATTTACAACCGGACCCCAGCAACCCAGTTTGACCAGGCACTTGGGCGAACCGTATTCGGTAGCAAAGTCGCCCTGCTCGTAATAAGCTCCCCGGTCGCAACCTTCGTGGACAGTTTTGCCAAAGAGCCAGGTAGGCCGGAGCGCATCGTCGAGCGGAATCATTGGGGCTAACCCGGCGGCCTGGTAGAGCAGGTAAAGAATTGTTTCCATAAAGTTATCGGGTTGGACCGGGCAACCCGGCACATTGATAATAGGCAGACCGGCCTTCGATTTCCAGTTCCAGCCCAGGTAATCGGCGATGCCCATGGCCCCGGTCGGATTTCCGGCCATAGCGTGGATACCGCCATAGGTGGCGCAGGTCCCGGCGGCTACGATACCAAAAGCCTTTGGGGCGAGGCGGTCTATCCACTCGTTAGTGGTGATTGGCTGCCCGGTGGCTTTATCGGTCCCCATCGCGGCCCAATAGCCTTCGCTTTTAATTTTTTCGTTAGGAACGGAACCTTCAAATACCAGCACAAAGGGGTCAAGTTCACCTCTTTCGGCCTTGTACCACCAATCCATAAAGTCGTCGCCAACTTCAAACGCCAGGACCGGGTTATGAAGATGGACTTTGGGAAGACCGGGAATGGCTCCCATAACCACATCCTCAACGCTGGGTTGGGTGGCAGCGGTTATGGAAACCGTGTCGCCATCACAACTCAGGCCGGTTGTCATCCAGATAACGTGAACCTCTTTAACTGCGGGTGGTCGCTGGGTCTTCATACCGTAGGGGACGGGGTTAAAATTTGAGCCATCTGCCATTATTATTGCTCCTTTCTGGCATCTCAGCGAACAGCCGGTTTTGACAACCGCGCTGAAGTGAGCAGACTCTCCGGTCAAACCAAAAATTAAGCTAAGTTTTTCGTGAACGAAAACTACCTTAGTCTTAGAATAGACCTAAGGTATTTATTTTAATTAATTGGGAAGAGTTCGATCCAGGATAGGGACGAGTGTCACCCTGACCTTAACCTTAAATATGAGATAAACCTTGAAAGGGTGGGATTATGAGGACGGCATCCTGGAAGAGCAAAGAGTTACCTGAATCCTTTCTTCCTAGAAGGAACATCGATACTACAAGTTTAGAAAGTGAGCGGTAATAGTAGTAATCGCGTTGTTTGCTATTACCATAGGGTATATGGTTATTGTAACTCAACAATTTATCTTGTCAATATTAAAAAGCGGTCTTTCATAATGAGTTAACGTTAAAAGTAATTAGGGGAACGGTATTAAAATGACTTAAGATTTATAGTAGATTTATCGCTATTACCCAATTGTTTCTTTATTCTACCTTAACACTATAAAAACTACTTACAGGTTTTCTATACTAATACCGGGCTGAATTTATGATAAGCTAAAGGGAGGTGAGCGGTTTCTGCACGCTCATATTTTACCACCCGGCCAAACCATGCAAAAATATTGAGGCTGGTAACAAAATCCAGATAAGAGTTTCAGGCGTATATCTGTAGGAAAGCCCTAAAAATTTACCCGCGCCATCCTGCAAATTTTTGTTTTATACCGGTATTGCAAGTTTCAGGAAACAAACTGCTGTTGAACCAAATTTAAAAGCCTTGTAGCACTTCAGGAGGTATGAAAGTTTATGTCTGCCGAAAACCGAAATGATAAAACGGTTTCCCGCCGCTGGTTATAAGGGCAGGTGGAGCGATTACCGGAGCAGCCTTAATCGGTCCTCTGGTCGCGGCTTGCGGTGATTTGACCGCGACCCCCGCCCCCACAACCGGCGCGGCGGCTACATCAGCCCCCGTGACGACTGGCGCCGCTGGAACCAACTCGGGCGCTGCTTTACCCTACGCCGGGAAAACCCTGACCGTTTTTGTCTATTCCGGCCTTACTGAAGATACTTTCCGCAATGTTTTTGCCCCTATCTTTGAAAAGACCACCGGGGCCAAACTGGTGCTTTCACCGGGCTGGTAGGACGCTGCCGCCAAATTACAATCTTCGCCGGACGACCAGCCGCCTTTTGACCTGGTTGAAACTGACCCAATTCAGGGCTATCCCGGTATCCGGCAGGGTTTGTTCCAGAAGATTGATTTATCAAAAATCCCTGACGCCAAAAATTTTGCCCCCAAATCCTGGACAGCTCTATCTATAAGGATAGCTACGGCCTGCCCTTTATCAGCTCGGCTATGACCCTTACCTGGCATAACGAACCGGTGCCGGGCGGCCTGAAGAAATGGTCGGACCTCTTTTCGGACGGCATGAAGGGCAAAATCATGCTTTATAACGCCTTCTACATGTCGCTTTATACCTTCGCCGTTGCAAAGGTCGAGATGGACGGCAAACCGGGTACGGCTAAACAGGAGATAACGAACAACCTGGACGGCGTTTTGCAATTTGCCAGACAAAAGAGCGAGTGGGTAAAATACTGGTGGCCGACTACCGCCGACGCGGTGAACGCCTTGCAACAGAAAAACGTTTCCGCCGGGAACATTCACGGCAACGGCCTGATAACCCCGCTTAAAGCTAATCAACCGGTCGGCTTTACCGTGCCGGACAACGACCAGGCTTACGTCCAGTTGTTCTTTGTGGTCCCGAAGACGACCAGGAACCTGGAATTGGCCCAGGCCGCAATTGACCTTTTCGCCGGGCCGGAAATCCAGCGAGCTTTTGGCGAACAGCCCGGCCAGCTATCGGTTAATATTCCGTCTATCGCGGCGCAAGTAGCGACAACTCAGCCGGTCTGGGCTAAAGTTTATCCAAGCCAGCCCAACCAGTTCACAAACCTTTCCTATTACCCGTACGATGTTTACGACAAGAACAACGACAAAATCACAAAGTTCTGGAATAGCGAAGTTTTGCGCAAAAGCTAGAGAATTTAGTTTAAAGAGAATCCCATTTTTATCATGAGGCAAATAACTACCGGGCAGGCTGTCCGGCTGGCGGCGGTTTCCAAGAATTTCGGAGGAACCGTTGCCGTTAAAGATTTATCTCTAGAAGTAGAACCAGGCGAGTTTTTATTTTTATTGGGGCCGAGCAGTTCCGGCAAGACCACTTTATTGCGCCTGATTGGCGGCTACGAGCAGCCATCAGGCGGGAAAATTGAAATAGGCAGCCAGGATGTGACCCGGTTACCGGTCCACCGGCGCAATATCGGGATGGTCTTTCAAAACTACGCTCTTTTCCCGCACAGGTAGTACCCCAGGATAGCGTGAAAAAGGCACTTTAACAAGTTAAGACTTAAAAAATAAAAGTCCATCGGGTTTAATTCTGACATGACTAATCTCAAAACATCAGAATTACCGG
>CADDZM010000047.1 GCA_902812345.1 Chloroflexota bacterium | reverse complement strand
CCCCAGGTCCACCAACCACTGGTCTACCCTGCGTTTTTCCTTCAAAATCCCCGGTTCCTATCTAAAATTCTTTCTGCTACCCCGTTCACCGGGCATAAGATAAGCCCGGCGAGTTAAGGCCTTATTATAAACATAGTTGATAGCATTAACAAACGGAAAAAAGCCACCCTCACCATAAGGCAAAGGTGGCTTTTTAAGTTAAGCCAAAAATCTAACCAATGACCTCGATATTATCCAGGCCGCCGTACATATCGTACCAGGGTTGAGCGCCCTTGTGGACCGCCCGGTTAACCACCTCGATATTCTTGACTCCCTGGTCGAGCAGCCATTCTTCGAGGGCATCGCCGCCGGATTTGGCGAAGACCGGGATGCCCTGTTTCCAGGTCGCCCGACCGCACAGCACTCCGCTATAGGGCGTACCGGACTCGGCGGCAAGGTTGAGGTTTTCCTCGAAAACGTCGTTATCCACGCCAGCCGAAAGATAAATAAACGGTTTTTTGGCCGCCAAGGCTGCCGATTT
Organism: Chloroflexota bacterium; assembly: GCA_902812345.1. Classification (GTDB taxonomy): domain Bacteria; phylum Chloroflexota; class Chloroflexia; order Chloroheliales; family Chloroheliaceae; genus 54-19. The sequence goes on along the minus strand of CADDZM010000047.1, from coordinate 25,306 downwards.
GAAAGCTTCCAGGGCCGCCGCCTGGTCGTAAGCAGCCTCACCGCCCTGGAAGGCCCGGCTGCCTTCCAGGTAAGTCACGTTAATCGGAATTTCCACTTTCAAAATGTCCACCAGGTAGCGGTCCCTGGAAAATTCTTCCATGTAGCGCTTCACGTAATCAGGCTTCTTGCGAGCGAATTCCAGGCCGTTTTCGTCCATCCCGTCCTGGTAAGCAATTATTTCCAGGAAGAACGGCACGTCCAGGGCGGCACACTCCGCTCCGACCCTTTCGATAAAAGCGTGCTTGACGGTGTTAATTTCTCCGGTGTCGTAAGGATTGTAATACAGCAGGATTTTCACAGCGTCACCGCCCGCTTCCACCAGGCGGCGGGCGCTCCAATCGGGCAGCAGGTCGGGCAGGCGGCCCTGGACGGTAGCGTCATAGCCGGTCTTCTCGTACGAAAGCAGTACGCCGGTGCCGGGAGCTTTCTCTTCGAGGGCAGGCAGGCCGTATTCGGGGTCCATCAGGATAGCGCTGGCGTAGCGAGTTAAAACTTTGGTGACGCGCCTTTTAAAGTCGGTCAGGTCTGAATTGGCGATTGGCTGGCCGCGCAGTTTTTCGATACTCTTTTTGAGGGAGCCGCGCTGGTCCATGGCGGCGGCGGCAATAATTCCATTGTTGTCGGCAGTGGCTTGAAGATGGTTAAATTTTCCCCTGCTCATTGTTACTTTAGACATAACACTCCTCGTTGATCACCTGTAATTTACAATGTTAGCGTTCTTGTCGTGGTTCTTTCAGAAGATAATCTAATTCACCTGCAAAGGCAAATCTTCTGAAAGTAAGGCAACCGCCTGCCAAATAAGGTATAATTATACCCGGAGATTGCCCGGCCCGGGGTTTCATCACTTTTACATGATACCACTAACGGTAAAAATTTGGGTAAATTCTTCACAATTATTTTTGTTAATATTTTTGTTAAATAGAACGGCTGCGAGGGCGGCCTATAACTGGCCCCAGAAGAATTATGAGTCAACAAACAGTTTTTGAACAAATTGGCGGGCTTCCCACTTTCGAGCGCCTGGTGAACGATTTTTACAGCCGGATAGAGGCTGACCCCGAACTGCGCCGGGTCTTCCCGCCAGACATAGAAGAAGGCAAGATAGGCCAGACCCTTTTCCTGGCCCAATATTTCGGCGGGCCGGACGTTTATAATCAGCAGCGCGGCCATCCCCGCCTGCGAATGCGCCACGCTCCTTTTGAAATTGGCCGGCGCGAGCGCGACCTTTGGCTGGAGCATATGCTGGAGGCGGTTGACGCGGTAGGTATTGCCGAACCGGCCCGCACCGAAATGCGCGAGTATTTCATCCGGGCTTCCACCTTCATGATTAACAAGCTCGAACCGAGCCACCCGGGCCTTAAAGTCATTAAATAACCGGCCTGAATAAAGAACCCTGCCACTCTCGAAAGATTGGCAGGGTTTTGCTTTTTAGAAGACCGGTAAGGTTAACGGCCCTGGACCGCGTTGGCCCGGCGAATGATCGCGTCAACCGTTACGGCAAGGACAAGCACGATACCTTCAATGATTTCGCGGATTTCCTGGCCCTGGCCTAACAGGTTCAAACCGTTTTCGAGGCCGCCAATAATGATAGCGCCCAGGACAACCGCCCAGACCGAGCCGCGACCGCCGAATAGCGATACGCCGCCTACGACAGCCGCCGCAATGGCGTTAAGCAGCAGGGTCGGGTTAATCTGCGAGTCCGCCCCGGTACCGCGAGAGACCTGCAAAATACCGCCCACCGCGGCCAGGCTGGAAGCGAGGGTAAAGATTATAATCCGCAAGCCGACCACGTTGATACCGGCCCGGCGCGAGGCTTCGGCGTTGCCGCCGACCGCGTAGACGTGCCGGCCGAAAGCGGTCTGGGTCAGGATCAGGTAGAAGAGGATAATCAGACAAATCCAGATAAAGAAGGACTGCGGAATACCACCGTTAAACTGGTTGGACTGGAAAATCGCAATCGCGCCCGCAATAACAATGGCTAAAATGATAATGCGAACAACCAGACCGCCGATGCTTCCCACTTTAAGACCGGCCCGGACCCGCCTGGCCCGGTTATAGAAAAGGGCCGCCGCGTAAATGACTACACCAATTAATGGTACGGCATAGCCCATTACAGGGTCTTGAAAATGGGTGGCATTAATGTCCAGAATACCCCGGTCGCGAATCTGGAGAGTAGTCTGGGGTTGCAGCACCAGCAATAACACCCCGGCATAAGCGATAGACCCGGCCAGCGTTACGATAAAAGAGGGGATACGCAGCACCGCGACAAAGAGGCCGTTGATAAGGCCAATAAAGGCGCCCGCCGCAATTGCGCCCAGGATAGCCACCGGCGCAGGCAAGCCCTGCCGGACCAGCAGTACGGCCATAATCGCGCCGCAACACTGGGAAACTGCGGCCAGCGATAAATCAATCTCACCCAGCAGCAAGACGAGCATGGCCGCAATACCCACCGTACCGACCGTTACAATCTGGTCGGACAGGTTAGAGATATTGCGGGCGGTCAGGAAATCGCCATTGCTCAAGACCTCAAAGACAATGACAATTATAGCCAGGGTAATCAGCACCGGGACAAACCCGAGGTCGCCCCGGAAAAAATCGCGGAAAGTCCGGGGAGGCATCGCTACCGCCGCGCCTGTGCCGGCCATCGCGGTTGGTTGGGCTTCTTCGGCGAGAGGGGATTTTGATGCGCTTTTGGATTCTTCGTTGGTTGCACTCATTTTTTATAATCCTCCTAAGCCGGACCAATTTCAAAAGCCGACGGAGCCGGGGCCGGGACGGTAGAAGGGCCAAATTCGGCTCCTGTAATAGCCCCAATAATTTTTTCCTGGGTAGTGCTTTTGATGTCGAAGACCCCGGCCCGCCGTCCCAGGCGCATAACCGTAACCCGGTCCACCACTTCAAAAACATCCCGTAAGTTGTGGGAAATAACCACCACAGAGAGGCCTTGCTCTTTGAGCCGGAGAATTAAATTTAACACCTGGCGGGTCTGGACCACGCCGAGAGCCGCCGTCGGCTCATCCAGAAGGACTACTTTCGGGTTACGCAGGATGGTCTTGGCAACCGCGATACACTGGCGCTGCCCGCCGGATAGACCGGCCACCGGCACGCGCACCGAGGGAATTCTTACATTTAATACTTTGAGGACTTCCAGGGTCCGGCGCTCCATTTCGGCGTCTTTTAACAAGAAACCCTGCCGGGCTTCACGGCCCAGGTACATATTTTTTACAACGTCTAAATTGTCACAAAGGGCTAAATCCTGGTAAACCGTTTCGATGCCCTGGTGGTTGGCTTCCTGGGGACTGGTCAGGTTAACCTTGGTGCCTTCGACAAAAATTTCGCCGGTATCAGGAGCATAAGCGCCCGCCATAATTTTTATCAGGGTAGATTTCCCGGCCCCGTTATCGCCCACCAGGCCCATAACCTCGCCGGGCAATACTTCAAAATCAACGTTTGTCAGGGCTTGAACTGCGCCGAAGGCTTTGCTGATATTTTTCAGTACCAGGCGCGGATGACCATAAGGCATGCCTGCGCTATCAGTCATTGACTGTCTCCTCCTTGAGCTATTGAGCGAATGATTGAAGGGCAGGCACCGCATTACCGGTGCCTACCCCTTCAATTACCAGGTTAATCTAACTTGGAAAAGAGTTGAACTAACCGCAGATGGTCGTGAACAGGGGATTACTGATCCCGGTCAAGCCTTTGCAGATATCAGCCTTCGAAGCAAAGTTATCTTTGATTACTGTGGTCAGAATATTCGAGCCATCCAGGGCCACCGGGGTGGACAGGGAAGACGGAATTTCTTTACCGCTGCTATTCTTGGTGGTGGCGTTGATGACGCCGGACGGCAACGAGCCATCATAGAAAGCTTTGACCAGTTGAGCGGTCCCAGCAACTTCTAACGGAATAGCCTTGTAGACCGACATAGCCTGGTCCCCGGCGATAATGTTCTGGATACCGGCTACAGTTGCATCCTGGCCGGTGACAAGCACCTTGCCGTTAAGCTTCTGGGCTTTGAGGGCCGCGATAACCGTGTTAGCCATACCATCATTGGCGACATAAGCAATCTGGACATCGTTCTTCTGCTGAGTCAGGGCCGCTTCCATCTCGGTCTGGGCCTGAGCGTTGTTCCAGTCCGGGGTGAATTGGTCGTAAACTTTTACCAGTTCGCCGCTGTCGTAGAGCGGTTTGAGTTTGTTCATGGCTCCCTGGTAGAACAGCAAGGCGTTGTTGTCGGTCTTGGAACCGTTAATCATGACAACTTTGTCGCCTTTTTTGTGGTGGTCTACGATGTACTGGCCCTGGATTTCACCGACCTTAATGTTGTCGAAGGAAACGTAGAAGGCCAGGTCGTTGTCCTGAATCAAGCGGTCATAAGCGATAACCGGCACTTTGGCGGCTTTGGCTTTCTGGACGATAGCCGAAGCTTTATCAGCGTCTTTGGCGCCAACGACCAGGATGCAAGCGCCTTTGGTCAGAGCGGATTCAGCCTGGTTCTGCTGGGTATCGGCGTTGTTGTTAGCATTGGCGTAGGTAATGGTTACGCCAGGGATAGCGGCTTTGATGGCAGCTTCAAGTAGCGGGTGGTCGAACTGCTCCCAGCGAGCCGAGGAGTCAGTTTCAGGAAGCAAGATGCCAACATTTTTGCAGCCTTTGGCGGCATCAAAACCAGTAGGTAAGGAAGCGCTAACAGCGGCACTCGTAGCGCCAGCGGCAGTTGTAGCAGCCGACGTAGTAGCGGCCGCGGTGGTAGCGGCGGCGGTAGTCGCAGCAGCCGTAGTCGCGGCAGCGGTGGTAGCGGCAGCCGTTGTCGCGGCAGCAGCAGTTGTTGCAGCGGCAGCAGTGGTGGCAGTAGCGGCAGTCGTAGCGACAGCAGCGGCAGTCGTAGCGACAGCAGCGGCAGTCGTAGCAGCGGGGGCGGCAGCCGTAGTCGCAGCGGGAGCGGTCGTCGCGGTGTTGTCACCGCAGGCAGCCAGTAACAAGCTGACAATCAGCATTGATACGGCTAAGACTCTCTTATGTTTGTGAAGCATCCAGGCTTCTCCTCTCTTAAGCGCCCTACATAGGGTCATTTGGTCAATTTAAAGTAATAGCAGCGAATGACAACCCGGTTATTTCCGAAGTAAGGATTTCTTTCAGCTACCCTTAAACTTTACCAAAAAAAATAATTTTTGATACTGAAAGAACATTAAGCTGGGGCAAGCTGTTCTCAGCCTTGAATCCCAGGTTAAGGGACCAAAATGTAAAAATTGACTAACCGGATCGAACTTTCGCAGGCGTTTTACTGGTTCGATAGCTAAAATCCGCGAGGAGTATTATTGAGAGATTAGGGCAACTTCTATGTCAATGCCCTGCTAGAATGCAATTATAAAATAAATTTATTAATAGGCGCAACCCCTATTATATAAGAAGAATTTATCATTTTTAACATTAGCATAAATTTTACCTATTATCAAAACGTTTTTGATTGGTATAATTCACTCCAAAACGTTTTAGGTGTGGAAACTTGTAATTTAAATGTTAAACCTTCTATGCTAAATTTTCCAGGGATTTCCACATTTTCTAACTTTGGTGGAATTCTTACAAAACAAAAGCAGCCTACCGGAAGATAAACTGCTTGAAAACTTTAAAATTATTTGGGCGGGGTCGGGCCGGTAGTCGCCGTACCATTGGACCTAACGGGTGTAGCCGTAGGCGGGATAGTCGGGACAGGCGTATAAGCCCCTTGTGCGGTAACGGTAAAATTACCCGGTGTCAGTACGGCGCAGGCAATCCGCTGGCCGCTGTTGCCGTTCGGGTCGGTCTTCTGGTCGTCGGGATTAGCCGTCAGGACCAGCGAAGCGCCGTATGGACCGAAAAGAGCATCGGGGCCGTCCTTCAGGGTAAGCAGGTTGGTGGTGACGTTGTAGAGGCCGGCGCCTGAAGCCGGTACCACCAGGTCGGGCAGATCCCCCGCGTGGGGACCATCCGGCGAAAGCAAGCCGTGTTTTTTATTTTCCGGATTGAAATGCGCGCCCGCCGAAGTAAAGTCCGGCGCGTCACACTGGCCGATAGCGTGGAAATGGATGCCGTGGTCGCCCACAGGGATACCATTGTAGGTCAGGGCTACTTTTACGCCATCCGTACCCTGGGTCAAAACCACGTGGCCCAACGCCTTACCGTCCGCGCCTTTGAAGTCGCCCTGGGCGGTTGCGTTCGAGCCGGTAAAACCTCCGGTCTGCGGGTTAGTCGCGCCGCCGAGTGGAGTAGCAGTGGGCGAGGGAACGGGCGTGCTGGTGGGAGGGGGCGTCGGTGTAGGAGCAGGTGTATTGGTCGGGGCGGGCGTGGGCGAACTGGTCGGGGTAACAGTTACGACCGGGCCAACGGTTGCGTTGGCAGTTCCGTCTGCGGTTCCATTGGTGATTTCATTGGCGGTACCGCTCGCGCCGGTGGTAGCCGCCGCCGTGGTAATTGCTACTGCGGTGCTCGCAACCGTGGTAGGGGCAAGAGTCGCCGTAGGAGCAGGATTAGCCGATTCGCTGCCACAGGCGGCAAGTAAAACGATAAGTAAAAAAATAAGAGGGATAAGACCTCCTGATATTTTGAAGGTCTTTCCCGGTTCAAAAGCCATGTTGTGCGGTTATCTCCTTTCAGGTCCGGCCGGTTTGCCTGGGACTTGCTTTTGCAAAATTAATTCAAAGAATTTTGACTGCAAGGAATATACCATATATTTAGCCGCTCGAATTTAACGGTTGGTTAAAGTAACGGTACGGATTTCAGAAACCGTGCCCAACCGGGAACCGAGACAGCCATATTCCCGCTTATCCGGGCGAATTCCGAACCTGCCGCAACTTTGCCAGCGTAAGCGCATTTTAATATTGGCTGAATAACCAAAACCGGGGATAGTAGTGTATAATTTTAAACTAATTTAATGAACAATCTGCCTGAATGCAGTAATGTTGAGGAAGAATGGCTGATATTAAAATACCTTTCAACAGGCCGGGACTTACCGGCAACGAACAAAATTATATGGCAGATGCCCTGCAACGCGGCCACCTTTCGGGTGACGGTTATTACACCAAAAAGTGCAACAACCTGCTGGAAAGCGAGCTTGGCGTTAGCAAGGTTATGCTCACCACCTCTTGCACTCACGCCCTCGAAATGTCGGCTTTGCTGCTGGATATTCAGCCGGGCGATGAGGTGATTGTGCCCTCGTTTACCTTTGTTTCCTCTATCAATGCTTTCGTGTTGCGGGGGGCCAGGCCGGTCTTCGCCGATATTCGACCGGATACTCTTAACCTGGACGAGAAACAACTGGAAACCCTTATTACCGAAAAAACGCGGGCGATTGTGCCGGTCCATTACGCCGGGGTAGGCTGTGAAATGTCGGTTATCGGCGAGATTGCCACGAAGCATAACCTGTCAGTAATCGAGGACGACGCGCAGGGTCTATTCGCCCGCTACCGGGGCCGGGGCCTCGGCTCGTTCGGCCAGTTGGCAACGGTCAGCTTCCACGAAACAAAGAATTTCGTCTGCGGAGAGGGCGGGGCGCTCTTGATTAACGACCCGCAATATTTCGAGCGGGCCGAAATCATCCGGGAAAAAGGGACCAACCGGGGCCGTTTCTTCCGGGGACAGGTAGATAAATATACCTGGGTGGATATGGGGTCGAGCTATTTGCCATCCGAAATACTGGCGGCTTTCCTCTACGCCCAGCTTGAAGCACGAGAAACAATTACAGCCAAACGCAAGTCCATTTTCGAGTTCTACCAGGAGAACCTGGCCGACTGGTGCCGCGATAACGGGGTGAGAATGCCTTTCATTCCGGCTGACTGCGAACAGCCTTACCACATGTTCTACCTGCTTTTTCCCGGTCTGCTAGAACGCACCGGCTTTATCAACCACATGCGCTCGAAAGGTATCCAGACCTCTTTCCACTACCTGCCGCTGCATCTATCGGACATGGGCCGCCAGTGGGGCTACAAAGAAGGCGATTACCCGGTCACGGAAAAATTAAGCGACTGCCTGGTGCGGCTGCCGTTCTTTAACGACATCACCCGGGCCGAACTGGAGGAAGTTGTCGAAGCGGTGCACTCTTTCTCCGCCGGGCTGGTAAAGGTTTAGTTTTTAGCGGTCAGTAATTAAGGATTTCAACCTGAATCAAAAAAAGGACGCTATTTCAAACGTCCCTTTTTGTTCCTGGCTTTTCACGTTCAACGTTCAAGGTTTTACGCCCTTCCTCACACCTTCGCTTCGATAGCCTCGACCGGTTCCGGCTCGGCGACCTGTTCTTCGGGCAGGGTCTGGCGAAGCAGCGAAATATTGCCCCATAATTCCGCCCAGTTGAGCTTTGCGACAAAAACAAACCCACCCAACCCGGCCAGGACCGCGCCAGCCAACCGGACAATAGCCGGTAAATGACCCATACCGGTCAGGACGTGTATTACAAAGATAGGCGGCACGCTGCTAAGGGTCAGGTATAACGGCAGGCGGGCGGCTTGCCAGGTGGTTTTACCTGAAGCGCCGCTGAAATACCAGGCCGACCCCAACCAGACCAGCGAGGTAACGCCGGTCGAAACCAGCATGGCCCAGGCAATTCCATCAATGCCAAAACCCGACCCGATTAAGAGAGCCGTAATTGACAGGACCAGGCTAAACCCATTAATGAAGGCATAAAGACGGCTGTGACCCAGGGCTAAAATCAGCCCGGCCCCTGGGTGCGAAATAACCCAGAGGGCTTGCAGCAGGAACAGCGGAAAGAGCACGCCCACGGCGGCCCCCCATTTAGCGCCCAAGGCCACGTCAACCAGTTCTTGCCGGACGAAAATTGCGCCCAGGAACAGCGGCAAAGAAACCGCCGCCAGCAGGCCGGTGGCAGTCAGGAAGATGCGCTGCAGGTGGGATTTGTCGGATTGCAGGCGGGAAAAGGTAGCGTAGCCGACATTGTCGAAGGTGGCGTTTATCAGTTTGGCCGGGATTTCGGTTATCTTCCAGCCCAGGTTATAGATCCCCAGCGCATCCGTACCGAGCCGGACTCCGCCAATGATAAAGTCTACGTTGAAACGGGCAAACTGGGCCAGTTCACCGCCGCTGGCCGGAACGCCAAACCCCAGCACCTCGCGCCAGGTCTGCCGCCCGCCAAAACCCCGGCCCGGCTTCCAGCGCACAATCAGCCAGGCCACCAGGCTGTTAAGGATAGCTCGCATCATGGCGTAAATTACCAGGCTGAAGACGCCCGCGCCCAGGAAAGCCGCCCCGATACCGAGGACCGCGCCCACCAGGACCGCGATAGTTTCAGGCAAAATCCGGCGGCGAAATTCCAATTCCCGGACCAGTATGGCGTGCGGAACAACCCCCAGCGAGACCATCAGCACCGCCGGTGCCATGATAGGCATCAATTGGATAAGGCGCGGCTCGTTATAAATCAGGGAAACCGGCCAACCGGAGAGGCCGCATAATATCATCCCGCCAATTCCCATCACAATCGAGAGGCCAAAAGTGGCCTGGGCCACCTCCTGCCGTTTGCCCGGCAGTCGCACCATCGCCCGAATCAGGGGAGTTTCAATCATTATGGTCAGCGCAGAAAAAATCAGGCTGGCCTCGGTGTAAAGACCGAAGTCGCCCGGTTCAAGTTTGCGGGCCATTGGCAGATAGAGCAAGCCGCTTACCGCGTAGCCGATAATAAAAGAGGCAGTGGCCCACCCACCTGCGCTGAAGGGAGTGGGCCGCCGGGTAGTGCGGTTATTCAAAGTACTGATTTACGCCCCTAATTTTTGCAACAATTGGGTCGGAGCCTGCCAGTTCTGGTCGTCCAGCAGGGCCAGTTTCAACTGAGCAATCGCGTCCTGTTTCCGGTTGCTGTTCACGAGGGCGACAGCGTACTCATAACGAGCTTCAGCGAAAACTTTAGCTTTTTCGATTTCGTTGGGAGCCAGCTTCATAACGGCCTGGTAGTTGCCGAGCTTGTTGTAGCAACGGAGAGGCCAGAGCTGATACCACAGGAAGCGGTTGTAAGGGCCGTTTTCACTGGGTTTGAGCATCTTGGTCAGGTGCTGCTCCCATACGTTAATCGCGCCCTGGCAATCGCCATTCACCGCCCGGAGATAGCCCAGGTTGCGCCAGCCATCAATATCGCCCGGATTAGCCTGGGTGTATTTGTTAGCGGCGGTCAAAGCCCGGTCCATATTGGCCGAAGCGTTAGCGTCAGCCCCCAGGATAGCCATAACGGTCGGCTCCTGGGCGGCGGTATAAACTGGGAGATAACGGTTGTCATAACCCTTCCAGAGGGTGGTCTGCAAATCGGCCCCGACAACGGTCTTGGCTTTGCGGTCCATCGAGTCGTTATAAATAAGGGTGTTGGTGGCGGTATCATAACCACGCGCGACCCGGTAGTGTCCGATGTCGTCGCCTATGTACAGCCACTGCTGAGTAATAACCGGGATACCGGCTGATAGGAACTGGCGAATAAGATCGAGGGAACCATTTTCCCGTATCACCGTTTTGAAGCCCTTGCTCTGGATGAAAGCGGCGAGTTCCTCCGGTTCGACGTGCTTGTCCCCCGCGTTCGGGCGGAGAACCGCCGTACACTGGGCTTCGGTCAGGGCCACGCCGTAGTAACTGAGGGCCATCACCACCGAGTCGGGCGCGCAGTTGTTCCAGGTCTGGGCCAGCCAGGTCATCGGTTCGAGAACAACGCCTTTTTTAAGTGGGGCTAACGCGGCTGCCTTGGTCGTAGCCGGTGCAGCGGTAGTTGCCTTAACGGCGGTAGTCGTCGCGGCGGCACTGGTCGCGACAGTAGTGGCAACTTTGGTGGCTTGGGGGGCCGTTGTGGCTTTGGCGGTAGCAGCCGCACTGGTTAGCGCAGCCGTGGCGCTGGCAACGGTGGTACTGGCACGCGTGGAAGCAGCGACAGTTGTGGCAACAGCCGTGGTCGCGGTATCGGTGGTCGCAATGGCTGTGGTTACGGCTGCGGTAGTGGCAGCGTCAGTAGCGGTCGCAGTTGTCACGCTCGTTTGCGCCGTGACGACCGGGGCGGTGATAACTTCGAGGCCCGGCGGAACCGGACTGCTTTCAGCCGCGCCACAACCTGCCAGAAGCCCGGCTACCATAATCAGGACAAAAAAAGATGAATACAGGTGAAGCAATTTACTTTTAGACAAGCTAAAACCTCCAAAAGCCGCAGGGTGCCACCCGGCACAGTGCGGGGCGTACGAGAACAGTTATTCTTCTATCCCTAAAGTTAAGAACATGCAGTGATGGCGGGTTTTATTTAACACTAATTTGCATTAAATGTAAAGTTTTATTTAGGCAAAGGCAAAGTTTTTAATGGGCCTTCACTGTTAATAACTTATTAACAAATGAGCTATTTTATTACTTTTCTTTCCATTCCGCACACGTGGGCATAATTTCTTAAAGTATGGTATAAATACCTCATTGAACTCAAAAGGATTGTAAAAGCCTATGCGACTTGCTGCCAAATTTGTTAACAACTTGTTAATTAAGAGGTATAATTTAGCTTAATTTATCACTCCGGGAAGATTTACCATGGACTTTTTTAATTTTTCCAGTCTTAACAATGAACTGAATATGGCCTTACGGCTGATTGTAGCTTATTTGTTGAGCGGCATAATCGGGTTTGAGCGTGAGAAGGCCCAGCGCCCCGCCGGGTTGCGAACTCATATTCTGGTTGGGGTTGGCTCTACAGCTTTTATGCTGATTTCAACCTACGGTTTCGACGGCCTGGGGACTGTCCGCGACCCGGCACGCCTCGCTGCCCAGGTGGTGACCGGTATTGGCTTTATCGGGGCCGGGGCTATCTGGCGCAGCGATGCCAACGTGGGCGGCCTGACGACTGCCGCCAGCATCTGGATTACTGCTGCCGTGGGCATGATGGTGGGCGTGGGAATGTACGTAATGGCGACCCTGGTGACGCTGATGGCCTGGTTTACCCTGCGCTGGCTCAAACCGGCCAACCACCGCCGGGTGCCTCGCGTCAAGAATAAACGCTACGGCGAACCGTCCCTTATACGCGACGCCGACGACCCGGACGATTTCAATTAGCCTGCACCCAAAAATTCATGATAAGCTAAAAGCCTCATTCAAAGTGGGAGGAGTAAAGAGCTATGCCAGAAGGGCACAAACGACCTGGATGTGGTTTTTGGTAACTGGCCGATAGCTAACCAGGATATGGCGGCCCTGGAATATCGCGGCTACGAATTCCGGTTTGACTTTGGGGAAGGCGGCCACTCGCTCAAACACGCGGGCGCGATTTCCCCCGATACTATGCGCTGGCTCTGGCGGGATTTCCCTAAAAGTTTCTGAATATAAAATAATAAAAGGCGGGTTAGCCCGCCTTTTATTATTTTATAACTTTAGGTTCGGGGCTTGGTCTGGGTGCGGTAGACCAGGTTGCCGTCCTGAATCTGATAGATGGCGAAATCGCTCAGGGTCGTGTCGCCGTTCTGGTCAAAACTCCACTTACCGGTGACGCCATCGAAATCCTGCGTGGAAGCCACGGCTTTGAGGATGGCAGCGCGGTCCTTGACGTTGGCCTTCTGGATAGCGGTCAGGGCTACCGTCATGGACTCATATGCATAAATGGTATAGTTGGTGGGCGCGCCGTATTTCGCCTGGTAGCGTTTGAGAAAGTCCTGGCCTTTAGCCGGTAATTTATCCACCGGCACCCCACTGATGGAGCTAAAAGCGCCTTCCCCGGCGACCCCGGCTTCTTTAACAAAGGCCGGGTTGTTCAGGCCGTCACCGCCCATAAATGGAACGGTTATACCTACCGCCCGGAGGTCGGCCAGAAGTTTGCCCGCCTGCTGCTGGGCGATACCGCCAAAAAAGATAAAGTCGGGACTGAGGCCGCGAACCTGGCGGGCCAGGGCGCGATAGTCGCTCTCCCGGCCGTTTATCGAAGTCCGGCCCACTACGGTGAGGCCGCGCTGCTTCACCTCGTTACTGAAAGTATCGGCCAGACCCTTGCCGTACGATTGCGAGTCGTCTATAACATAAAACCGCCTGGCGTTGGCAGAGCTTACCGCGTAACTAACGTCCGCCGGACCCTGCAAGTCGTCGGTCAGGACTACCCGGAAGAAGTTACGGGTCTTGTTAGGATAGTAGATCCCCGGTTCATTAGGAGCGGTGACGCCCGCAATCGCTTTAGTCAGGCCAGGGTAAGTCGCGGCAGGGCTAATCTGGACCATGTTGGCGGCGTTGAGAATCGGGATAGATATTGCGGAAGCGCCGCTATTGTAGGTGCCTAGATAGACCATCGCGTCCGGGTCATTGACCGCTTTCGTGGCGTTAGCTTTCTCCACCTCCGGGTCCCACTGACCTTTAACAGCCGATGCGTCATCCAGTTTTTGATAGTTAACCGTAAAATTGCCGACTTTACCGGAGCCGCCAGTGAAATCGTCCAGCGCCATCTGCATGGCATTTTCCAGCGTTATGGTCTGGTCCTTGCCGCTGCCGGTGCGCGGCAAACTTGAATAAATTGTGATAGTGCCGCTGGTCTGCGCTCCCGGCGCCGCCCCGATAGCCGGTTGTGAGGCCGCCAGGCTGCTTTGATTGCCTATGGGACCGGGCGCACCGGCCACGCTCCCGGCCAGCAGTAAAGTGTTCGCCAGGACGGCCAGGGCCAGACCGGCCGCGATTTTTGCCATATTCTTTTGGGGTACCTTCACCGTAAAGTTCTTCATATGTTTCAGTTCCAGTTCCTCACTGTTAATCGGAAAGACGCAGCCTTAAAATTCCCGCCGCCAGCTTATAAGCCCGGCCTCGGCCAGCAACAACACCAGGGGAAAGACTACCCAGGCCAGTATCAGCGACAGATTAAGACTGTCGTTACCTTCTTTGCTGCGCTGGTTGTAGTCGGTCACGGCCTGCCCCTTGAGAGTGTTAAGGTCATTGGTCAGCAAGGTATAAGCGGCGGTGCCTTCGCCGGAGCGAATATTCAGACCGCCCGTCAGGTTGCCGCCGTTGACCTGCGCCCGGAAATTGGCGTCCGTGGTCAGCCATTGTTTGTAGTCACTTACAAATTTATTCAGGGCTGTTACCTGGGCCGGGTCCGTAAGCGCACGGCAGACATCCGCCAATGCTCCCACGGCCTTATAGCCGCTGCGTCCCGATTGAGTAGCCGGGCAATTCGGTATCGAGGCCGGGGTAATAACGGTGTTTCCGTTGGCATCCTTGGTCGCCAGCAAAAGCTCGACCTGGTCTTTAAAGTCCTGGTCGTAAACAGCGTCGCCGGTAAAAGTGTTGCCCTGGCTGGTCCCACCGATAACCCACTGCACCTGGTCGGCGGCGGCATCGGTCGCGTGAAGTTGCGCGTCATTCAAGAGCGAAGTCTGGTTGTAACTGGCGACGACCTGTTGTAAATTCCGGCTGCTATTGGCGAAAGTTACCCATAAATAAGCCGAATAAGCGATTACGATAATCAGGGCCAGGTTCACCAGCGGTATCAGGACGCGCTTGGTCCGAAAGGTTAGCCAGAGATTAACCGCCAGCAAAAAGACCACAAAGACAATGGTCGCGGCGGCGGCCAGGTAAACCTGCAAGTTGGCTGCGCTGGTAGCGTCCTCGGCTGCTTCTTCAAGCTGGTTAATATGGACACTGCGTAAAAAGTACAGGCTTGAAATGACCGGCTGGTAGTAATCGTTCTGGCCGTTGAGGAAAGCCGTCGTGGCCTGGTCAAGCTGGTTGGTGTCGGCCAGACCGCGGGCATAGGCCAGGGCATCGTGCAGGCGGGCGTTACGAGCGCTGAGATAGTCAAGGGCTGTCCGAGCATCCGGCTTAAAGGATGAAGGATAATCGGAGAGGGCGGCATAGCCGCTTTGCAGGGCATAATCAAAGCCGACCCGCTGCGATTCAATCTGGCTCAAGATATTTTGTTTGGTCTGGGCCAGGTTGGTCGTGCTGCTGACAAAACCGGTCGCGCCGATAGTCGGGGCTTTCTGGGCCAGGATGTAATCCGCCGTGTTGGAAACCTCGCCGGACAACAGTTGGGTTGCCTGGTTGGTGGCATTGATACCCGGCACGGCGACCGAAGCAATCTGCTGGAACTTATCAATGCGGGAGCCGGTCAGGCCGATAGCCGCCAGAAAAGCCAGGGCCGTCAGGCCCACCAGTATCCAGCCGCCCAGGCTCGCCTGACCGCGCAGGGTGTCGAGCCGCAATTCAGGCCGTAAGCGGCCTCGCCGGGCGGGTCCGGTTAGAGAAGGGGGAGTCCGGTTTGGGGCTGGCGCGGGGGGCCGGTTCTGGACAGGCGCCGGGACGGTTGGGGCAGGGCGGCCTCGATTAACAACAGACAAGGAAAAGCCTCCTGATTAGTAGCCGACTACTTTCTTGATTCTACCCTGGTATTACGCAAGCCGAGGTATAACAGTTTCGGTATCCGCGCTCTTTTTTTATAAATCAGCATGAATTTATAAACGTTTTTCTAACACATTATATGCTACAATACGCCAACTCAGTCAAAATTTATTGCCTTCTTCCTTTTAGCCGGAGGCAACCACCCTTTCCCCTGAAACCTGGAACCGTCGTTAAACCTCCTACGTCTTAAAGAGCTAAATTCTTATACCCTGTTCTTCCGTTCAACGTATTCAGAGAGGTTTTTTATCATGCCAGACCAAATTCAAGACGCTTTCTCCTTTGAAGAGGCTAATAATTATAACTTTATCGCCGGGCCCGCTACCGCCGGGGTCGGCGGGTCGGCCACCAATCATTTCGATACCCCCGAAGAAGCCGCCGACTTCCTGGACGCTTACAGCCAGGCGGTGGTGCGGGTAGCCGAGACTGTCAGCCCGGCTGTCGTCAATATTACCGTCAACAAGGCTCTGAACGGCCGCCAGGGCCGTTACAACGGCTGGCGGGGTTACGGCCAGAATCCTTATGAGGTGAAAGGCGCCGGCAGCGGCTTTTTCATCGCCTCGGACGGCTATATCCTGACCAATCACCATGTCGTCAGCGGCGCTTCCAAAATCAAGGTCACTACCTCCGATGGAGCCGACTATGCCGCCCGCCTGGTGGGGCAAGACCCCGAAACCGACCTGGCAGTCATCCGGGCCGAGGCCACCAACATGCCGCAGGTAACCCTCGGCAACAGCGACACGCTGCGGGTCGGCCAGATGGTTATCGCCATCGGCAATCCTAACGGCTTGCAAAACACCGTCACGGCGGGCGTAGTCAGCGCGACAGGCCGGACTCTGAATAACCAGAGCGGACGGCTGATTGAGAACATTATTCAGACCGACGCCGCCCTGAACCCCGGCAACAGCGGCGGCCCGCTGGTGGACAGCCACGGCCGGGTTATCGGGGTTAATACGGCCATCATCGCGATGTCACAGGGTATCTGTTTCGCTATCCCGAGCAACACCGCCCGCTGGGTAGCCGGAATGTTAATGAAGGACGGCAAGGTTACACGCGGCTTTATCGGGATAAGCTGCCAGCAACAGCCTATCCCGGCCCTTGTCATTCGCAGCCTGAACCTTACCCACAAAACCGGGGTCGGCGTACTGGAACTGACCGAGAACGGCCCGGCTACCCGGGCGGGCCTCAAACCGGGCGACCTGATTCTCTCGCTTAACAACCTACCGGTTGCCAGCATCTACCAGTTACAGCGTCAATTGAGCAGCGAGGTTATCGGCAAAGACATTCCGCTGACCGCCTTGCGAGGCAATAGCCGCCTGGATTTGTATATCAGGCCGGCCTTGCCCCCGGCGCGGCAAGCCTGACCGCTTTTATAAAAGCGGGGGTTCGTATAAAAAAAGTTAAAAACCCAGGCAAAATAAAAGAGGCCATTACGACCTCTTTTATTTTGCCTGAAATTGAAGGTGAAGATTATCTAAGGGTGGAAGGTAAAATCTTAAGCTGGGCGCGGTACTTGGCGACCGTACGGCGGGCCACCCGGATACCCCGGCTTTCCAGCCGTTCCACAATGTCCTGATCGGTAAGCGGTTTTACCCGGTTGCGGCCTTCCGTCTCGATAATCTCCTTTATAACATCTTTCACACTGAGCGAAGCCGTGAAAAAGTCGCTGTAGGAGATAACCTTACGGTTGGGCAGCATCACATATTTACCGGCGGTAGCCCGGCTGACGGTGCTTTCGTGGATACCGATATAGCCTGCCAGCATCGAGCGGGTCAGCGGTTTGAGGCCGCGCACGCCGTCGCGCAGGAATTCTTCCTGGGTTTCGACCAGGCACTTGGTAATTTTCAGCATGGTCTCGCGGCGCTGGTTTATGTTCGACATAAAGAACTTGGCCCGCGCGACATACTGGCGGACGTGTTCGCGGTCGGATTCGCTGGTGTCAGCGGCGGCCCCGGTCATTTCGCTGCTTAACTTCTGGTACATTGAGTTGACCTTGAGGTAGAAGCGTTTAGATTCGACCACTTCGACCTCGTACTGGCCTTCGCGCTCCGAAATAATTACGTCCGGCACCACGTAGCCCGCTTTAGCTCCGCCGCTCCGCATCTGGACCCCGTTAACTTCGCTGGTATGGCCTTCCGCCGGGAACGGGTTGAGATATTTTTTGATAAACTCGCGCGCGGCGTGGACATCGTCCACGGAAATACCCATCTGCTGGGCGATAAAACCGTACTTATGCTCGCCCAGGGCGGTAAAATGTTCCTCGATAAGACGCTGGACGTTCGGTTCCTCGATGCCCTGCTCTTTAAGGAAGCGGACCTGGATTAAAAGGCATTCTTTGAAATCTCGCGCGCCCACGCCTGGCGGAGCCACGTTTTGCAGCTCTTTGAGAACTGCCAGAATTTCGTCTTCATCGGTCTGGAAGGTACTGGCGACGGCTTCAAGGCTGGTTGAGAGATAGCCGCGCTCGTCCAGGCTGCCTACCAGAAATTCCGCAATCGGCATCTGGTCATCATTAAGGACGGTCGAGAGGTCCATTAGAATGCGCTCGGAGAGCGACATTTCCGCCGCTACAATGGTAATCGGGTCGAATTCTTCGTCACCGTTCCGGCTGCCGCTACCGGACCAGCTTTCATCGGGAATATAAAAATCTTCGTTTGCTTCGGTATATTCATCCGAGGTGGACTTGCGTTCGCTGCCGAGGCGGCTGGACATGCCGTTGCCGGGGTTATCGGCCAGACAGCGCTGGCAGACCCGCCCGTTATAAGAACTGCCGCAGGTCGGGCAGACCTGGCGTTCGTCCAGTTCGAGGGCCGGGTTAGATTCAATTTCGCGGCGGATTTCTTCTTGAAGTTCCTGGCTGCTAAGAGCTAGAATCTGGTTCAACGCGATTAAACTCGGCGAGACTCTGACCTGTTGCTCCTGAGATAAACCAATACTTAGGTCCAACTTACTCGCCTCCTCTTAAATTGTTCTTAACCATAATAAAAGTGCTTGCTTTCTAACTTTTTAATCGGCTGTTTCCTGGTTTTTCCGAGTGGTTTTGTTCTACCCTTTGCGCTCCCGGACGCTGGCAAAATCGCCCTGGCTATCGGCCATGTTATAATGCCTCGGGTAAACAAATTACCAAAACCATATACTTAATTATAGACGGTTTTTCAAAAATATGTTTAGTTTGCGTTATATTTGTTAGCAAGAAGCGTGCCAGCCCTTCTTATAGCATAATTAGTGCCACGATTGGTACATCGGTTAATCCTTTGTCTATCCGGTAAGAAGTTTAGACCTGAAAGTTGGAAATCTTACTTAAAATAAGGCTAGTAAAAAGCAAAAAGCTGGCTTTTACCCGGTAAAAAAGCCTTTAAGGTCTGCTTGGCCTATTTACGCTCAATGTTCAACATGAAATATTTGATAAATTCTTATGAAAAGTCTTGTTGCGTACTTAAATCAAAAATCGGCAAGTGAGTTACGCGTTATTGCGGAAACCTGGCAGGCTAACCTGACCGACCGCCTGTACACCGGCAACACTTTCGAACTGGCCCAGGAGATGCAAAGCGAGTTTTTACAGCGCCGCTACCTGGATACCCTTTCGCCTTTTATGACTGAGTGGCTGACTTTCTTCATAGAACAGGCTGACTCGACTATCATTTATGATGAGCTTGTCCGGCAACAGCCGCGCCAGGACGACCGGGAAGTGACTCTCAAGGAGTTTAAGGCGGCCGGGATATTGTTCGAGGAAAAGACCCTGGTGGCGGACGAAAGCGGGGCCGGCCAGGCCGGTACTGTCCCGGCCAAACCGTTAAAGGCGGGCTGGGGCGAGATTTACGGCAGCCGCAACCGTGCCAGAGTGGCCGGGTCTTTGAAAATAGTGCAAACAACCCTGACCGTCCCCCGCGAACTGGCCCGCCCGTTCGACCGCCTGCTGGCCGAAAAGAAACTCTCCGAGGAAGGTTATGACGAACCGGGCCTGAAACCGAGCCAGGTACCCTTAAACTACTTGCTGACAAGCCTGGAAGTCGAAAAGCTGGAACAGGCCGCCGAAACATGGAACCTCTCCGGCCTCCTGGGTAACGCCACGCCTGCGCAGCTAATTGTCGAGTTGGCCCAGGCGCTTACGGACCAGGCCCAGCAGGAAAGGGTTTTAAATGGCCTGGGCGAAACCAGTCGGGAACTTTTCAAGCTGCTAAAACTGGCAGGCGGCAAAATGACCCTGGCCGCGCTGCTGGAAAATTATGTCAGCCTGAAACGGCTGGGTCGCAGCTTGCGCCCCCTTCTTGAAACCCAACTGGTCTGGGAAGCCTTCGAGAAAGATGAAAGTATTGTTTTTATCCCGGCGGAAATCCTCAATCCCCGGCAGCCAGCCCCGGTCGTCCAGCCTGAAGCCCTTCAAACGGTCACCCCGCCAGGTCGGACGACCCTTTTCCCGCCTTACGCCCTGGCCTGGGACATTTTAACTTTTCTCAACTACATCACAACTAACGACCTGAAACTGACCAACCAGGCGCTTATTCCCAAGCGCGACCTGAAAAAGATAAGCAGCCAGCTCTGGCCGCTTAACGGAGCGGAAATGGCCGGAGCGGAATACCAGCGGCTCGATTTCCTGGTACGGATGTGCTTTAACCTGTCGCTGTATAAGACCGAGTCGGTTAGCTGGAGGTTGCGGACCGGCGCGGAGTTTGAGGCGTGGCTCGAACTCGATTTCTACCGGCAAATGCGCAAGCTGGTCGAGTTCTGGCTGGCCGAACCGACCCGCAGCGGCCCGGTAGACTTTCCTTACTATTACAGCAGCGCCAAAATGATGAGCCACGCCAACCGGGTTATGCTGGGCTGGTTGAAAGATTGCGAGCCGGGTACGTGGTACTCAATGGACTCGCTGCTGCAAAAAGTCCAGCGCGAAAACCCTTACTTTATTATCCAGCGGCGGGAACTTTTAAATATGATTGGCCTTAAACGGCTGACCGATCTGAGCAAACAATGGTTGCAAATTGAGGGCGGCCTCATTCAGAATACTTTCCAGACCGCTTTAGAATGGCTGGGCATCGTGCAGATAGGCCGGGACGAGACCGGCCGGGTGGTGGCTTTCAGCCTGACCGACTTCGGCGCGGAGATGTGCGGCCGGACCACCAAAGGCGCTACTGAATTACCCCGCCCGCCTTACCCGCTGCTGGTCCAACCCAATTTCGAGATTATGCTTTTTGCGCCTGAAGCCCAAACAGTCTGGACGCTTGAGAAATTTACCGAGCTTAAAAAGCTGGACCAGGTGAGCCTTTACACCCTCACCAGGGAGGCGGTGCTGCGCGGCCTGGAAACGGGTCTGACCGTGACGGGGATACAGGACTGGCTACAAAAGCGCAATCCCCAGCCGTTACCGCAAAACCTGGCGGTGTCGTTGCAGGATTGGAGCAAGGGTTTCAAACGGGTGAAGGTGGCCCAGGTAACACTTTTAGAGGTGGAAGACCCGGCGGTGCTGGACGAACTAATGAGTTCAAAGCAGTTCGCGGATAGTGTCGAGCGGCGCGTCTCGCCGACCGCCGCCCTGGTGCGCCTGCCCGAAGTCAGCGAGAACCGCCGCAACAACCCCCTGAATACCTATAAGACCCGGTTGAGAAACGGCGGGTTCTTCGCGGACTAATTTTGTAAATCTCTGGTCTCCAACAAACGGTCAATCAGGGGTTGGGCGGTCGCTTCCGAGGCGTGCAGGGCCGCGTTAAGCTCGTCCAGTTTTGGCATGAGGGCGGTGGCTTCCTGCAAAAGCTCGACCCCGGTTAGAAAATCGTCCTGGTGAATGTTTTCGGCCTCCAACCGGTTATCTTTACCCATGTTGTGGTAGTTATCGAGCGGGAAGGCCAGCCCGGTGGCGGTGTAGCCCATCAGGACAGCCGTGCTGGCCTCGCAACGCCCGCCGCTCATTAGCTGGCGCTGGACCTTGACCGGGCCATTCTCGGAACGCTGTTGCAAATTCTTCCCGGCTTGCTTCAAGATAAACTCGGCTTCCTCGCTGAAAGTGAAAGCTCTGTCACCCACCCGGACGACCGGGCCTTCGCCCTGGACCGCCCCCGGCAGGGTGCGCGAGGCTTCGAGGGATACCACGAATGTATCGGCGGGCAGCAGCTTTTGCTGGAAGACCATTTCGGCCCCGACCAACCCCACTTCCTCGGCCCTGGTAAAGACCCCGTAAACGTTGGTTTCAATGCCGTCCCGGACCAGTTTCCAGAGCGCCAGCATCGCGGCCACACACCCTACCAGGTCGTCCAGCACCCGCGCGTGAATAAACCCGTCCTTTAACTCGAAATCGGTTAAATCCCAGATGCCAAAGTTGCCCGGTTGCAACTGCTGGCCGTTTTCTTCAATCTTTAGAAAGAGCCGGAAATCACGCGGGCCGCCCAGCCGGATGCCCCCCAGCGCTTCGCCCCTAACCGGTTGGCCGAGGTCGTTCCTGGCAAAAATACGCACGCCCGCAGGTTGCTTGAAGTAATCGGCCATCACGCCGCCCAGCAACCGGGCAGACCAGTTGGCTTGCGGAAATTCGGGGAAGCTTCCCGGCGCTTCCAGTTCAAAGCCGGGGTGGTCGGTGTGGGCCATCAGAGCCAGTGGGCGACAGGGCGCGCCTTTCTGGTAGTGGGCGAGGATGTTGCCGTAGCGGTCAATTTCGTAAGGAATAGCGTAGCGGTCCAGGAAAGCCCGGATAGCCCGGCCCACGGCCTGCTCGTGATAAGAGGTAGTCGGGATCGAGACAATCTCGCGCAAGGTATCGAGGTAAAACTGGGCATCAGGTGGCGTATACATCTAAATATTTCTTCCTTAAAATTCTATCCCTGCCTACAACTGCCCCTATAATCTGACCGTCCAGGGGATAGGCGGTATAGCCGTGTTTATGGTGAACTACTACGATTTTAACCGCCACGGCTTCCGGTGCAAATTTGGCAGCCGGGTTTCTCTTTTGAGTATCCATAATTTCGTTTCCTATCTTAGGACTGCCACAACAGGCAGCCAGGAGTCAATTTTAGCACACAATACCGGTTCCTCGCAGATAAATTTCATTTTAGCTATTACTTTAAGCCTGTTTTGTCGCACCCGGCTTTATTAAAAAATTAATCTGTGGGGAGACATTTAAGGCAGAATTCGGCCTGGCAAACAGGGAATTAAGGCCTGTAAGCGAATAAGATAGAAATCATCTATTGAAAAGTAGAGCTTTGTTGAATACAGGTTCCAGGCGGGTAGTGCTATAATCTTGAGAGTCAATATAAACGCCTGTAGAGCCGCTCTTAGTTAAATATTGAGGAGTTACTAAAGATTATGAATACTATTCCAAATGCCAGTTATAGCTTTACCCTGCGGCTGGAGATTCCCAACCGGGTTGGGATGTTGAGCCGGGTAATGAGCGCCATCAGCGAGGCCGGTGGCGACCTTGGCGCAATTGATATTGTCTCGGCCACCCGCGACGTTATGATTCGAGATATTACGGTCGCGGCCGGGGATGAAGCTCACGCCGAGGCTATTTCCAATCGGGTCAAAGAAATTACGGACGTGCGCGTAATTAACTTTAGTGACCGGACTTTTCTTTTGCACCTGGGCGGTAAAATCAGCGTCCAGAGCAAAACCCCCCTGAAGACACGCGACCAGCTTTCGATGGCCTACACACCGGGCGTGGCCCGCGTCTGCCTGGCGATTGCCGAAGACACCTCAAAAGCATATACGCTCACCATCAAAAGCAACATGGTGGCGGTAATTACCGACGGCACCGCTGTCCTGGGCCTGGGTGATATTGGCCCGGAAGCAGCCCTGCCGGTAATGGAAGGCAAAGCTATGCTGTTCAAGGAATTCGGCGGGGTTGACGCTTTTCCGATTTGCCTTGCTACCAAAGACACCGAAGAAATCATCCGCACGGTAAAGGCGATAGCGCCCGGTTTCGGCGGCATCAACCTGGAAGACATTTCCGCCCCGCGCTGTTTTGAAATCGAAGAACGCCTGGTCAAAGAACTCGATATTCCGGTCATGCACGACGACCAGCATGGTACGGCGATAGTCGTCCTGGCGGCGCTGCTCAATGCCTTGAAAGTTACCGGGAAGAAACCCCAGGATATTAAAGTGGTGGTTAGCGGAGTGGGCGCAAGCGGGGTAGCCTGCTCGAAGATTATTCTGGCTGCCGGAGTCAAAAATATTATCGGGGTGGATCGCTACGGCGCAATTTACCGGGGCCGCGTCGAGAACATGAATAAGATGAAAGAATGGTACTCCGCCAATACCAACCCTTACGGCATAAAGGGCCATATGAACGACGTAATCGAGGGCGCGGATGTCTTCCTGGGCCTTTCGGGGCCGGGCGCTTTCTCGGTCGAAATGCTTAAAAAGATGGCGAAAGACCCGATTGTGTTTGCCCTGGCGAACCCTACGCCCGAAATTACGCCGGAAGAAGCGGGGTCTTACGTTAAAGTGATGGCGACGGGTCGCAGCGACTACCCGAACCAGATTAACAACGTGCTGAGCTTCCCCGGCATCTTCCGGGGCGCGCTGGACTGCCGGGCCAGCGTCATCAACGAAGAAATGCAACTGGCGGCGGCCCGCGCCATCCAGTCCATCATCACGGACGAAGAACGCAGCGTGGATTACATTATTCCGTCCGTCTTTGATAAACGGGTCGCTCCGGCGGTCGCCAAAGCCGTTATTGAGGCCGCCTACGAGACTGGTGTCGCCAAGCGCGAGCGCAAACCGGGCGCCGTCCAGGAAGCGGTTACGGTCCGCTAACTCTTAATAATGCAAAAGTAATAAAAGGACTGGCCGGTTTTAGAAGAACCAGGCCAGTCCTTTTAAAGATTTCTTTTTCTAATTCAGGGTTTAGTAAAAACTCCGAGGCTGGCGGCGTAAGCCCTCCATATAAAAGTAAAGCGCCAGCAGGCCCAAAAACATTACAGCTATCCCGCCGATGAAGACAAAAGTAAAAAGGTTAGTCCCATCGAAATCAGCCCATGCTCTTATTATTGCCACGAGCATCAGCCCTAAACCAATTAACTGAGATTCAAGGGTAATTTTAATCGCGCTCCACCGGGCATCCAGGGCCATCAGAATTGCTACCACGCTGGGTAAGGCAAACCACCCCCCGATTACCTGGGCCGTCAAAGGCGTTAATTTCCAGGGCCACAGGTTTACCATCAGGTCCGGCGAGATTAAGAGGACCAGGGCAATAGCGAGTTGAATAACTCCGGCCCCACCAACCAGATAGCGAAGAGACCTCGATAGCATCAATTCACCTCGTCCAGCCATGCCGGGGTCGGTGCTGGAATTTCGCAGCCAGATGATTGGCACTATCGCCGGCGTGAAAATATACAGACCAATCCAGGCGTAAAACGAAATATGGCCCTGGTGAAAGCGGTCCAGATGCATAAAAGTTGCCACCGCCATAAACCATGTAAAAGCGGTTATGGGTAGAAACCCCAGGTGTACCTGGTGCCAGGAGCGAGAAGTAACAACTCTACAAAAGAAATAGCTGCCGGAAATGTAGCCTGCTCCCATAATTAAAGGGGTCATATCAGGCCGGATGGTCCAGGCAAAAAGAGTATCGGTATTACCTGGGAAACCATAGAGCATTATAAATGCTACTATCAAAAAGGGAACAATAATTGCTCCCACTATCCGTGTTTCGGGCAATACACGGTCATCTTTTGGTGGCTGGTTGGGGTGGGTTAAGGGTCCGGGGTATAGCGCTTTACTTCTGGAACTTCGCATAAATTTACTTCTCCCAGGATAAGTTACTTCAGTCCATTTATAAATTTAAGTTTCTGTAAATTTTCTTGGATTTCTTTGGTGGTAGCACCCCATTAAACGGTGAAAAACAGGAAAAGTTGAAATAAAAGCGTTCATCTGGCAAAATTTGGTTATGATTACAAAAGAACCAATGCCGATGAACGCTGGGGAGCAATTCTGCTCTAACC
>CADDZM010000046.1 GCA_902812345.1 Chloroflexota bacterium | reverse complement strand
GAGATTGTGCTGGCCGGGGCCAAAGTCCGGGCTTATGGCGAAAGTTATATTGGCCTGGTCGAGGTCGGGGCGGGCCTGATACCGGGTGGCGGCGGGTGCAAAGAGCTTTTGCTGCGCCAGATCCAAAAAATGCGCGGCATGGGCGGGCCGATGCCGCCGGTCCAGAAGGCTTTCGAGGCTATCTCATACGCCAAAGTCTCGACCAGCGCCGAGGAAGCCCGCTCGCTCGGGTTCCTACGCAAGACCGACGCGATTACCCTCTCGAAAGACCGCCTTATTACCGAGGCTAAAGCTGATGCCCTCGAACTGGCAAACGGCGACTATACCCCGCCCGAAAAGGCTGTGTTCAAGCTGCCCGGTGAAGGCGGCCGTCTGGCTATCGAGCAGGTCATTGACGGTTTGGTGCTTACCAGAACTATCAGCGAACACGACGCGCTGGTTGCCTACAAACTGGCCTATGTCCTGACCGGCGGTAACACGGCCAGCCCGGCCCAGGAAGTAGACGAGCAGTTCTTACTCGACCTGGAGCGCGAAGCCTTCATTGCTCTTTGTAAACAGCCGAAGACCCAGGAACGCATGCAGCATCTCTTGATGAAGGGCAAACCGCTCCGCAACTAGCGACAAACGAGAAAAAGGCCTGGCTGAAAAACCCGGTCGGGCCTTTTTAATCCCAGCCAATCACTTAAAGATTATTGAAAGTAGGAATCAAATATGTCTGATAGTAACCAGAAACTAGTCATTATTAACTGCTCGAAATCAGCCGATGAAGTACTCGACCGCCAGGTTTATATATGCCCGGCGGAAGGCGGCGCATACCAGCATCAAGAAAGCCGCTATTTTGGCCTGTACAAGAAAATGACCGTGTCGCATATCGCCAATATCGAAGCGGTGGTCAGGGTCAATACCGATTACTCGACGGAATTTCTGTGGGGTTTTGGGGGCGCGGGCCGGGAGTATTACCAGCAAAAAGCCCTGGAAGTTGCCAAAGAGTTGCGGTTCAGCCGGGAAAATCCGCCAACCGATGTGAAAGTGTTTATCCTGGGGGTTTTGAATAAAACCAGTTACCGGAAAAGCAGCCACGGCAGCCTGCAGGGCAGCAAGCAGTACGAAGATATGAGCGAGTATAATGTTGATAACGCTGGATTTATCGCGCCTAAACTTTATGATAAAACCTGGCCCAAAAATTAATAGCTTCCTGATAAGGTAAGCCGGTTCAGTCAAAAAAGCGGCCCTTTTTCAAAGACCGCCCGTAATTTCATTTTAATTTTAATACTGAAGGATTGGCTTGACGGTAAAGCTGTTTAGACTATGACCAAAATTAGACCGGGCTATCAGGTTGGCCTGCGGTTACGCCCTTGATTCTTCCCAGATATTTTTATAGAGCGAGTTTTTACCTTTAATTACACTGATCCACTGCTGCCTTTCAAGCTCTTGCAGCTTTTTGAAGGCAGTGTCGCAGGCGTAAGCGGCCTCATAGGGGTTTTCCCCGGCGCTGGTCAAACGCTGTTCCAGCCGGGCGATAACGCCATTTTCCTGCAAAGTGCGAATAGACTTGGCCCAGGGAATCCCCGCGATACTGCGTACCCGGCCCAGACCCGGCCGCATTTTTTCGATAGCGGCCATACGCTCTTCCATCGAATTGACCTGGCCGACCACTTTAACCAGCGGCCCTTCTTCAAAATTCCGGCGGGCATCCACTACCAGCGCCCGGCCCAGGTTCGGGAAGAAAATTGTTAAAACTTCCGCCTCGTCAATCGTTGAAAGCACCTGTGTTATAAATTCATCTCGCGATTCCACCGTCTTTACTCCTTCCGCCGTCTGCCCTTCAACCTTGAAGCCATTCAGCCTTTTAGCACCATCACTCCGAGTTAAGAGTTTTATTTTTTTAGATTGCTCTTATAAGGTAGTACAAACTTCTTTACTACTTTACACTCTCTATACCAGCCTTAACCTGACCTCTAACAACCTTGCACAAATTGATAATAGCATAAAGAAGACCAGCTTTTTTTGCTCTGGCAGGGTTTTATAAATTTGGTATCAGGACAAGCAAATCGCTTATTTAATCGCTTGTGAGGTTAGCAATTTCGGTTGCCAGTTGCTTTTTAAATTTTGGGCCGCTGAGCGATTTCCACCTTTGCAGGAAGTCTTCGCGCATTTTCCGGCTATCGGTTTCGCGGCTGTCGCGGTACTTTAACAGGGCATCATCCGGTTTTTTTGTGTTAAGGACACTTTGAGCCATATATAGATTGGCGGCGTAATCATCGTGAATCGCGCCCAAATCGTCCTGGGCCTCGACAAGCTGCCGGTGCAGGGCTTGGATCGTGGGGGGCAGGGCATCTTCGAAAAATTCGATGGTGTAGCGCAGCCGCTTGAAAGCCATCCGCAACTGGTGGAGGGTTTCCTGGGAGGTCTCCGCGTCAATAGCTGTATCATAGGCCAGTACCCCTTCATAGCGCCGCCAGATGGCGCTTCCCGCAAAATGGCGGACCAGGCTGGGCGCGACCGCGGCGCTGTCCAGGTCGGTGCAATCGGCAATAACCTTGTCAGTCGAGGCGAACTTATCAAGCTGGTCGTACAGTTTGCGGGTTTTAGGGTCGTCCAGCAATTTTCTAAGGGCTTTATGACTGCGTTTGTAGCGCTTTTTAAGCTCTTTACGGAACGGCTCCAGCCCCGACCGCTCGTTCACCGGAAGCTGCGCGTCGTAGGTGTCAAGGTGTTCGAGAAACACATCAGTATCGCGCGCCTCGCCCAGGGTACGGGTCAGGCGTTTAAGCTGCTGGCGCAAGGCATCGGTTTTGGCCCGGTCAAAAGCGGTTTCCCCTAAAAGGCGTAAGTTTTCACGCAGGCGCCGTGAAGCAACCCGCATATCGTGGACGCCCTCGCGGTCCTTGCCTTCCCTGGCGGTCGGTTCGGCTTCGCGCATTTTGTTTAGCTGTGCGGCGACATAGTCCTGGCCCGCCGCGACCATCGAGGTAGCGCCGGACAGTTTATCCTTATCATTCAATTTTCCTTGTCCCTGGCTCTGAGTGTCGAGGCTCTTGACCGCTTTTTCCGGCTCGTTGTTTAAGGGCTGTTCAGCGGCGGTCGTTATCCCGTTGCTTTCGAGTAAAGCCGGGGTTTTGAGGTCTGGTCCACCATTGGAAGTAACAACACTTTTGCCGGGTCCGTTCTTAGCTCCGTTAGATTTATTCATAAATTACTTCTTTCTTCAAAATGTTCAAAGGTCCATGCTCTTTATTCTTCCCAACCCAGCCACCAGGTCTTGGTCTGGTAAGGGGCGGGAGTGCGTTGGGGCCGAGGCACCGCCTGGTAGCCCACATAGATAAATCCCACTATATGCTCGTCCGGTCCCAGGCCGAAGTGCTCTTTTATACGGGGGTCGCGGGCCGGTTCGCCGGTTCGCCAGATGCATGCCAGCCCTTCTTCTTCCGCTACCAGCAGCATGTTCTGGATGGCTGCAGCCACGGCTGACACGTTTTCAATATCTACTATTTTAGGGTTTTCAGGCCGGACACTAACGACTACAATCACTACAGGCGCGCGTAAGGGTTTATGACGCTCTTTTGCGAGAGCAGCCTGGGCTTTCTCGCTGTGAGTTTCCGTCATACGATGCCGCAAAGATTTTTCCATCAACTCCCCGAGTACTTCGCGGGCCTGCCCGCTGAGAACAAAGAAGCGCCAGGGTTCCGTGGTGTAATGGTTGGGGGCATAGGTGGCCGCTTCAAGCATGCGCTCGATTTTCTCACGGGGGGGCCGGTCGGGTTTGACTTTGCCGATGCTGCGCCGGTTGCGGATAGCATCAAAAACTGACATTCAAAAGCTCCTATCGTTTTGTTTAAGTAAGATTCCAATAAACTCATTTTAGCCTATACTTCCGGGCCGTGCAAAGTAATCTTCTCCGACTTAGTTTTGTGAAAGACAAAAAGCAAGTGTTACAATCCTCTCGCGGAGCGCGATAGAAAATTTCCATCGCACGCTCTAACGAAGGAGAAGCGCAGGTGCTTGAATTACCCCAGAGCTTTAAGGATAGGCTCAAACAGAAGGCCTATTGCCATATCGCAACCCTTATGCCGGATGGTTCGCCCCATATGACGGTCACCTGGGTAGATACCGACGATACTCACGTCATTATTAACACGGTTGAGGGATACCAGAAGTTACTCAATATGCGGC
Source organism: Chloroflexota bacterium (assembly GCA_902812345.1). Taxonomy (GTDB): domain Bacteria; phylum Chloroflexota; class Chloroflexia; order Chloroheliales; family Chloroheliaceae; genus 54-19. The sequence goes on along the minus strand of CADDZM010000046.1, from coordinate 21,817 downwards.
GCGACCCCCGGGTGGCTCTCAACGTGCCGAACCCCGAGAACCCGGCGGATGTCGTAATGTGCCAGGGAAAAGTAGTTGAGATTACCGCCGAAGGCGCCAGGGAGCATATTGATAAACTCTCCATGAAATATTATGGCAGACCTTATGCCAATGGCTATGGTGCGCCCGTCCAGGTTCGAATAATCGTTAAAATTGCCGTCGAAAAATTTATTGGCCGTCCCAGGCGATAGTAGCCCGGCTTTTCCTTGCGAATAGCTAAATAGGGATTGGTTTGGTTAGAAAAGTGGTTTAGAAAAAGCGAAAGGAAGATAAGCGAAATGAAAATCAAACGCCTGGGGCGAACCGGCCTGAAAGTGAGCGAGATTTGCCTCGGTACTATGACCTTTGGGAACCAGGCCGACGAAAAGACCTCCTTTGCGATTATGGATACAGCCTGGGAAGGGGGCGTCTTTTTCTTTGATACGGCTGACGTTTACCCGCTTGGTTCCACGCCCGAAATGCGGGGCCGCACCGAAGAATTCGTGGGCAAGTGGATTAAAGACCGCAAACGGCGCGGCCAGGTGGTGCTGGCGACCAAGTGCCGGGGCGCGATGGGTGAAGGCCCGAACGATAGCGGCCTTTCCCGCAAATATATCATGTCGGCGGTGGACGCCAGCCTGAAACGGCTTCAGACCGACTATATTGACCTCTACCAGGTCCATAGCCCCGACCTCGATACCCCGATTGAGGAAACAATGGACGCGCTTGATAGCCTGGTCAAGGCCGGGAAAGTCCGTTATTTAGGATGCAGCAACTACCAGGCTTACCAGTTAGCGAAAGCCCTCTGGGTCAGCGATAAAAAGGGGCTGGCCCGCTTCGAGTCGGACCAACCGCGTTACAATATTCTCTACCGGGAAATTGAAAATGAAATTTTGCCGCTGTGCAAAGAGGAGCAGTTGGGCGTAATTGCCTACAACCCGCTGGCCGGGGGCTTTCTGACCGGGCGTTACAAACCGGGGCAGGATGTTGAATCGGGTACCCGCTTTTCGCTTCACTCGGCGGGCAAAATGTACCAGAACCGCTACTGGAAAGAAGCCCAGTTTGAAGCGGTCGAGCAGTTGCGCCAGTTCTTCGACGCTCGCAATCGTTCGCTGGCCCAGGTGGCCCTGGCCTGGGTGCTGGCCCAACCCGGCATAACCTCGGCTATCCTGGGCGCAAGCCGCCCTGAACAACTTCACGAAACCCTGGCCGCAACCGAGTTGCAGTTAAGCCCGGAAGAAATGGATGCCGCTAACGAAGCCTGGTTTAACCTGCCGCGCGCTAAAGACCCTGGGATAGCCCTTCGCTAGCCTGGGCCGCGTTTTTCAGGTCGCGGAAAGCCAGGCGCAACTCATCAATCGAATGAAAAGCGCCGTCCTCACCCTGGTACCACCAATGGTCCCAGCCGTTGCAGGAGGGCGCTTTTCCAACTTTCGACCCCACTGAATGTATCGAACCCTCGTATTCGCCGCATTTGAGCGAACTATCCGCCCGCACAACCGCCATCGGGGCGTTTGCGGAGCCATCTTCAGCCACAATGATAGTGTGTTCACGGCCTGGCCGGGCATAATACAGGGTTATCCCCGGGTTTATCAGCCCGTTTTCAAGCAAGGCCGCGAACGGCACGCGTGGCTGGGTTCGCTTGGTCTGGACCGGGAAGACCGCGAAATCAAGGTGCGTTTGGTGAATAGATTCTATGCGTTCCTCGGCGGCGTGGACGTAGACCGGGTTTTTCTCGATGCCAATCCAGTCGCGGTGCAACTTCTTGGCGACCGCGCCTGTGGTGCCGGTTCCGAAAAAGGGGTCTAAAATAACGTCGCCCGGCAGAGTGCTGGACAGGATGACCCGGTAGAGCAGGGCTTCCGGTTTCTGGGTATTGTGGACCTTTTCGCCGTTAATTTTCAGCCGTTCGCTGCCGGTGCAAAGGGCGATTTCCCAGTCGCTCCGCATCTGTTTTTCCTCGTTAATGGCCTTCATCTGCTGGTAGTTGAAAGTATATTTCTTCTGGTCCTTGCTTTTCTTGCACCAGAGCAGCGTTTCGTGAGCGTTTGTGAAGCGCACACCCCGGAAATTAGGCATCGGGTTCAACTTGATAAAGACCACGTCGTTTAAAATCCAGAAGCCCAGGTCCATCATAATCGAGCCAACCCGGTAAATATTGTGGTAGCTGCCGATAACCCAGATGGTGCCGGAATCCTTTAAAACGCGCCTGCCCTCGGTAAGCCAGCGCCGGGTGAACTCGTCATAAGCCTCGAAGCTATCAAATTTGTCCCAATCGTCGTCAACTGCGTCCACCAGCGTCATATTGGGCCGCCACAACTCGTTTTGAAGCTGCAAGTTGTAGGGAGGGTCGGCGAAAATGAGGTCCACCGATTTATCGGGGAGATGCTTCATCATTTCCACGCAGTCTCCCTGCAATACGGTATTCAAAGGTAACTGCTCCTGTTCCGTAAGCTTAACGGCGGCAGCCGAGCGAGCAATCATTTCAGTATCTCCGGCGGTTAAAAGGTGCGTTTTAGTAAAATTGTTGCAACTACTCCGTGACAATGCGAGACGGTGCCGACTGCTACCCGCGTTTCAGGGCGGGTTTCGTCCAGGCCACGCGCCAGCCCAACCAATCTTTCCCGCGCTTCGTAAAGGCGTAAAGCCGGGACCGTCCCAATTCCGTACATAAAATGATGGCACTTAAAAGTTTCCACCCCGCCAAAACGTTCCGGCGGCGGAGTTTCAAGGGCAGTCGTAACGCTATCCGAGCCGTTCGCCAGCCCGGCCTGGGCCAGGGTTGGCCCGGCGCTAACCGAAGGCTTTACCGGTTGGCCCGCCACGAACCCTCGCAAATCGGCATCCAAATCCCAGTCCCGCACATCTTTGACCGCCGGGCAAACCCGGGGTTCGATGCAGGTGGCCGGACAGGTCCAACCGGCCCGGCTCAAGAAGTGGTTGCCGTTTTTGGGATCAATATACTCGTATGGCGTCCGCATCGGATAGTCGAAGCCTTCCCGCTCCGCCTGAAAGTTCGGCCAGCCGCGTTCTTGTAAAGCCTGGACGGTCGCGGCCCGCAGCCACTCGAAAAAGAGGTGGGGCGCGTAGGGAGGCGGCACAATCTGGACGGTTTCGCCATCTCTGGCCGGGTCGAACCGGGACGGGTCGCCCATAAACTGTATAAGGTAATCATGCCAATCGGCCTGGACAAAAGTAAAGTTGGGAGACTGGCCGAATTTGGCCCTGGCGGGAGGCTCAGCGTTGCGGTCTACCATTATCAACCGGCTGGAAGCTGGCAGCTTTCCTTTTTGAATCGCCTTATAAAGCTGGCCGCTGTGGTAGATACCATAGCAGCCGCCACCGATGACAACGAACCGCAATTTATAAAGCTTCCTTCCCGCGCAGTCACTTCCCCTGGCCCTGATTGGAGGTAAGATTCATTATACACAGATTAAGCTTTAGCGCAAAAGGAATTGCGACAAATCGAAAAATTGCTAGGTATAAAAGCCTATGCTATAATCCCTTTACTACTGTTACAGACAAGACAATTCATTTCAAAGTCGAATTAACTACCAGGAAATTGCTCTGTAATGATTTTCTGCAAAGATAATAGTCTTGTTAAATAGCGTGTGATTACAACACATAGCCGTGCCAGATCGGGTTGCTAAATCTGAGTAGTAAAGCTGTATTTCGTGAAATAACCAGCATAAACTTTTATCGTTTCTCATTACCCGTTATCCGGCAGGCCTGCCGGTTCATACTATTAAGTTTAAGTTCGACTTGTTACAAGGAGGAGTTATTACAAATGCGTAAACTTTCTTACGCTGGCCTGCTTACAGTGCTGTCCATGCTGGCAGCGTTGTTGTTGACGGCTTGCGGCGATAACACCGCGACTACTGCGCCCGTCGTCACAACGGCCGCCGCCGTCGCTACTACCGCCCCGGCGGCTGCTGCGACTACCGCCGCAACTGCCACCACTGCGGCTGCTGCCACCACTGCGGCAACTGCTACGACCGCGGCGGCAACTGCTACAACTGCCGCCGCCACTACGGCTGCCGGAACCAGCGCCGCCGCCGCCACTACGGCTGCGGCAACTGCTACCACCACTGCCGCCGGGACTACCGCTGCCGCTTCCATTGGCAAGAAGCTGAAAGTCGGCCTCGTAACCGATACGGGCCGCGTAGATGACAAGAGCTTCAACCAGTCCGCCTGGGAAGGGGTGCAGCAGTACGGTCAGGCTGCCGGTGTTGGTGTTAAATATATCGAAACCAAAGACCAGAAAGACTATGCCGCTAACATCAAACAGTTCCTTGATGAAAAATATGATGTTATTGTAACCGTCGGCTTTTTAATGGCTGATGCCACCGTCGCCGCCGCCAAAGCCAACCCCAATATTTTATTTGTCGGCGTTGACCAGGGCCAGGACCCGGCTAACATTTTGCCGAACCTGGTCGGTCTGACCTTTGAAGAAGACAAAGCCGGTTTCGCGATTGGCGCGCTGGCCGCCGGTATGACCCAATCGGGTAAAATCGGCGCTGTGGTCGGTACCAAGAGCGTTCCGGCTGTTGTCCGCTACGCGGAAGGCTACAAAGCGGGCGCTGCCTGGTTGGTTGCCAACCATAAAGACCTCGTAAAGCCCGGCTCGGTCAACGTTACCCTGACTTATCACCCGGACTCCGGTTCCCCGTTCAACGACCCGACCTGGGGCGCTCAGCAGACCCAATCCCTGATCCAGGCTGGAAACGACATCATCTTCGGTGGTGGTGGCGCTACCGGTAACGGCGCTGTCGAAGCGGGCGCTTCCGCCGGGATTTATGTCATTGGTGTGGACGTTGATCAGTATTTTACCCTGCCTAAAGCCGCTCCGAAACTGCTTTCCAGCGCGACCAAAGACATTAAGAACGGCGTTTTCCAGTCGTTGGTCCAGGCCAGCAATGGCCAGCTTCAAGGTGGCAACGCAATTGGGCCTACCGGCCTGGCTCCATTCCACGATACTGACTCGGCTATTCCGGCGGCCCTCAAAACCGTCCTGACTCAGCTTCAGGCCGGCCTGAAAGATGGCACCATCAAAACCGGTGTAACCGCGTCGTAAACTTATTTGATTGGGCTTTTTACAAAGAGGCCAATCGTTTTTTGTAGTGAGAAAAGAGAATTGAGCCGGAAATAACAGCAAATTTAATTGCGCTACGTTTCGTTCAATTCTCTTTTCTTTTAGATTTTCTTTTAAGATTTTCTTTTAAGATTTTCTTTTAGATTTTCTCTTTAGCCTTAACTGGCTTTATCTTTGTAAAAATCTTCTAAAATTATTTTGTTCCAGGAAATTACAAAGTATGACTGTAGCAACTGCCTCGTCTGAAAACCCGGCTCTCCGGTGGCTGCGGATGGCGGCGCGACAACTGGGCCTACCTCTGCTTGGTATTTTTACAGCGCTGGTCGTTGGCGCGGTTGTTATTTTGATTTCAGGCTTCAATCCCCTGGTAGCCTATCCCAGCCTTTTAAAAGGCGCTTTCGGCAGCGCCTCCCGCGTCAATAATACTCTCGCTGCGACCACGCCTTATATCTTTACGACCCTGGCGGTAATTTTCGCTTTTCAGGCCGGGCTTTTTAATATCGGCGCTGAGGGCCAGCTTAAAATTGGCGCGCTGGTGTCGGCGGTGGTTGGCATCAACCTTGGCGGCGTGCCGCCTCTTGCGGCGGTCCCTATTGCCCTGGTGGCCGGTTGCCTGGGTGGGGCCGTCTGGGGAGCGATACCGGGCGCTCTGAAGGCTTTCGCCGGGGCGCATGAAGTTATTACGACTATCATGCTCAATTACATCGCCAGTTTTATTACAGGCTTCCTGGTTGGCGCGGACGGTCCTTTACGCGGCAAAAATATGCAAACCACCGCGCCCATAAGTAAAAGTTCCCATGTGCCTACCATTTTTGACTATGACAGCGCGGCAAGCGCCGGTTCGACCAATACTCCGCTACACTGGGGCTTTATAGTAGCCATAATTGTAGCCGTAATACTTTATTGGATTTTGTGGAAGACCCCGCTCGGCTTTGAAATTCGGACGGTCGGACTCAACCCTAGCGCGGCCCGCTATGCCGGTATAAATGTGGCGCGGATAACCATTATAGCTATGGCGGTATCGGGCCTATTGGCCGGAATGTCCGGGGCGTTTGAGGTAATGGGTAATCCCAACTATAACTACCAGTACAGCGATTCGCTGGGGGCTAATTACGGCTTTAACAGTATCGCAATCGCCCTGCTGGCAAAAAATAACCCTATTGCGGCTATTCCGGCTGCCCTGTTATTCGCGGCCTTACAAAGCGGCGCCAGTCAAATGCAATTTGATACCGTCGGGGCGAACGGCACCCAGTTGCCCGGCGACCTTATTGCTATGATTCAAGCGCTGGTTATTATTTTTGTAGCGGCAGACCAGATTTTGCGCTGGCTCTACCGCATGCGCAACAAACAGAGCGCGCAGGTAGTATTATCACGCGGTTGGGGAAAGACGGAGTAATATGGCACAAGCACTGGTAGATCGTGAAGAAAAGATAGACAGCACCCGGTCGGTGCGGCAATATCTGCGCCATACCCGCTGGCCCCTGGTGGCCCTAGCCCTGCTGGTACTGATTTTCATCTGGCGGTCATTTGGTGAAAACTCCCAGCCCCTGATTGACCTCGTATCTATTATAACTTTAACCCTGAGTTTCGCCACGCCGATTACCCTTGGCGCGCTCAGCGGCACATTCTCCGAGCGTAGCGGCGTTGTTAATATCGGTATTGAAGGTATGATGCTGACCGGGGCGTTTTTTGGAGCGATGGTCGGAGCCTTGACCGGGAATGTCTGGTTGGGCCTGATAATCGCGCCGTTCTCCGGGATCGGCGTAGCCCTCATTCACGCCGTTTTGTCCATCTATTTCCGGGTGGACCAGATTATCAGCGGTACGGTTATTAACATTTTCGCCTTTGGCCTGACGGCTTATCTCTACAGCCTGGTCTTTACCAGCAGCCGCCGAAATACCGACTCGGGGAAACTGCCTTCGATTGAATTCAAAATCGGCCTGGCTCCCTTCCAGATTGGCCTGGTTTCAATCCTGGCGATTGTTCTGATTTTTGTGGCCCACTACATCATTTTTTACACTACCTGGGGTCTGCGGACCCGGGCCGTCGGCGAAAACCCTCGCGCCGCCGATACCGCCGGGGTGAACGTTTTCAAGATGCGCTACATTAACGTGCTAATTTCCGGTTTTCTGGCCGGGCTGGGCGGCACTTATTTCTCGTTGCAGGTGGTCGGTTACTTCAAGGAAGGCATGACGAATGGTAGCGGATTTATCGCCCTGGCCGCCATGATTTTTGGCAAGTGGACCCCGCTGGGAGCCTGGGGAGCGGCTTTGCTCTTTGGTTTCTGCCAGGGTTTGGACTCGGCCCTGCAAAGCTGGTACGGCCAGATTGCATGGTTGCATACCATCACCCAGGCGTTACCCTATGTCGTGACAATCGTGGTACTGACCGGCTTTGTCGGGCGCAGCCGGCCTCCGGCGGCGGTGGGCGTACCTTACGTCAAGCAATAGACCTGATTTTCGTTTTAAGGATTTGCGGTAAAAGATTATAAAAAGAGGTAAGGCCGGAATGTCCCGGCCTTTTCCTTTGCCGTTCAGGCTTCTGAGTCATCCGTCTTTAGCTCGCTCGTTATTTCCCGTACCTTGATTTCCAGGTCGTTCAAAATACTATCTATACCCTTAACTTCCGGCCCGAATAGCTCTTCCAGGTTTGTAAAAGGTAGGCCAGCTTTTTCGAAAACTTCTTCTCGCACAAAAATCGGGCAACCTACCTGAACCGCCAGGGCCAGGGCATCGCTGGGTCGAACATCTATTTCTTGGGTGTGCTGACCCACTTGCAGTTTTGCAATACCGTAAAAGGTATCGTTTTTCAAGCTATCTATTCGGACTTCTTCAAGTTTCGCTCCAGTAGCCTCAAGAATTTTCTCTACAAAGCTATAAGTAAGCGGACGCAAGGTCTGAAACTTTCGCAGCCCAACCGCTATATGTTCTCCTTCCCAGGTTCCAATCCAAATTTGAATGAACCGGTTTTCGACCTTATCCAGCAAAATAATAACCGCATGTGGGGTATGATTGGGTGTCTTTTTTATAATCACGTCGGAAATTGTAACTTCAACCATCAGTCTGGTCCTTTCTCTGACTGTTTTTGGTTTTGCCTTGTGTTGCGTGCTGTTAACACGCTCCTGGGCGAGTTCGGGATACGTAAGCAAAATCTGCTCTTTGAGCGCCTGGCGAGCCTTGTGCAGGCGGCCTTTGACCGCTGTAACACTTATCCCCAGGTCCGCAGCAATTTGAGCTAGATTAAGCTCCTCGAAGTAGTAGAGCCGGATAGCCTTGCGGTTACCCGGCGGCAACTGGCCGATTGCCAATAGCACTCGCTGGTACAACTCGCGCTTTTCGCAAAGACTCGATAAGTCATACCCCTCCGGTTGGGTAAGGCGATGGTCATTCTCGATGGTATCAAGCCGGAAACTATCCAACCGCACCTCCGGCCTGTTCTCGCGCAGATAACCGCGCACGACGTTCAGAGTAATGCCGTAAAACCAGCTTTTGAAACTGGCTTCGTTACGCAAAAGAGGTAGCGACAAATAAGCCTGGAGAATGGCTTCCTGGACCAGTTCTCCGGTTATCTCGGCGTTGCCGGTCATATTCAGAGCCAGGTGTCTGACTTTCGCCTCAGAACGCTCTATCAGCGTCTCGAAAGCAACTTTATCGCCTGCCCTGGCCTGTCTTACCAGTTCGAGGTCACTTTTTTCCGGTTCTTGTTCTTGCATCACGCCTTAGCCAGGGTTGCGACACCGGGGTCTTTGACCGGTGTACATATATATAGTGGTAAAAAAGGGCGGGTTGGTTACTTTTTCAGAGAAAATTCTGGGAATTATTATAGAGCAGGACAGGTTCTCCTAAAAAGTATAATTCGAGAATTTGAAAAGCGACCATAAAAAAGGCCGGTGACATTTCTGCCGCCGGCTTTTTTATTCAGTAGGGTCGGACTAGGGACGCCGCGCCGCGGTGAAGCGGGAAGCGTAGTAGGAACTGCTCATGCTGGTTATCGTTACACCGGTGCTGTAGTTCTCCGCGTGGATGAACTGGCCGCCGCCGATATAGATACCGACGTGCGAGGGGCCGGGCATATAGGTGTTGGACCAGATGAGAACGTCGCCCGGTTGGAGGTTGCTGGCCGAAACCGGCGTCCCAACGCTCAAGTCACCGGCAGCGCTGGACCCGGCGCTAATGCCGTTCTGGGTCAGCACCCAGTAAACGAAGCCGGAGCAATCAAACCCACCCGCGGAAGGGCTTTTGCCGCCCCAGACATACCGCCAGCCCAGGTATTTCTTGGCGAACGCCGCTAATTGGGCACCTTTGCCGCTGTTGCTGGCTACAGACTGGACCTGCGCCGGGATTTTGGTCGGGGCGGGCGCCGGGGCTGCAGTCTTGACCGGCGCTGCTGTCTTAGCCGGGGCCGCCGCTGGCTTAGGCGCAACCGGGGCCGGGGCCGCCGCTTTAGCCGGAGCCGCAGGCGCCCCCGGAGCGTCGGAAGTAGGGGCAACATAGGTGCTAATCACATAGCCTACCTTGCCATTGGCTTCGATACGGAACCACTTGCCGCCGTCATCGTCTTTGACCGCGCCGCCAAGCTCTTTAACAACCTGACCTTCGTAGACCAGGCCAACCTGGTCGAAGTTGCGGCCAGGGCCGGAGCGGAAGCGCACCGGGTCGCCGTCGGTGTTGGTAACTTTAAGGTTGCCGCCGCCGCCGCTGGTAACCGCGTTTAGCGGGGCTGACCCAACATAAGCGACCGATACATAACCGGTGGTGCCTTTGTAATCTACCCGGAAGAAGCTGTTATTCTCCTTGTCGGTGAAAGGCCCGCCCAGCGAAGTAACCAGGGTATTTTCGGTTAGAACCCCCATAACGCTGCTGGCCGAATTGGCCTGCTGGCGGAAGTTTACGCCGTCACCATCAGTATTGACGATTTTGGCCGGGTTGCCGGTCGGGATAGCCGTGATACCGGATTTGGCTTTACCGGCGAAGATAAGATACTGGCTCATCGCGTAGCCGGTTTTGCCCTGGTATTCGACCTTGTAGAAAGAGTTTCCCGCGTTGTCTTTGACCTGCCCACCTTTGATAGTCACCAGTTCATTTTCGGGAATAATGGTAATTGTACCGGCGCCGGTATTGGCTTCCTCACGGAACCGCACGCCATCGCCCTCGGTATTAGCAACACGGGCCGGGCTGTTCGCGGCCAGGCCGTCATCGGCTCGTACAGCCGAGGCAGGTGTTATGATTGTAGTTAAAGAGAATAGAGTAATAAAGAAAAGGGTAAGAGCGAGAAGACGTGGTTTTTTCGACCCGGGGAAGCTTTTCCCGGAAGCTGTGACCCAGGGTGAAAACTTGTTAGCGGCTTTATTGATGCCACTACTTTTTTTATAATTCAATACATCCCTCCTTAAGTCAGCCGGGCTGGAGCAGTAAAAGACGGTCTTTCGCATAAAGCCGCCCTACGTGCGCGAAGAGAGAAGAGAGACAGACCGGACAAAAATGACCTCTCCAGGGCAGAAAAATGCCAGGAACGCCTGAAGGAGTACAGACCGGCCAGCCGCATGCTGACTTTTCTGGTTATTAGATACTTTTTGTTAAGCTTTACGAAGTTGTTACCCCGTTAAACTGCAAGGGGCATTGGGCCGGGCGAATGTGAGCCGTTCGCCCAAAATCCATTGTTTCGGCTCTATTTAAAGTGTGCCAGAATGGGTTGATGTTAGCATAGACTTATAGGGTTGTCAATGCAAAAAAGGCCCATGGGAGAGCCTTAAAGTAAATTTTAATATTATTTTTTTGCCGTTGAACCCGGCGTTCCGACACCGCCGGGCCGGGCCTACTTTTATAATAAAGGAAATCCGGTCCTTTAGTTACGGTCTAAAAGCTGAAACCTCCGATAAGCTTTTGCTCGGTCTCCGCCTCGATTTTCGCCACCAGTTCAATGTAATCCTTGATGGAACTGTTCTGGATTTTCTTGCGCAACAGTTCGTCAATCTGGTAAATGCCTGTTGAATTTAGCATTTTAACCTGGATGTGGACCGGCTTGGTTTCGCCCGCGCTCAGCTCGACGCTTTCGATAGCGGCGGCGCTGGCCGAGTGAATGTTGACGTGGCCCTGCTCGAACGGGATGCGAGAGCGGCCTTTCGCCATATCCAGGGCATCGGCTACCTTGACAACACCCGCCTCGATAGTCAGGCAGCGCTGCGACCGCTGGTGCGCCACGATGGTATGCAGCGTTTCGGCGGTAATGATAGTCCGGCCTTCGATGTCGTAAAGACCGTCCAGCAGTTCGCGCAACTTGCGCTCGGCCAGCCACAGGCTGTGATGCTCGTGCTCATCGCGGTGGACGCAAATCCCCAGGTCGTGCAGCAAGGCTCCCAGGACGACCACTACCTCGGCGTCCTGCTCGGTCATACCGCTGGCGGCGTGATGCCGGGCGATGCTGCTCTTAATCCCTGCCGCCCGCAACAGCCGTAAAATCTTCAGGCCGATGTTGGCGACAATCTGGACGTGAACCCGGCCGTGGTCGCTGATACCAAGCCGGTCAACGGCGTTGATGTTGGCGCATTTCCAGAGTGTGAAAAGTTCGATGTCGTTGTTCACTCGCTCGATGACCGCCGCGAGGTTAGTGTTTCCCCGGGCCGGCACGTGAATGCGATTGGCGCTGGCCGGTTGGACCGGTCCGGGGTGGCCGGTTACGTCCGTATCGCTGGCGACTGTTTCCGTAAGGGGTTGACCGCCGACCTGGCGAGTGCTGGTAATTTCGCGCTTCTGCTTATCAAGGTTGACCGTAAGCTTCTCGCTGCCGGGGTCGGAGGTATTGTCCTGGAGTGGGGTAGCCTGAAATTCAGGTTTTGTAATATCTAACATGCTATTCAATTCTCTTTCTGCCCGGCCTACTTTGCAGATGCGCTGGTATTGCGCCTCCTACGGCCCTTTGCCGCTATAACCCGGGACACTTAAATCATTTTTATACTGTATATAATACGTTCGGCGGCCCGGTTTTGTTGCAGTGAATTCTGGCGGTCTTAAAGATTTAAGTTGTGTTAGAGGTGTGAAATAGGGCGCGGTTGGCCGTAACCGGTGTGGTATAATATCGGTTGAATATTGTAGCGAAGAATTTTTGCTGCCCGGAAATCTTTATAATCTGGCGGGCAGACAAGAGTTGGAATTTTTCCAGTTATAGAGGGAATCGCAGTGTTAAAAGGTTTTGTAAATTTCCTGACCGGTGGCGGCAACGAGGCGGCTGTCCGCAAGTTTGAAGGACCGGCCAAACGAATTATTGACGAGTTAGGGCCAAAGTTCTCCAATCTGACCGACGAGCAACTCACGGCCAAGACCGAAGAATTCCGGGCTCGCCTGAAAAAAGGTGAGGCTCTCAACGACATTTTGCCGGAAGCTTTCGCCGCCGTTCGTGAATCGGCCTGGCGTACCTATAAACAAAAGCATTATAAAGTCCAGCTTATCGGCGGACAGGTGCTGCACTCGGGCAAGATTGCCGAGATGCGTACCGGCGAAGGTAAAACCCTCGTTTCGACCTTACCCGCTTATCTCAATGCTCTTGAAGGTAAAGGCGTCCACGTGGTGACGGTTAACGACTACCTGGTAAAACGCGATGCCCAGTGGATGGGTCCTATTTACATGCGGCTCGGTCTGAGCGTGGCGGTTATCCAGAGTAACGGCGGCAACCCGAACAACCCGGACAGCTTCTTGCTCGACCCTACTTATAATAACCCTGACCCGTTATACAAGAATCTGCGGCCGATTACCCGCCGGGAGGCTTACCGCGCCGACATTACCCACGGCACCAACAACGAATTTGGTTTCGACTACCTGCGCGATAATATGGCAAACGATGTGGATAGACTGGTCCAGCGGGAGCTTAACTTCGCTATCGTGGACGAGGTAGACAATATCCTGATTGACGAGGCCCGGACCCCGCTCATTATCAGCGGCCAGGCCGCCCAGGCCCAGGACGACTATATGCGTTTTGCCTCGATTGCCCGCCAGTTGCGCAAAGGCACTGACTACGAGGTGGACGAGAAAAAGCGGGTGGTTAACATCAGCGAACGCGGCATTGACCGGGTTGAAAACCTGTTAAGTATCCCTGAAACCGAAAGCATTTACGACGACAAGTGGAGCCACTTTGTTACTTACCTGGAAAACGCCCTGAAGGCTAAAGAGCTTTACCTGCGCGACCGCGAATATGTGGTCCGCGAAAATAAAGAAGTTATTATTGTGGACGAGTTCACCGGGCGTTTGCAGGAAGGGCGGCGCTGGGAAGGCGGTCTGCACCAGGCGGTCGAGGCCAAAGAAGGCGTACACGTCGAGCACGAAAACATGACCTATGCCACCATTACCCTGCAAAACTACTTCCGCATGTACAAAAAGCTTTGCGGTATGACCGGTACGGCGGCGACCGAAGCCGAAGAATTTATCAAGATTTATGGTATGGACGTGGTGGTTATCCCGACCAACCGCGAGATGATTCGCAAGGACTTCACCGACCTGATTTATCGCAACGAAGTCGCCAAACTGCGGGCCGTGATTGAAGAAATTCACGAGATGAACGAAGCCGGGCGGCCGGTGCTGGTCGGTACAGTCAGCGTCGAGAAATCCGAGGAAATCAGCCAGGCTCTTACAGAAGCCGGTATCAAGCACAGCATCCTCAATGCCAAGTTGCACGAACGCGAGGCCGGGATTATCGCCCAGGCCGGACGGCCTTACGCCGTCACTATTGCCACCAACATGGCCGGTCGCGGTACCGATATTATCCTGGGCGGTTCGCCTGACAGCTATCTGGAAGAAGTGCTGGCCGAGCAAGGTCTGACCGACGATGACAAAGGGACCGAAGCCTTCCAGGAAGCCGCCGAAGAAGCCCAGCGCCGCTGGCAGGAAGCTCACGACTTTGTTATAGAGCAGGGCGGTCTTCATATCATCGGCACCGAACGCCACGAGTCCCGCCGGATTGATAACCAGTTGCGCGGTCGTGCCGGACGCCAGGGCGACCCCGGCAGCAGCCGTTTTTATGTGTCGCTTGAAGACGAACTGATGCGCCGGTTTGGTTCGGACCGCATCGGCGGAATGCTGGAGCGGTTCGGCTTTGACGAAGAAACGGCCATCGAGAACGGCCTGATTACCCGCTCGATTGAGCAGGCCCAGACCAAAGTGGAGGGCCAGAACTTCGATTACCGCAAGCACCTCGTCGAGTACGACGACGTGATGAACCGGCAGCGCGCTATCATCTACGAAGACCGCCGCAAGGTTTTGATGGGTGAAAGCCAGCGCGACCGTATTCTCGACCTGACCGAGCAGCGCCTGGGCCAGATTATTGATGAATACACCCAGGGCGACGAGCTTGAATGGGATTTGCCGAAACTTTTGCGCAATGCCGGCCTTATTTTGCAAACCCGGCCCCTGGACCTCTCTCGCAAGCCTCAAAACGAGGAAGAGATGGAAGAACTGGTCCTGGAAGCCCTCGAAAACCAGATGGGTGTGACGCTGGATGACCTGGAACACAGAAGCGCCGAGGAAATCAAGGAAATCTTCGCCGGCGTAGCCGAACGTATCTATGACGAAAAAGAGGAACGGGTCGGCTCGGACGATATGCGGCTGATTGAGCGGTTGGTGATGCTGGACGTGATTGACCGCAACTGGGTCAACTACCTGACCCCTATGGAGGAGTTGCGGCGCGGTATCGGTCTGCGGGCTTACGGCCAGCAAGACCCGCTTCGCTCTTACCAGAAGGCCGCCTTCGAGATGTGGAACGATTTGCAGGACGATATCCGGCGCGAAATCGTTCAGAAATTCTGGTCGGCGGAAATCCAGCGCATCCAACCGACCCTTTCGCCGCCAAAGAACTTGCAGGAGAGCGGTCCTTCCGAACCGGCGGGTGACGACCGGGGCGGCCCGGTCAAGAAGAAAGCTAACCCCGCGAACCGGGCTGCCGTCGCTAACGGCGCGAAGCTGAACCCGAACGCCCCCTGTTTCTGCGGTAGCGGCAAAAAGTACAAGAAATGTCACGGTAGCGTGGTTTAGACTTATATAAAATAAAAAAGCCGGGGTAATCCCGGCCTTTTTATTTATTAACTTCTTTTATTTGGCGGGAGCTTCGTTGACAGTCTTCTGGATGAGGTCGAGCATCTGGGCGAGGGCGTCGCCGCTGCCGCCTGACAGGTCGGTGATGGCTTTGGTGCGGCCTTTGAGATAAAGGTGCAGGCTGCGCGAGTTACCACCGGCGGCAAGCTTGTCGGGCGCGGTAGTATCCGGCCATTCGAGGACGCCCAGGCCGTTAAGTTGTTGGAGCAGGGCGTTTATCTTGTCCTGGGCGAGAGTGTGTTGGGTGGTCGTGCCGCCATTCGGGCCGCGCGGGTTTTTGGTGAACCTGGCCGTCCCGCCGCCATCAACAGTTATAGACCAGTCGTCCGGTTGGCCTTGCGGCAAAGGGGCTGTAACCGAGGCGTCAATGACCGGCACTCCCGGCTGGAAGTCGAATTCCAGGTTATAGGCCGGGGCGGCGGTGGTCGCGACCGCGGAAGGCGTAAAGAACGGGTTCGCGGTTTTGGAGCCTGGCGCCGTTGGGGCGGCTGAATTGTTGCCGTTAGGGCCGGAAGTGCTCGGCTGCGTTGGCGCAGCTTCACCCCCACAGGCGTAGAGTAAAAGCCCGGCCAATAAAAGGGCTATAACGACTGTTCCACTTCGCAGAATTTTCAAATTTGCTAGCTCCTACCCATAAAATACAAAAGACCCGGTTCCCCATCTCGCTCTTAATTCTACCCCTTATGAAACCAAAAAGCGGCCGGTATTATTATACCAGAGCCGCCTTTCAGCAGGGTTAATCAACCCTTAATTAGTTTTCACCTCGCGCTGTTTAGTCGCGGCCCTGCAAAGACATCAGGATTTGCAGGATGAACAGGAACAGGTTAAAGATGTTCAGGTAGATGTTCAGGCTCAGCATAATTGCGTTGCCAACCGTGTCCTGGAACTTCTTGACCTGCTGTACGTCGAAAATCAGGTAGAAGCTGAAGATTACGACGCCCGCGTACAGGTAAACCATCTGCAAGAGCGGACTGTGGAACAGCAGACCGTTCAACAGGCCGACCAGGATAAGGCCAATCACACCTGCGAACAGGTAAGGGCCAATCCCGCTAAAGTCTCGCTTGGTGGTCCAGGCATAGGCGCTGAGTGCTACCGTGATACCGGCTGTAATGCCTAGAGCCTGGTAGACGATTCCACTATAACCTATCTGGAACAGAATGTTAATCAGGGGGCTAATTGAAAGCCCGGTGACAGCCGCAAAGCCGTAGAGCAGGATAAAGTTAATCGGCATTTTATCCCGGAAAGCCTGGCAGGCGAAAATCAGGGCAATTTCAGCGATGAAAAAGAGGAGCCAGGTGCCGCCGCCGAAGCTCAGGTTCATCTGGGCGCCGACGAACGTACCCGCCATCGCGGCCAGGATGGAGAAAAAGGTAAAGGTCATTACCTTGGCCGAAAGGCTGCTCCGCTCGGCCATGCTGGTTTCGACGTAGCCGTATTGAGGCTGGTTCTGGCCGAAACCCAACCGCTGCTGCCGCTGGTTGCTGTACTGGTTGTTCCAGCCTCCCCGGTTATTGTTGTTTGGATTATTATTCCACATTTGTAGTTTCTCCTCGCGCAACTCGTAATACAGGCCCCGTCGGTGCTAAATCTTTTCTCGATTTTACTAGAGCAAAGCCTGGGCTGAGAGGCCAATTTCCCAGTAATTTTATCTTAGCACATCCCCGACGAGATGCAATGCCGGGTTTTTCTGTTTTTATTTACTAACTTGTTAAAGACTTTCGACCGTTTTGCCGCTAAATTCTTGCTTATTCACGGTCATTATTATATACGTGGGGTTATAACCTTTGTTTCATACGCCTTTCAAGCCGTTAAGGTGCCGGGTTGGGTAAACCTTTGTCCCTTAACGGAATTATTGTAGTCCCGAAGCATGAAAGGCGTATGAAACTATTATTAGAATAACGTTAAACCTGTTTCGTTTAACGTCTTTATTTCTTCTGTTCGCGCTGGCGGAGTTCGACCCGGCGGATTTTCCCGCTAACCGTCTTGGGTAGCTCGGTGACGAACTCGATTTCACGCGGGTACTTGTAGGGCGCGGTGATTTTCTGGACGAATTTCTGAATTTCCTGGGCTAGTTCGGGCGTGCCTTCGTAACCCGGCTTCAGAATGATATAGGCTTTGACAATTTCGCTGCGCACCTTGTCCGGCTTGCCAATCACCGCCGCTTCCATTACCGCCGGGTGTTCGACCAGGGCGCTTTCGACCTCAAACGGCCCAATCCGGTAGCCCGCGCTGATGATAACGTCGTCGGCCCGGCCCACGAACCACAGATAGCCGTCCTCGTCCCGGTAAGCCCGGTCGCCCGTAACGTAATAGTCGCCGCGCATGGAGGCATTGGTCGCCGCCGGGTTATTCCAGTATTCTTTGAAAAGACCCACCGGCCTTTGCGGGTGAACTTTTACGGCGATGTCGCCCTCTTTGTTAGGCGGCAGCGGCTTACCCTCGTCGTCAATCACGTCCACGACGTAGCCAGGCGCGGCCTTACCCATCGAACCGGGTTTTACCGGCATATCAGGGGTCGGGAAGTTGCCGCAGAGCAGGCAGGTCTCGGTCTGACCGTAACCGTCGCGGATGGTAAGGCCGGTCTCGCGCCGCCAGACCTCGATAGCTTCGGCGTTAAGCGGTTCCCCGGCCCCGACGCAACTTCGCAGCTTGCTCAAGTCATACTTTTTAAGGTCTTCGGCAATAAACATGCGGTAAATCGTCGGCGGGGCGCAAAAGCTGGTTATGCCGTATTCTTGGAGCAAGTTGAGCGTGTAGGGTGCGGTATAGCGGGCGTTGGTGTTATGAACGAAAATCGAAACACCCATGATAAGCGGCCCAAAGAAACTGCTCCAGGCCGCTTTCGCCCAGCCTGTATCGGCTAAATTCCAGTGCAAATCGCCCGGTTGCAAATCAAGCCAGTAACGGCCGGTCGAAATGTGTCCAATCGGGTACGAACTATGGGTATGCAGCACCATCTTGGGGTTGCCCGTAGTGCCGCTGGTAAAATAGAGCAGCAGCGGGTCAGTGCTTTTGGTGTTGGAAAGGCGGGCTTCATCGGCAGGTTCGGCGGAGACAGCCGTTTCAAAATTGGTCCAGCCGTCGCGGTCGCCGCCTACAACCAGTTTCGCTACAATGTCAGGGTAATTCTTGAGGGCTTCGTCAAACTTGGCAGCGTTTTCGGCATCGGTAATAACCGCCTTCGCGCGCGAGTTTTGCAGCCGGAAAAGAATATCTTTAGGGGTTAGTTGGGTCGTGCCGGGCAGGCCCACGATCCCGGCTTTTATCATGCCCAGCATGCTCTCCCACCATTCGGGCAGGCGCGGCATCAGGATAAAAACGTTATCGCCCTTTTGGAGGCCCAGTTTGAGCAAAGCCCGGCCTACCTGGTTGGAGCGGTCCCGGAAATAAGCGTAAGAAAGCCGCCGTTCGCTGCCGCCATCCTGGACCCAGTACATCATCTCACGGTCAGGGTCTTCGGCGTAAGTATCTACGAGGTCATAGGCAAAGTTGTAATATTCCGGCCCTTCCGGTTGGTACGAAGCATAAGTTTCAGCATAATTTTGCATATTATGGGAGCCGCCAGTCCCGCCGGTGGCCGCTGTCTCTACCGTCATTGGTAAGCCCTCCTTTAGAACGTTAAATAAAACGTTAAACGAAATGGTGTAGTAACTAGCATAGCACCAGTGCGGCGGGCGGGCAATATCAAGCTCTATTTGCCAGGAAAAGGCTTATAAGGCACAATATGGCCGTGAAAAAAAGAGAGGCTCACAACAAGCTAAAGGTCGGGTTCGATGCCCGGATGGTAGCCTACCGCCAGGCCGGTATCGGCCAGTATTGTTTGAATTTGCTGCGGGAATTGGCGGCCCTTCACGACCAAAAGAAAAACTTCGCTTTGACGGTCTACCAGAGCCGCAAGGAGAAGCGCCGCCCGGTCGAATGGCTGGCCGAACCGGGCCAGGACCGTTTAGAGGAAGCCGGGCTGTTTACTAAAAGGGCGCTATGGACCCCGCCGCACCACCGGCTGGAACAAATCGCCTTGCCGCTCGAAATGCTGCCGTTCGGGCCGGAAGTCCTGCACAGCCCTGACTTTATCCCGCCTCTGCGCCGGTTGACCTGGCCGGGCGGTCTGCCCCGGCGTTACGCCGCGGTTATCACGATACACGACCTGGCTTTCAAGCTGTTTCCCGACCTGCTCACCGCCGAGAGCGCCCGCTATTACGGCCAGATACGGCAGGCTGCCCGCAGCGCCGAACGGATTATCGCGGTATCCCACAGCACTGCAAACGACATTATCAACCAACTGGAAGTTCCACCGGAGAAAGTGCGGGTGGTCTACGAGGCGGCTAACCCGCTTTACCATCCCTTGACTCCACCGGAAGTAAAGACGCTGGCCGGAGGCGAAGCGGGACCGGTTGCCGGGAAGTTAGTCCAGGCCGGGATTGCGGATAACGAGATTTTCCCGCTTTTCGTCAGCACTATTGAGCCGCGCAAAAATTTGCAGACGCTTTTGCAGGCTTACCGGGCCTGGCTTGATGCCAACCCCGGCGAAACTTTACCAAAACTGGTTATCGCCGGGCGGGACGGCTGGCTGCACCAGGATATTTACGCCAAAGCCGCCGAACTGCGCCTGGAGGGCCAACTGGTCTGGCTGGGCGGGGTCGCTACCACCGACCTGCTCTATTTGTACAACCGGGCGGCTTTCCTGGCGGTGCCTTCTCTTTACGAAGGTTTTGGCCTGCCGCCCCTGGAAGCCCTGGCCTGCGGCTGTCCGGTCCTGGTAGCTGACAACAGCAGCCTGCCGGAAGTAATAGGCGAGGTTGGCCGGAAAATCCCTACCCTGGACGTACCAGCCTGGAAAGCCGCCCTGGCCGGAAGCTGGCAGGAGCGCGCAGTCCTGAAAGCCCGGGCGTTAGACGAAGGCGTAAAATGGGCCGGGCAGTTTTCGTGGGCAAAAGCCGCCGAACAGACTCTTGCCGTTTATTTTGAAGCATACGCAGAGTTAAGCTATAAGACCGATGTTACTAAACCGAGTTAAACTTATAATAAAGCGACTGGCTCATAGAGAAGATGGGCCGGAAATAGAACAAGGAAAGCAGATGAAACTGATTGTCGGCCTGGGTAATCCCGGCCCGGAATACGCCAGGACTCGCCACAATGTCGGCTTTCAATGCCTCGATTATATCGCGGCCCGGCACAACATTTCTTTTGATAAGAAAAACATGAAGGCGCTCTGGGGCAAGGGCAATATGGCCGGTAAAGATGTTATCCTGGCAAAACCGCAGACCTTTATGAACCTGAGCGGCCAGTCGGTCGGTGAGATTGTCCGTTTCTTCAAACTGGATCCCAAACAGGATTTACTGGTGATTTACGACGACCTGGATTTGCCGGTCGGGAAACTTCGGTTGCGGCCTAACGGCAGTAGCGGAGGCCAGAACGGTTTGCGCAATATCATAGACTTGCTTGGAACCCAGGACGTTCAACGGTTGCGGGTTGGGATTGGCCGCCCGCGCCAGGGGACCGCCCGCGACCGCGTCCTCAACGAGTTCAGCCGGGAAGAACAGCCCGTTATGGACGAGATTTACAGCCGGGTGGAGCAGGCCGTGTTGCTCTGGCTGACCGAAGGCATGCAACCGGCTATGAACCGCTTTAACCCGGAATCAAAGGGGTAACGGCTTTAGACGAAAGGTATTCTAAAAGGTTTTTATGGAAACTTTTGAAATCGGGCAGTTAGAGCAGCAGCGCCAGCAAGCCGGGCGGCTTTACCTGGAATTTCTAAAAGTTCCGGCCATTAGCGCGGGGCTTTACACGCTGCGGGCCGGGCACACCGACCCCCAGAAGCCGCACACCGAGGACGAAATTTACTATGTTGTGAGCGGCAAAGCTTCATTTGTGGGCGGCGATAAGGAGTACAAAGTCCAGACCGGGACGGTGCTTTTTGTTGAAGCGAACCTCGAACACCACTTTTTTGACGTTGAAGAAGACTTAAGCGTGCTGGTAATCTTTGCCCCGGCGGAATATTCCCTTAAAAAAGATTAAGTTTAGTTTGTAGAGATAAGATAAAAGAAAGACGGCCTTTCACCACAGGGCCGTCTCTTCAAGCGTTAAAAAATCTTGTAACTACTCTAAAATTCACTTGTTCGGTTGCGCTGCAGGTAAACAACAACGGCAAGCCGGTTCGTAAAGGGTTATTTTTTCTTTACGGACTCTGTGGCTGCCGGTGGCGCTTTTTTCTTATCCTTGTTGGCGTCTTTTTGCTGTTTCTTTTTCGCAGCGTCTTTAGGACTCTTGTCACCCATTGCGCAAAATCCTCCCTTCTATTCGAATTTGGTTCAACCAGTCAGATAAGCTGGAAGCTAACGACCAATCTGAAGCATTGACCCAATTTTACACACTCATAAGCGGTTGTCAATAACCGGTCGCACCGCTTTAAGCGATAATTTACCGCTAATTCCTAATTTCTCCGGACAGCTTTAACCCCGGTCTAATATATTAATTTAATAATTTTCCTGTTAAAATTTGACCGGTAGCACCCCATTAAACGGTGAAGTTTTGAACTGAGTTTTTGGGTGGTCGCCCTCGGCGCTTCGGTGGCACAAATGGCGGTGGCACTACCTTGTACTTTAACAATTCAGCTACGCTCCATATATGC
>CADDZM010000045.1 GCA_902812345.1 Chloroflexota bacterium | reverse complement strand
ACCGCGACCACCGCTGCGGCTGCCACGACTGCGGCAACTACCGCCGCTGTGACCACGGCTGCCGCAACCACCGCCGCCGCGACCACCGCTGCCGCGACTACCCCGGCTGCGACCACCGCCGCCGCTGCCACGACTGCCGCCGCTGCTAC
Organism: Chloroflexota bacterium; assembly: GCA_902812345.1. Taxonomy (GTDB): domain Bacteria; phylum Chloroflexota; class Chloroflexia; order Chloroheliales; family Chloroheliaceae; genus 54-19. The sequence continues at coordinate 26,012 of CADDZM010000045.1, read as the reverse complement.
TACCCCACCGGCAGCCTCTAAAGAAGGCACCCTGGTTATCTGGCTTGATACCCTCCGCCGCAAAGCTCTCGAACCCCTGATTAAAGACTTCAGCGCCAAAAATGGCATTGACGTTTCCCTGCAGGAACTCGACTTCGGCTCCATCCGCGACCAGCTTAAACTGGCCGGCCCCGCCGGACAGGGCCCCGACCTTATCATCGGCGCGAACGACTGGTTGGGCGAACTCGTTTCCAATGGTCTGATTGACCCGGTTGATTTCAGCGCTAAGACCAGCCAGTTCGACCCGGTGGCGGTCAGCGCCTTTACCTATAACGGTAAGACCTACGGCCTGCCGTATTCCACTGAAGCTATCGCCCTGGTCTATAACAAAGACCTGGTTCCGACTCCTCCCAAAACCTGGGAAGAACTGAAGACCATGGCCAAACAACTCCAGGACAGCAAAAAGGTTGACCAGGGCTTTACCCTCCAGCAGGGCGACCCTTACCACACCTACCCGATTTTCACCGGTTTTGGCGGTTATGTCTTTGGCAAGAACGCTGACGGCACCTACAACCCGAACGACTTCGGTCTCGATGGCGCCGGTTCTAAAGCCGCTGCCACCGAAATCGACAGCATGGTTAAAGCCGGTCTGCTGAAGAAGGACGTTACCGGCGACATTGCCAAAGATATGTTTATCAAAGGCAAAACGGGTATGATTTTCACCGGTCCCTGGAATATCAAGGACTTCCAGGCTGCTAAAGTGAACTTTGGGGTTACCAACATTCCGATGATGAAGGAGACTCCCCGCCCGTTCGTTGGCTCGCAGGGCTTCATGGTTAGCTCCTTCGGCAAAAACAAAGCCCTGGCGAAAACCTTCCTGACCGACTTCATCGCCACCGATGAGACCATGAAGGCTATTTACCAGGCTGACCCGCGCTTCCCGGCCTTCAAGTCGGTCCAGTCTGGTGTTGACCAGTACGTGGCGGCCTTTGGCGCTTCCGCCAAGACCGGCGACCCGCTCCCGGCCATTCCTCAAATGGCGGCGGTCTGGGATGCCTGGGGCAAGGCTATTACCTTGATTTTCCAGCAGCAGGTTGCTCCTGACCAGGCTATGACTGATGCGGGCACGGCTATCCGGCCCAAGCTTAAATAAGTTTTACCCGGCCCAGGCGCGGCCAGGGGTTTGAGGGCTGCTTTATCAAACCCCTGGCGGTATTTTTCAGACTCGCATTCCGAAATCTTACTTCCGGCTCTCCAGTGAAGGGCTGGAAGTAAGTATTTAGCTCTAACACACAAAAATTAACGAAAAAATATACCTCTTTTACCTTGCGCCCTTTTGTTTCTAATAAACATTAAGCCGGATTGTTTATATTAAGCTAATCCAGGCCAGGCGTGAAAGCAGTATAAATAGTATCTGATAAGGCGATAACCGATGCAGCAAACGCAATCAGAGAAATTAAAACAAGTCGGCCCCGGTGGAACTAGCGGCGGCCCCGGTCCCCGCGAACGCGAACCTTTCAATTACACCGATTTGGGTTTACGACTCATAGGTCTGGCTTTTATAGATGGTATCGCGATCTGGTTCGCCCTATCAATATACAGCCGCGAAAATAGCCCCATTATACCAATCGCGCTTTTGCTTGTAACTGCCCTGATTAACGTTATTTTCCTGTACGGCCCACTCTATCCGGTTCGCTGGCTGACGCCAGGCTTGCTAATGTTACTCTTGATGGTAATTTACCCGCTCGGTTATAACATCTATATTTCGTTTACCAATAACAGCAGCGGCCATACTCTCACCCGCGAACAGGTGGTTAACCAGCTTAAACAGCAGACTTATCAGCCTGCTAACGCGGTAACTTATTCTATGACCGTTTACCGGAATGCGGCGGGGCAGTTCAAAGTGGTTTTGAAAAACCCCACCAATAACACCGCTTTTATTGGCGACCAGAACGGCCTCCAACCTTACACCGCTCCGGCCACGCTGCCCGCTTCTTTAGACGGGGGTTACAACAAGCTAACCCCGTTCCAGGCCGCCGCCCAGCAGCAAGCTCTGCAAAATCTTAACCTGCGGAGTAATGACCTGGCTATCGAAATCGTGTCGGGTTCCGAGGCTAAAGAATCGCGCAGCAAGTACAGTTATGACGCGGGCAGCGGCAAGCTGATGGACTTGCAAACCAATACCGTCTATACCCCCGTTAACGGTACTTTTACCTCCCCGGACGGTAAAACGCTCACTCCGGGTTTTACCGACCTGGCCGGGTTTGACAACTACGCCAGGGTCTTTACCAGCGGCGATATTACCGGCCCGTTTATCGGGGTCTTTATCTGGACCTTTATTTTCGCCGGTATGAGCGTTTTCCTGACTTTCTCGGTCGGCCTGGGCATGGCCCTGGTATTGAATGATGATGACCTGCCATTACGGACCCTTTTCCGGGTGTTGTTGTTTATCCCCTACACCATCCCGGCTTTCATCAGTTCGCTGGTCTGGGCCGGGCTGTTCAGCATCGTCGGGCCGGTCGGTGAAGGGTTTAAGAGCCTGTTCGGGCAGGGTTTCAGCTTCTTCTCGGACCCGAACGCCGCCAAAGCCATGCTGTTGTTCGTCAATACCTGGCTGGGCTACCCGTATATGATGCTAATCTGCCTCGGCGCTTTGCAGTCTATCCCTGCCGACATCTATGAGGCGGCTACGATTGACGGCGCAAACCGGGTCCAAAAATTCTTCAGCCTGACCTTGCCGCTCCTGCTGGTTTCGGTAGGCCCGCTGTTGATTGGTTCGTTTGCCTTTAATTTCAACAACTTCGGGATTATTCAGTTAATTACCCAGGGCGGGCCAGCCGACGCCAGCACCACCACCCCGGCAGGTAAGACCGATATTTTGATTTCCTACACCTACCGGCTGGCTTTCGGGACCGGCAAGGGCCAGGATTTGGGGTTAGCGGCCACAATTTCGCTATTCATCTTTATAATAATAGCGGCGATCACGACCTTTAGCTTCCGCTACACCAAACAGTTAGAGGAGGTGTTGAACTAATGGCTAACGTAAAATCAGTACCCCGCACGGCCGCTGTACCAAAAGAAGGCAGTCTTAGCGGTGCCCGCCGCATGAATATTCTCTTGAAGCTGGTTATTGCCATCATAGCTTCCATTATTGCACTCTACCCGGTAGTCTATGTTATCTCGGCTTCGCTTAACCCGACCAATTCGATTACCGATTTGATACCAGGCCAGGTTTCGTTTGTCAACTATAACAAGCTTGTGAACGATAACCAGTACCCGGTCTTTGTCTGGCTGTTCAACTCGATTAAAGTCGCCGCTATCAGCACGCTGGTAACGGTAACTTTAACCGCTTTCGCGGCTTATGCCTTTAGCCGTTTCCGCTTTAAGGGCCGCCGGACCGGCTTGCTGGTGATTTTGCTCATCCAGCTATTCCCGAACACCCTGGCGATTGTCAGCCTGTACCTGCTGCTGCTCCAGATTGGCAACCTGGTTCCCTGGTTTGGTCTTAACACTCACGGCGGCCTTATCCTGATTTACAGCGGCGGCGCCCTCGGCTTCAACACCTGGCTGATGAAAGGCTTCTTTGACACCATTCCGAGAGAACTGGACGAGTCGGGTACTATTGATGGTGCGACCCCGACCCAGATTTTCTTCCTGATTTTGCTGCCGCTCATCCGGCCAATCCTGGCGGTAATCTCAATTTTGGCTTTCATCGGCACCTATGCCGACTTCCTGATTGCCAAGGTTATGCTCACCGAGAAGGAAACCTATACCCTGGCGGTAGGGTTAAACCTGCTTTTGGGTGATGGCGGCAGCCAGCGCGCTTCCAACTGGGGCTTGTTCGCGGCGGCGGCCTTAATCGGGGCTTTACCTATCGTGGTGGTCTTCCTGATTTTGCAGAAGCAACTCATCGGCGGCCTGACCACCGGCGCGGTCAAAGGGTAATTACCGATTTCTTTTGGGCTTAAGATTGGACAGGAGCGATAAAAAGCCTCTGTCCAATTTAGTTTAACTAGATTCAACAAACAGGAATGTGAAATGCAAAATCCTTCCTGGACCGGAACGGTCCATCATGACGGCTCCCCGCTCTATGTGCAGGGCGAGTACACTACCGGCGGGCAGGTTAAAATTCTCCTGCGAACAGGCGCGGACGCACCTATCGAGCGGGTCTTCTTGCGGTCATACCCGAATGGCGAACAGGAAATGACCGAAATGCGCTCCACCCCGGTCCCCATCAGCCCGGCTGAGAATTGCCGCTGGTGGGAAGCGGCCTTCCCGCTGACAATGCCGCAAAATACCTACCGCTTTTTGCTTTTGACCCCGGAAGGCGGTTGGTGGTACTCCGCCGCCGGGGTCACTCGTCATTCGCCGACTGACGCTACCGATTTTAAGCTCCTGGCCGGGTATCACCGGCCCGACTGGGTCCGCTCGGCGGTTTTCTACCAGATTTTCCCGGACCGCTTTGCCGATGGCGACCCCTCCAACAACGTGCGGGACGGCGAGTATTCGCTTTACGGCCTGCCTGTTATCGCCCGCAAGTGGGGCGAACGGCCCAATACGGCCCGCGGCTACGGCGGGCGGGAGTTTTTCGGCGGCGATTTGCAGGGCATCACGCAAAAGCTCGCTTATTTGGAAGAGTTAGGCGTAACGGCCCTTTACCTGACCCCGATTTTCACCGCGCCCAGTAACCATAAATATGACGTGGCCGATTACCGGGAAGTTGATGTTCATTTTGGCGGCAACGAAGCCTTAAAAGAGCTGCGGGCGGCCCTCGATGGGCGCGGCATGCGCCTGATGCTTGATATTGTGCCGAACCACAGCGGCAAGACTCACGGCTGGTTTACTTCGGCCCTGGCCGACCCAAACTCGCCTACTGTCGAATATTTCTTTTTCTACCGCCATCCCCACGAGTACGAAAGCTGGTTCGGCACCGGTTCCCTGCCCAAGTTAAACTACCAGAGCCAGGCTTTGCGCGACGAGATGTACGCCGGGGAGAATTCTATCATGCGGTCCTGGCTGCGCCCGCCCTACCGGATTGACGGCTGGCGGGTGGACGTGGCAAACATGCTGGGGCGGCAGGGCGAAAGCCAGCTTGGCCACAAAGTCGGGCGCGGTATGCGTAAGGCGGTTAAACAGGAAGACCCCCAGGCTTACCTCCTGGGCGAACATTTTCACGACGGCACCTCGCATTTGCAGGGCGACGAACTGGACGCCGCCATGAATTACCGGGGCTTTAGCCTGCCTTTGTTGCGCTGGTTGAGCGGGTTTGATACGGCTTATCCCCACCGGCCCTACGCCGACCCGCATCTCTTACCGGGCGAAGCCCTTGCCGCCCAGTGGCAGGCTTTCCTGGCGGCGATACCCTGGCAGATTGCCCTGCAGCAGTTTAACCTGCTCGGCAGTCACGATACGCCCCGCGTCCTGACGGCTGTGAAGGATAACGCCGGCCTTGCCAGGGTCGCGGCGGCTATATTGATGACTTTTCCCGGCGTGCCGTGCATCTATTATGGCGATGAGATTGGCCTCGAAGGCGGGCCGGACCCCGATAACCGCCGCCCGATGGTCTGGGAGCCGGCGCAGTGGGACAACGACCTGCGCGAGTTCTACCGCAAGCTTATAAGGCTGCGCAAGGAACTGGCCGTTTTACAGGAAGGCGGTTTCCAGGTGCTTTATGCCGAGGGAGAAACCATCGCTTACCAGCGCGAGATGCCGGGAGAACGGCTGATAGTGGTGGCCCGGCGCGCCGCCGACGGCCTCGCGGCCCTGCCCTTAACCGGGGCCGGGCTGGCACCCGACACCAAATTCCGCGAGTTACTCAGCGGGGTCGAAGGTATCCACTCGGACAACCACCTTTTCCTGGAAGGTCTGGGGGATACAGGGGTTCAAATCTGGTATTCCGGCGCATAGTTTAAAGTTTTCCAATTAAAAAAGCAGGCCACGGGCCTGCTTTTTTAGCAAATTTTTACGTCTTGGGATTTAACGCTTGCTGCGTTTTCGCTCCCGTCTTTTTTGGCCGCGTTCGGAAAGACCCTGGCGTGCGGCCTCAATCGCCGCATTAGTGGCAGTAGTGGCACCGGCATCGGCGGTAGCAACCGTGGCGGCAGTCGAAGAGACTTTAGCCGGGGCGGTCTTTACCGGGGCGGCGGTAGCGGTGGCTGCGGCGCTGGCCTTAGCCGGGGTAGCCGGGCGAATCGGGGCGGAAGCGGCGACAGTACGCGGCTCGCTCCGGCGGTTCTCCCGGGCCTGGCGGGCCTGCCACTCGGCTTTCGCTTTAGGGTAAGTCCTGAACATATATAGGATGCCGCGCACGATGTAGAAGGCCAGCAGCAGCAGCGACAGGTCTAAAAAGAGGCGGGCGTTGAAGGGCTGCAACAGGGCGATGCGGCTCAGGAAGAAGAACACGCCCAGCGAGAAAGCTATGGCGGCGTTGCGCGAGGCCCGGTTGACCAGGGTATAAGTCAGCAGGTTGTTTTTGAAACGGTATTTGAAGTAAAAAAAGACGAAATTAGACACTATCGCCCCAATTAGAAAGACGATAAAGAAAATGGTTGAGTACGGGCCCCAAACATAATCTGCGGTGCTAAAAACGTAGCCAAAGTCAAGCGGGTTCTGATTCATCAATATCTCCTGTAAAAATTTGCATAACAATTATAGCAGGAGTCAAAAGACCATGCAACCCGATTAATTTAAGGGAAACCGGGGGAATGCGAAGTCTGTCTCCCTATTTTGCGCTTCAAGCATGAGCTTGACAAGTGAGGCCGAAACTCTTATAATAACTATCTGCAATTTGAAGAAAGTCTGGGCTATATTTGCCCGGCGCTGGCAGGAAATTTAAGAAGAAATCTCAAGGCAGAGGGCGCAAACCCTCCCTTTTCTTGTTAGAGGCAAGAGGTTTCCCGGCCTGAGAATTGCCAGTTTTGAAACAGGATTGTCCAGCTAACCCGGCCGATTATGCTGGGCCGGACAGCAAGACAGGTCCCTTACGGGCCAATTCAGGAGGAACAGCAAGTGTTTGCGGTTGTAAAATCAGGTGGCAAACAGTACCGGGTAGAGCCTGGGCAGCTTTTGAAAGTAGACCACGTTTCCGGTAACGTTAATGACGAAGTGCGTCTTGAAGACGTTTTGATGTTTTCCGACGACAGCGGCGTTACCATCGGCACCCCCAACGTGGCCGGACACGCCGTCCGCGCGACCATTGTCGAGCAGACCAAAGGCGAAAAAATCGTAGTCTTTAAGTTCAAGTCCAAGAAGCGCTACCGCAAGACCCGCGGCCACCGCTCTCAGTTGACCGTCTTGAAGGTCGAAGAGATTTTGCAGGGCTAGGCTCTCGGCAGGACCGGCAGGCTGGCCCCTCGGAACTATTGGGGCGGGTTTGCGTAGATTATTTAAGAGGAGGGAAGCCTTATGGCTCACAAAAAAGGGGTAGGTAGTTCACGCAACGGTCGCGATAGCAAGCCTAAAATGCTTGGCGTCAAGAAATTTGAAGGTGAACTGGTCAAGAGCGGCAATATTCTGGTCCGCCAGCGCGGCACCGAATTCAAGCCGGGTGAGAACGTCGGCCTGGGCCGGGACCACACCATCTTTGCCACCACTGCCGGAACGGTTAAGTTCGAGTGGGATAGTAAAAATAAAAAGCGCATTAGCGTTTACCCGGTGGTAGCCGCCACTACGGAAGCCTCCGCAGCGGTCTAGCGCCCCGGCATTATATAAAGAGAGGTATTCAAAATGAAACAGGGGATTCACCCGCGCTACCAGGAAGCCGAGGTTGTTTGCGGCACCTGTGGCACAACCTTTAAAACTCGCTCGACCCGCAAAGGGCCGATTAAGACCGAGCTTTGCTCGAACTGCCACCCCTTCTTCACCGGGGAACAACGTATCGTTGACACCGCCGGCCAGGTGGACCGCTTTATGCGGCGTATGCAGTTGCAGAAAGAGACCGCCGCCAGGGCTAAAAAGCCCGCTGGCGCTGGCGCGACTGCTACCGAAGACGAAGAGTAAGGTATTTCGGCTCGCCGGAAGTTCCTCGTAAACCGAGGGCGCCACGTGGTAATAGAATGAGGCCGCCCCTTTCCAAACAGAAGGGCGGCCTTTTTTAATTCAACAAGAGGGCTTATAATAGTGCTAAAGGATAAGTTTAACCAGCAAGAAAGGCAACGCCTCCACATGTACACCCGCGAAGATCACGGCGGTTGGATTGAAGTTATCTGCGGCAGCATGTTTAGCGGCAAGACCGAGGAACTCATTCGCCGGATAAAACGAGCCGTTATCGCTCGCCAGGTAGTCCAGGTCTTTAAGCCCAGTATTGACGACCGTTACGATGCGGTCCAGGTGGCGTCTCACGGCGGAAGCTACTACAGCGCCGCCCCGGTCCAGGACGTAAGCCAGATGCGCCAGCTAATCCACCAAGACGCCGAGGTGGTGGCGATTGACGAGGCCCAGTTTTTTAACGAAGAACTGCTTGATTTCTGCCGGGAACGGGCCGAAGCCGGTCAGCGGGTTATCGTGGCCGGGCTTGACCAGGACTTCCGGGGCGAACCCTTCGGCCCGATGCCGCAACTGCTGGCCGAGGCCGAGCAAGTAGATAAACTCCAGGCCATTTGCCTGGTCTGCGGCGCCCCGGCCAGCCGGACTCAGCGCCTCATTAACGGCCAGCCCGCCAGTTTCCACGACCCGATTATCCTCGTCGGCGCGACCGAAAACTATGAGGCCCGCTGCCGCAAACATCACCAGGTGCCGGGCCGCGAGGACAAAAATAGGGCTTCCGACGCTGCACCGGCTAAAGTCGAAACGCCGGCGGTTAGCCCGGAAACTTCTTCCGTGTAGCGATGGGAAAATCTTCCGGTAAAGCGGCGGGCGCGCTCAGGGTAGCCCTTGACGCCCGTTACGTCCAGGAACATTTCCCCGGCATCGGGCGCTATGTCTACCACCTGGCCGAAGCCCTGGCCGCTCTACCGGAAGCCCCGCGCCTGACCCTCTTTTACAACCCTTCTCAGACCCCACCGCGCTACGACCTGCCTGCCCTGGCCGGACGCTTTCCAGGCCGGATAGCCCTAAAAGCCGTTACCGCCTGGCCTTTCAGCCTATCCGAGCAATACCAGTTCTTCGGCCCGGCCCGGCAGTTCGAGGTCTGGCACGCCCCCTACTATATCCGGCCTTACCTGCTGCCCCTGCCAACCGTCCTGACCGCTCACGATGTGACAAATGCCCGGCTGCCCGGCGCAATAACCCCTAAAACCAGGGCTGCTTTTGAGGCGGCTACCCGGCTGGCTTTTTTAAGCTCGAAGCGGCTTATCGCGGCTTCGCAGGCCGCCGCCAGCGACATCGAGCGGCTCTACGGGGTTAAACCGGCCAAAATCCAGGTGATTCCCCACGGCGTTTCCAAGAATTTCAAACCCCTCAATCCCTCGGAACAGGCCGAAGGCCGGGCCAGGTTAGAGTTGCCCGAACGCTACCTGCTTTATGTCGGCATAAACAAACCCCACAAGAACCTGGCCCGGCTTCTGCAGGCTTTCACGCTTTACCGGGAGCAGTCCGGCGATGCTATAAAACTGGTCCTGGCCGGGAAAGAAGACCCCCGCTACTCGGCGGAGTTACGCGAGAAGGCCCGCCAACTGGGTATAATAGGAGAAATTGAATTTCGGGGCGAGATTGCCGAGGCGAATTTACCGGCCATCTATGCCTGTGCGGAGCTGTTTATTTTTCCAAGCCTGTACGAGGGCTTTGGCCTGCCCATTTTAGAGGCGATGGCCTGCGGCGCGCCGGTGATTTGCGCGAATAATTCGTCGCTGCCGGAAGTCGCCGGGGACGCCGCCCTGCTTTTCCCGGCCCGGGATGTCCCGGCTATTTCCGCCGCTATCAGGGAAGGCTTGCGGCAGGCCGAGGAGTTGCGCAAAAAGGGGTTAGAACGCGCCCGCTTTTTTACCTGGCAGCGCGCCGCCGAAATGACTGTACAGGTTTACCAGGACGTTTGCCGGAAAAAGAAGTGAAAATTCTTTACGTTTACAAGGATTATTACCCGGTGCTGGGCGGCATCGAGAATTATACCCGCTACCTGGCCGAGGCGATGCAAAAGCGCGGCCACGAGGTCGAGGCGCTCGTTACGAGCCAGGACCGCCGCACCCGCCGCGAAACCCTTAACGGCGTGCCGGTGCTGAAAACCGCCCGCTGGCTGAATTTGTCGTCCGCGCCCCTCAGCCCGCGCCTGGCCTGGGAATACTGGCGGCGGCTTTTTTCCAGAAACCGGCCCGCTATTGTCCACCTGCAAACACCCTACCCACCCGGCGAACTGGCCTGGCTGCTTGGCTCTTTCCTGCCGAAATTTGGCCGCAAGCGGCCCGCGACGCTCCTCACCTACCACAGCGATATTATCAAGCAAAAACGGTTGCTGACTTTTTACGCGCCCTTTTTGCGGCTGGTATTGCGGCGAGTTGACCTGATACTGCCGACCAGCCCGAATTATATCGAGAGTTCGCCTTTTTTAAGGCCGGTCAGGGACAAATGCCAGGTGGTTCCGCTCGGTATTCCGCTCGAACCCTTTGAAAACCCGCCCGGGACCGCACCGGCTTTGCTAACCGAAATTAAAAATAAGCCCGGCCCGCTTTTGCTCTTCACGGGCAGGCTGCGCTACTACAAGGGGCTGCAATATTTGCTTGAAGCGATGCCCCGGATAAACCCGGAGGCGCGGGTAGTGGTTGTGGGGGTCGGGCCGCAGGAAGCCGCCCTGAAAGAAAGCGCGGCCCGGCTCAACCTCGGTGAAAGAGTGATTTTCGCCGGGGAGGTTACAGACGGCGAGCTACCGGCTTACTACGCCGGGGCCGACATCTTTGTGCTGCCCGCCTGCGAACGGAGCGAGGCGTTCGGCCTCGTCCAGCTTGAAGCGATGGCCGCCGGAAAGCCGGTAGTTTCAACCGAGCTTGGCACCGGGACCAGTTATGCTAACCTGGATGGGGAAACCGGGCTGGTAGTGCCTCCCGCCGACCCGGCGGCCCTGGCAAGCGCTATCAACACCCTCCTGGACGATAAAGAACTGCGCGAAAAAATGGGCCGGCGCGGGCAAGAACGTACCCGCGCCGAGTTCGGCCTGCTAAAGCTGGCAGACCGCATCGAGGAAATCTATATCAGGTTATCTTCCTGAGAGCTATGGTCGTCCATATCGCGGTTCGTTTCAGGGCGGGGCCGCCGGTTGCGGGACGAGCGCCGTCCTTCCAGGCCCGCCGCCTGGGTTTTAGCCCGGAACTGCCGCACCATATCGTACTCGGCCTGGGCGTGTTCGAGCGAAGTTGCGATAACGGCCTCCTGTAACTTGTAAACCTCCGAAAGCTCTGCCTCGGCGACCTGCTGGACCTGCTCAATGCGCAACTGAATATCCTGCACGATTGCATCGGTAATCCGTATCCGGTCGTCAAGCTGGATAAAGCGCCCGTTATCGCTATCGGCCTGGCCGGAGAACAACTGGTTGATGTTAAAGAACTGGGTTTCGGTCTGCTGGCGGATTTCTTCAAGGCGGTCCTGGATTACGGCAACCCGCTCGTTGTAAACCTTTTCGGCCCGTACCACGTTCGCCACGATGCGCTCGTCTTCCACCCGCAAAACGTCAAAGATCGGCGGGAATTCTTCAATCCGGGCCGAGTCCTGGCGCTGCAAGTCTTCCAGGCGGGCAATCCGGTTGGTGAAAAGTTGGACCTCGGCCCGCAAGCCTTTAATCTCCTCGCGGAATTCCTCGCCCAACCGCCGGACCGAGCCTTCCCAGTTATGAATAATTTCCATAAGGCGTTCCAGTTCGCGCTGGTAAAACTCCTGGGCGTTGGCCGTAATTTTAACCGCCTCGCGTAAATCCTTGATATGGCCGTCCAGCCGCCCGATATGCGACTGGGTATCGCGCGACATCGCGGCGACCTTTTCAACCGCCTGCTTATCAATGCCGACCTGGTCACCTTCGCGGCGGTGCTGCTCGAACAACTGGTTAATCTGGGAACGCAGTTCGCGCAGGGGTTTAATCGGTTCGGTGCTGCGGACCTGAAGTTCGGCCAGTTCCTGCTTGATGCGGTGTTCTTCCAGCACCCGCACCTGGAAAGCCTGGTGAAACTCGGCGGTCTGCTTGTCCACCTGGTCGCGCACCGACACAATGGCGCTCTGGCCCTGCTTCAAATATTCTTCCACGCTGTTCTGCCGCGCCATTTGTTCGCGCAACAGCCGCCGCAACTCGTCTACCTGCTGCTGGAGCTGGTAAATTTGCGCCTCACCCCTTTTAAGGGTGTCATCCTCCCGGTAACTGCGTCCTGCTTCCATTAGATTTAGTTCCTTTTTGTGCGAAAGAGATTGGATAAAAGATAATAATTGCGAAATCCGACTTGACTTCCCCTTTGAACCTGAGAAATTATCGGATGAGAGATAACCGGACTTAAAAATAAAAGTATCAAGCGAAAGCCGTAAAAAGAAAAATTAGAGTTTGTGAAGCTGGCGAACTTCTTGAAAAATGTCCCGGAGCGGGCCAAGCTCCGGCGAATAGCCGCCCGGTCCCGGCCCGGCCCGGTCTGGCTGGCTGGCCGCTTCAGGCGGCTCGCCGCTGAGCGCCCGCAAAGTGGCTTCAACCGCGCCGGTTAAAGCCGTCAAATCATAGCCGCCTTCCAGGGTCAGGGCTATTTTTCCCTGGCAGTGGGCGGCGGCAAGTTCCATTACCCGCCCGGTCAGGCGCGCGTACCCGGCGGCGCTGAGGGTCAGACCGGCCAGGGGGTCGCGCCAGTGGCCGTCATATCCGGCGGAAACAAGGATAAACTGGGGCCGGAATTTTTCGACAGCCGGTTCGAGCAGCGCGGCATAGGCGCGTTCAAGCACCTCGTCGCCGCAACCCGCCGGTAAGGGCAAATTCCAGTTGTAACCCCGGCCTTTGCCTTCGCCGGTCTCGCCGGGCTGCCCGCTGCCGGGATAAAGCGGGTACTGGTGGCTGCTGAAGAAAAGCACCCTGGGGTCGTCATAAAACATATCCTGGGTGCCGTTGCCGTGATGCACGTCCCAATCCACGATAAGGACCCGCTGCAGACCGTAACGGTCCAGCAAATATTTTGCCGCAATCGCGACATTATTAAAAAGGCAAAAGCCTTCCGAACCGCCGGTACCGGCGTGATGGCCGGGAGGCCGGACCAGGGCGAAAGCGTTCGCGGCCTTGCCCGCCATAACAGCGTCAACTCCCTGCAAAAGCCCGCCCGCCGCCAGTAGAGCCGTTTGGTAGGATGCCGGCGAAACGGTCGTATTCAGGTCAATGCTCCCACCGCCGGAGATGCAAAAGCGTTCCAGGGCCGCCAGGTAGCGCGGGGAATGAACCGCCTCCAGCCACGCGAGTTCAACCGCAACCGGGTCAATCCCTGTAAAGCGGTCGGACCCGGCCAGGAGTTTCGCGGCCAGTTCGTGCAGGGCGGCGGCGCGGCGCGGGCTTTCGGGATGATTGCCGGTCCGGTGTTCCTGGTATCTGGCGCTGGTAATAATAGCGGTGGGTTTAGAACTAATCATAATAATACGTTAAAGGTAAAACTTTGAACCTTAAACGGAAAAACAATTAAACCGCTGGCCGATAATAAAATTTAGAAATTTGGCCATTCCCAAACGCTAAATTTAGTTACCGGCCCACGTTCAACGTTTAACGTTAAACGAATTTCTTAATATTGTAGAAAGCGGCCCGGCCCGGGTAAACCGCCGACTGGCCTAACTGGTCCTCAATCCGCAACAACTGGTTGTACTTGGCAATCCGGTCAGTCCGGGCCGGGGCGCCTGTCTTAATCTGGCCGGTATTCAGGGCCACGGCCAGGTCAGCGATGGTGGTATCTTCGGTCTCGCCGCTCCGGTGGCTCATAACCGCCGTAAACCCGGCTTTTTGCGCCATCTGGACCGCCGCAATCGACTCGGTGAGCGAACCAATCTGGTTGACTTTGGTCAGTAAGGAGTTGGCCGAACCTTCTTTAATGCTCCGCGCCAGCCGTTCGACATTCGTTACCAGCAAGTCATCGCCTACAATCTGGACTTTAGAGCCGATTTTAGCGGTCAACTGCTGCCAGCCGGCCCAATCGTCTTCGGCCAGGCCGTCTTCGAGGGAAATAATCGGGTATTTGTTGACCCAATCGGCCCAGAACTCAATCATTTCCGCCGTACTCAGGCTGCGGCCTTCTTTTTTCAGGTTATACTTGCCGCCCTCGTAAAGTTCGGAGGTCGCCGGGTCGAGGGCGATAAAGACCTGCTCACCGGCTTTGTAACCGGCCTTCTCAATCGCTTCCAGGATAACCTCAACCGCTTCGGCGTTGCTTTTGAGCGAAGGGGCAAACCCGCCCTCGTCGCCAATGCCGGTGTTATAACCTTTGGCGTGAAGGGTCTTGCCCAGGCTCTGGTAAATTTCCGCACCCCAGCGCAGCCCTTCGGCGAAAGTTTCGGCTCCAACCGGCATTACCATAAATTCCTGGAAGTCGGTTGAATTATCGGCGTGCTTGCCGCCGTTCAGGATGTTCATCATCGGCACCGGCAGGGTCCGAGCGCCGACCCCGCCCAGGTAGCGGTAAAGCGGAATGTCCAGGGCATCGGCGGCGGCGCGGGCAATTGCGATAGAAACGCCCAGGATGGCGTTCGCGCCGAGCGAACCTTTATTCGGGGTACCGTCCAGGTCAATCATAAGCTGGTCTAACTCGACCTGATTAAGCGCGTCCAGGCCGATAATGGCCCCGGAAATAACGCTGTTGACGTTATCCACGGCTTTACGGACGCCTTTACCGCCGTAGCGGCTTTTGTCGCCGTCGCGGAGTTCAACGGCTTCATGAGCGCCGGTGCTGGCGCCGCTCGGTACCATGGCGCGGCCCCGACCGCCGCCGGTTAAAACAATTTCCACTTCCACTGTCGGATTACCGCGTGAGTCAAGGATTTCCCGGCCAACGACCTGCTCAATAAAGGTAGACATTAAAATTCCTTTCGCATTCGGCTTGGGAGGTAGAAAACAATGGCAAATAAGCGCTTGCCAGTCCCGGTTTCTAGCTCCTGAAACTTCCCACTTTATCTGTGACTATTTAGTAATACTACACTAAAAAAGGGCCGGTTTCAAACCTGTTATAATTTCAGGGTAAATTCCAAAAATTGGACTTATTCTTGCTATAACCTTGATAAAGAACTCACCATTAAAAAGCAATTGCTTTTTTTTTATTGGCAGCTTTATTGGCAAAAGGTTAATTTATTTTCTCACCGCCCGGCGAGTGAGACGTTTAGGAGTTTGTAATGCGAGAACACAGGCCGCGCCGGTGGGCGCCAACCGCCCAGGTGATGCGCTGGACCGCCGGAGTAGTGATAGTGCTCCTGGCGTTTACCTTTTTATGGTTTATCCGTAACGTGCTGTTTTTGATTTTCGTGAGCCTGCTGGTAGCCACCGGCATCGAGCCGCTGGTGAACAAACTGCGCCAGAAAGGGCCGTTCAATCGGAGTATGGGCATTTTATTTGTTTATACCCTGATTTTTGGCATCATTGGTTTCGTGCTGTACCTCGCCATCCCCCCGCTAATCACCGAGGGCCAGAACCTGGTAGTGGTTTTCTCGGACCCTGAAAAGACCAAAACGGCTATTTCCAACATCAACAACAGCTTTATCCGGGATACTCTTACGAGCGCTTATGAGAACGCCGGGGCAATCCTGCAAACAATCGTCCTTAACTCGGAGGCCGTCAATATCGGCCTGAGCCTGTTTGAAATCGTCTTTTCGATGGCAACCGTCTTTGTTATCGCCTTCTACTGGCTGACCGAGAAACGCAGCATCAAACGTTTTTTATTTTCGCTGGTCCGCAAGGAAAACCGCGCCCGGAGCCACGAAATCTGGGAAAACGTCGAAAATAAACTGGGCGCGTGGATGCGCGGCCAGATTGTCCTGATGCTTTTTATCGGCGTTCTGGCCGGGATTGGTTACACCATCATGGGCCTGAAGTTCGCTTTTGCCCTGGCAGTTTTTGCCGGGCTGGCCGAACTCATTCCAATTATCGGGCCATTTCTGGGCGGGGCTCCGGCGGTCCTTATTGCCCTGACCCAGGACGTTACCCTGACCCTTATTGTCATTGTGTATATCGTGGTTTTGCAACTGGTGGAAGGTAACGTGTTGGTGCCGCGCATCATGGAAAAAGCGGTCGGCGTTTCGCCGCTAACCGTTATAGTCGGCATCCTGATAGGCAGCACCATCGCCGGTATCGGCGGCGCTTTGCTGGCGGTGCCGGTCGCGGCGGCTATCCAGGTTCTGGTAAATAACGTTTTGAGCTACAGCAGCGAAACCGACAACCCCGATAAAGTGGGGGTCGCCTCTACCAGCACCGCTAAAGCCCTGAACCTGGCGGCGGAAGCCAAAGGGCAAAAAGAAACCAGGGATCCGACCGGAACATAAGCCGGGTGTTGCGTCTGCCCTCAAGAATCGGTAAAATAGCCTTAAGGGTAAGCGGGTTGGGCTTTCCGGCCCGGCCAGGAATTTTGAGGGTAGCCACCAGAGATTTTTTATGCCAGAGCAGCCGTTAAACCATAGTCGAAAAGGCGGGCCGCCGTCGCCTGGTTTTCAACCGCCGGAAACTTCGCCGGGCGCGGTTAAAGCGCCTCCTTTACCGGCCCCGCCAGACCGCCTCGAAACCGAGGACAGCCAGCGGCTTTTGCGGTCGCCCCTGGTCCCGCGAAAACTTAACTTCCTGCCGCCGGCCCTGTTTATTCGCGGGTTGGGCCTGGCTGTCCTTGTCGTAAGCTACCTCGGCACGCTGCTGGTCGGCATTGGGAACTTTAGCTGGCTTAAAGCCGGGATTTACACCGGCTGCCTGGCGCTTGCCGGGCTGACTTTCTGGTGGAGTACCCACCGCTTCCCCCCGGCCAACCGCCAGGTTTCCAATATCGCCATCCTGGTCGAAACCCTGGCAATCCTGGCCGCTTTGCTGGCGGTCGGCTTCAATCCTACCTCGCTTTATTTCACGATTCTGCCATTTTACCTGGTTTTAGGCCATATTAACACGGTCTACACGGCCCGCCCGGCCCTGCTTTTAACCGGCCTGTTGTGGTTGGGCCTGGTGGCCGTTTTGTTCGTTGGTACGCCGTCTCCGGGCGACAGCAGCGTCCTGGCAAGAGGGCTGGTCCTGGCGATTAGCTTTGCCACGATTACCATGGTAGTGCGGTTCGTGGTGCGGGAGAGCCAGCAGCGCGAACTGCTTGCCCGGACCCTGACCGATTTGCGCGTCTCCGAGGAACGCTACCGCCAGCTAACCAACCAGGCCAACGATGCGATTTATATCCTGGATAGCGCCGGGCGTTTTGAGTTCGTCAATCCCAAAGCCTGGGAGTTGACCGGCTTTTTCGGCCCTGAAATGGTTGGCAAGCACTTTAGCGAGGTCTTGCAGCCGGAAAACCGCAAGAAAATCGGCCAGGTGCTCCAAGACTCCTTAAAACAAAACAGCGGCAACCACAAAAACCGGGAGCAAAATTTTCTTTCCCTCGAAGTCGTCCGAAAAGACGGCAGCAAAGGGCTGGTCGAGGTCAGTGTCGCCCCGGTTTTTGACGCGCAGGAACACATCAATGGCTGGGTGGGCGTAGCCCGCGACGTGACCGAGCGGACCCGGATGCGCGAGCAGACTGACCGCCGCAACCGCGACCTGGCTGCTCTTAACAAGGTTATCAGCGCCGCCGGGAATAGCCTTGACCTGGATAAATTGTCCGATGCTGTCGTGACGACCCTGGTAAAAGTCCTCAAGGCCGACGCCGCCGGGATTACCCTTATCGAAGGTGAAAACCGCCTGTTAAAAGTTGGCGCTTACAAGGGCAGCGAGAATGTCACCCGCACCTATCTCACGCCTTCGCAGGAAGAAGGCGAAGGTCTGAAACGGCTGGTCGCCAGCGGCCAGATGACCAGCGTTATTAACGACCTGGACGCGGGCAATATGGCCGGTAAAGTGGGTTATTCCGCCGAGCAGTTGGGCCTGAAATCTTTCGCGGCGGCCCTGATTAAAAGCCGGGAAGAAGCCCTCGGCCTGGTCTGTTTGTTGAGCCAGGATAAAAACGCTTTCCGCCAGGATGACCTCGATTTGCTGGCTTCTATCGGGCAGAGCCTCGCGGTCGCCATCGAAAACGCCCGCCTCTACGGCACCTCGCGCAGCCAGGTCCGCGAAATGACCTGCCTGGCCGAAATCGCCAGGGCCATCAATTTGTCTGAATCGCTGCGGCAAACCCTGAGTAACATCGCCGCCACTATCAGCCAGACCCTCGGCTACAAAGGCTGCGCCATCTCTTTGATTGAACCTGAACAGCTTTATATTCACACTTATGGCGGTTACGGGCTGCCGCCCGGCTTTATCGAACGGCTCAACCAACTGGCCCAGGACCCGGCGGTCAGCCAGGAGGAGTTGCGCCAGCTTCCGATTTTCCAGACCATGCTGGCGAATGGTCCCAGAATCTACCTGGCCAAGCGTATCGCCGGGAAACTGGACGAAGCGACCCGCGTCCCGACCGACCAGGGCTGGCATAGCTCGCTGGCCGTACCGCTGCTGGTGCAAGGCCATTCCGCCGGGGTCATCAGTTGCTACAGCGCTGAGAGTAGCCCGCCCCCCGAATCCGAACTGCGCCTGCTCACGACGATTGCCAACCAGACTAGCCTGGCCGTCCAGAACGCCTCGCTTTACCGCGAACAACAGCGCCGGGCTGACCAGTTGCGGGCGGTCAGCGAAATCGGGCGGCAAATCGGCTCGATATTAAGCGTGGAAGAACTGCTTCCCTACATCACGCGGCTGCTCCAGCAAACCTTTGACTATTACCTGGTGGGCATTTACCTGATTGACCAGGACAACCCGACCCGGCTTGTTTTGCGGGCCTCGCACGGTTGGGGCAGCCAGGGCGAGTTTGTAGGGTTAAGTTTCGACCTTTCCCAACCGCCCGAAAAAGGGCTGGTGCCCTGGGTGGGGCTGGAAGGCCGCGCCCTGATTGTCCCCGATGTGACAGCCGAGCCGCGTTTCAAGGACTACAACGAGCCGGGCATGGTCCACTCCGAAATGCTGGTGCCTATCAAGCAGGGCCACCAAATTCGCGGGGTCATTGACCTGGCAAGTACCCTGAAAAACGGCTTCGACGAGGTGGACCTGGCAACTATGCAGGTGCTGGCCGAGCAGGTCGGTACTGCCCTGGAAAACGCCCGGCTGTACACCGAGGTCAACCGGATTGTGGTCCAGCTAACCCACGCTAACCTCGAACTGGAAGAAGCTACCCGCCACAAGAGCGAGTTCCTGGCGAACATGAGTCACGAACTGCGGACCCCGCTTAACGCCATTATCGGCTTTAGCGAAGTGTTGATGGACCAGTTGTTCGGCGAACTTAACGAGCGGCAGAAACGCTATGTCATGAACATTCTGACCAGCGGCCGCCATTTGTTGAGCCTGGTCAACGACGTGCTGGATTTATCCAAGGTCGAGGCCGGGCATATGGAACTGCTGCTGGACGATATTGTGCCGGACGAGGCGGTGCTGGATGTCGAGGCCATTCTGTCGGTCAGCGCGACCAAGAAAAACCTGGCTTTCCAGAACATGTTTGAGGCGGGCGAGGTGACGGTCCGGGCCGACCGCAGCAAGTTCAAGCAAATCCTTTATAACCTGCTTTCCAACGCGGTCAAATTTACGCCCGAAAGGGGCCGCCTGACGGTCGGCAATTACCTGCACCGCGAAGACGGCAAAGATTACCTGGCGACCTGGGTGAAAGATACGGGGATAGGGATACGCAAGGAAGACCAGCAGGGCATTTTTGAGGAATTCAAGCAGGTGGACAGCAGTTATGCCCGCCAGCACCAGGGGACCGGCCTCGGCCTGGCCCTGACCCGGCGGCTGATAGAGTTGCACGGCGGGCGCATCTGGGTTGAGAGCGAACCGGGCGTAGGCAGTCTTTTCACCTTTTTGCTGCCGCTCCACCCGACCCTGCCAACCGTAGGCGCAATCCCACCCCTGCTGGCGGGCCTGACCTCGGGCGAGACTGAAGGCCAGGAGAATAGCCCGGTCAGCCAGAAGCAAGTTCAACCGGCGGCGGCTTCGGAACTCGAACCGGGCCGGCGCGGCCAGCCGCCTGTAGTTTCCGGCCCGCCTGGTCCTTTGGCGCTGATTGTCGAGGACGACGACCGCGCCGCCGAAATCCTGACCCTCTACCTGCACGAAGGCGGCTACCAGACCGCCCGGGCTAATTCGGGCGAGGGCGCGTTGCAACTGGCCGGACATCTGTCGGTAGCCCTGATAACGCTCGATGTAATGCTGCCCGGCAAGAACGGCTGGGAAGTTCTGGAAGAATTAAAACAGAGCGAAGCCGCCCGCGACGTGCCGGTCATAATCGTGACTATCGCCAGCGATGTTGACGCGGTCGGAAAAGGCGCCTTTGGTTTCATATCCAAACCGCTCATCAAAAGCCATTTTCTGGAAATGGCCGAGAAGGCGATTGCCGCCTCGACTACTACTACCCCCCGCTAATTAACCTGACCGGCAGGGCAAATGCGAAGCCAGGGCCGCTAAATTCGCGGCAGTTAACTATTTCACCCGGGACCGGCTAATCCTGCCTTAAAAATCCGGTACAGGGCCTCCCGGAGGGAGCAGGGGGGCCACTATTCCTCGACTACGCCTGGAATGACAGGGGGCTGTCGCCGCCTGGAGCGTCTAACAGGGGCAGGGCGATATAGAAAGTTGCGCCGTTGCCCGGCTGGCTTTCCAGCCACATCCGGCCCTGGTGCTGCTCGATAATTTCGTGGCTGATGAAAAGCCCCAGGCCGAGGCCGCTGGTTTTAGCGGTTTCCCGGTTACGCACCCGGTAGAAGCGGTCGAAAATGTGCTGTTGGTCTTCGAGGCTAATACCGTGGCCCTGGTCTTTGAAGGTTATAAGCGCCTCGCCAGGATTGATTTTTAATTCCACCGTTACCGGGCTGCCTTCCGGGCTGTACTTGCAGGCGTTGCCGATAAGATTGTGCATCACCTGTTCCAGCCGGTCGCTGTCGCCCCGGATAATAGCCTGGACTTCCCCGGCGATGAAAGTAAGGGTGCGGTCCGGCTCGAGGGTGCTTTGCTGCTCGATAACCCGTTCCAGCAAATTCACCAGGTTAACCTCGCTAATCTCGGTCAGCTCAAACTGGCCGCTTTGAATCCGCGAGAAATCTAAAAGTTGCGAAATCAAGCCGTTCATGCGGTTGGTCTGGCGGTGAATAGTGTCCAGGAAGTGCAAATTTTTGACCAGGGCTTCCTGGTGAGCTTCGGGGTCGAGCGGCTCGGGCTGGCGGAGCAGGCTGCGTTGGAGCATCTGGCCGAAGCCGCGAATGGTGGTAAGCGGGGTCCGCAATTCATGCCCGGCAATCGAAACGAACAGGTCTTTTAAATAATCGAGTTCCTTCTGGACCCGCACCGCCTCCTGGGCTTCGTGGTAGAGCCGGTTGTTATCTATGGCCATCGCGGCCCGGCGGGCTAAATCTTCCACCAGGGCAATTTCCGCAGGCACAAACCGGCGGTCCGGGCGGACCTGTAAAAAGGTGAAAGCGCCCAGCGTCTTCTCGCGCCCGACCACCGGGACCACCAGCAGCGATTTTATCCCGGCCTGGCTCAACCGTTCCAGCTTTTCCGGGTCGGAAGTGTAGCGCTGCAAAACGTCGCCGGTAACTTCTTCAAAGACGAGTGATTTGCCGTTACGCACCGCTTCGGCGAAAAGGCTGCCGCCCTCGAGGTCCGCCGGGGCAGGCTGGCGAAAATCGAACAAAACCCGGTCGCGGGCGTGGTCCAGGTCGGACGCGGCGGTCTGGAAAAGCGCCTGGTTTTCCTCCAGGATTTCGACCAGCCCGTAATCGGCCAGGTAAGGCACCGCCATCTGCACCAGGGCGGCCAGGCTGTCCTGGTATTCAAGGGAGCTGACCAGCAGAGCGGTAGCCTCGGCCAGGAACGCGAAATGGCGGCGGGAAGTTTCGGCCTGCTCCATGGCCGCTTCCAGCAGAGCGGTTCGTTCCTTGACGCGCTGTTCGAGGCGGGCGTTAAGCATTTTCAGGCTTTCTTCAGCCTGTTTGCGGGCGGTAATATCCTGAATCTGGCAGATGAAATAAAGCGGCAACCCTTCCGTGTTACGGAAAAAGGTGGCATTAATCTGGGCCCAGACCACCCGCCCGCTTTTGTGCAGGTAGCGTTTTTCTAACTCTGCGAACTGTTTTACCTGCTCCAAAAGCTGATGGCGCATCCGCCGGTCTGCCGCCACTTCTTCGGGATGAGAAATTTCGTCGGTGGATTTGCCGGTCAGTTCCTCTTCAGTGTAGCCGAGCATCCGGCAAAAAGCCGGGTTCACCTGTAAAAAGCGGCTGTCGGGCGTGACCAGGGTCACGCCAATCGCGGAGTTATAAAAAGCGCTTTTAAAGCGTTCCTCGCTCTCGCGCAAAGCGGCCAGCGAGGCCGTCCTTTCGGCCAGGAGGGCCTGCTTAGCCTCGAATTCCGCCGAACGGCTGAGGGCCGTCACAACCTGCCCGCTCAGCAGTTGTAACGTTTCCACTTCGCGTTCGCCAAAGGCGTGCGGGTGCGGCGAGAAAACTTTGAGGATGCCGACAATTTTGTGCTGGTAAAAGACCGGGATAGAGACCAGGGAGCGTATATTCAGGGTCCGGCACGATTCAGGGTCAACGCGGGGGTCGGTGGTGGAGTCTTCGCAGACGATTATCTGGCCGGTCGAAACAGTCAGGGCTGAAAAGCCGCCCAGCGTCTTGAACTGGGGAATACCGGAAGTGTGGGCTTTGGCCGAGCCGGTATCGGCCCGGTAAATAACATCGCGGCCCTCAACAAGTTCAATTACCGCGCCGTCGCCCCCGGAAACTTCTTCGGCCCGCTTGACCAGCAGTTGTAAGGTGCCGTTTAAATCGAGGGCTTTGCGGGAAATTTCTTCCTGGGCGGCCACGACAGCCGAAAGCCGCCCGGTAGTCAGGCGCAGGCGTTTTTCGGCCAGGTTCCGCCCGTCTTCGGCTTTTTCCAGGTCGGTAACACGGGCCCGCAGCCTGGCTAATTCTTCTTCCTGGCTATTTAATAAATGGCTTGTATCTTCCGTTCTCAAAGCGGTTGTTCTTTCTAGTAGCCGCGTTTATCCATCAACAACGCTTACGACCGGCACAAATTCACATTTTTTCCGATAAGAAGGTCTGAAATTTACGTTTTATTATATCCTCATTATACCGCACCCCGCCCCGACATAAAGTGCTACTTTCAGATAACCCAAAAGTCTTATTTGACTTTTTAAAATTGCTAAAATTCAAGTCTGTTCAAAACTTTTGGATTGACAAACCACCCGGCCCCGACTACTATTGACCTCAACCGGCGATATTGTTAACGCTATAACAAGGATTATTTTAATGAGCAGCCCAGCTACCCGGATCCTTTCGCTAGATTTCGAACCCCTGGATATTCCCCTGATGGAGCCATTCGTGATTGCGATTGGCCGGTTGGAGCATGTCCGCAACGTCCTTATAACCGTCACCCTTGAAAACGGCGTAATCGGCTATGGCGAAGCCGCTCCGCTCGAACCGATTAACGGCGAGAACCAGGCCACGGTCCTGGCGACCCTCCAGAGCCTGTCGCCGGTGCTGGCCGGGCGCGACGTGATGGAGTGGCGGCGGCTTTCCCGCGAACTGGCCGGGCTTTTTTCGATGCAGGCTGCCGCGCGGGCCGGGCTTGAAATGGCCCTGCTGGACGCTGCCACCAAGTGTATGCGAGTGCCGCTTTACCAGTTCTTTGGCGGCATGGGCGACCGGGTGGAGACCGACATCAGTATCCCGATTGTGGAGCCGGACCGCGCCCGCGAACTGGCCCAGGGTATCACGGCCCAGGGGGTCCGGTTCATCAAAATCAAGGTCGGCAGCGGCCTTGACGCGGACATCGCCCGGACCCTGGCGGTGCGGGAAGGCGCGCCGGGCTGCGAAATTCAACTGGACGCCAACCAGGGCTACAGCGCCCCGGAAGCGGTCGAACTGCTCCGCGAACTGCGCGGCCAGGGCATCCGGGTCCGCCTTTTCGAGCAGCCTGTCCCCAAGCACGACCGGTTGGGCCTCAAGTTCGTCACCGAGCAGGGCCGGGTGCCGGTGGCCGCCGATGAAACGGTCTTCGGGGCCAGCGATGTGCTGGACCTGGCGCACCTCGGGGCGGCTAACGTGGTTAATATCAAGCTGATGAAAAGCGGCCTGGTAGAAGGCATGGACATCGCGGCGGTCTGCCGGGCGGCGAACATTCGCCTGATGATTGGCGGCATGATCGAGTCAAAACTGGCGATGTGCTGCTCGGCTCACTTCGCGGCGGGAAACGGCGGCTTCGATTACATTGACCTGGACACGCCTTTGCTGCTGGCCGAAGACCCCTTTGAAGGCGGCTACCGGGTCGAAGGGCCTATCTACCATCTTTCCCATATCGAGGCCGGGATTGGCTGCTGGCCCAAAGGCCGGCCCAGCGGGATGCTGGGATGAAAATCCTGGTACTGGGCCAGGGTCCGCTGCCGCCGGAACAGAAACCGGGCCAGGCCGGGCGGTTGAGCGCCCCGAGTATCCGGGCCTGGCATATCGCCCGGGCCTTGCAGGAAGAAGGGCACGCGGTGGCCCTGGTTTCCCTCAAAGCCGCCTCCGACGAGTTCTCGCTACCCCGCGAACTTGCGCCTGACCTGCAGCTTTATTCAATAGGCGAAGCGGCCCTTACCGGGCAGGCGGCCCTTTCCCGGCTTGAAACAACCTTCCAGCCGGACGCGGCGGTAGCCGTCAGCGCCTGGCCGAGCTATTTAGGCGCCCTTTACCTGGCTAAATCGCTGCCTTTCTGGGCCGATTTCTTCGGCAGTCCCCTGGCGGAAGGGCAGGCCAAAGCTTTCCAGGCCGGCGATGACGCGCTCTTAGAACCTTTCGCCCGCTTCGAGCGGGTGACGCTGCGCCGGGCCGACGCCGTCAGCACGGTTTCGCCCTACCAGGAACACGCCACGGTCGGGGCGCTGGCGACCCACGGCCGCCTGAACCATTTCACGGACGGCTACCGCCTGGCCTACAATATCCCCGCCACCCTCGACCCTACCCGCCTTCCGGCCTCGGACGAGCCTTTTCTAAGAGGGGAAATCGTGCCTAACGACGCTTTTGTGGCGCTGTGGAGCGGCGGCTTTAACACCTGGACCGATATTGACACCCTTTACAATGGCCTGGTCCAGGCGATGCAGGCCAATCCCCGGCTTCATTTCGTGGCGACCGGCGGCTCGCTGCCGCCCCATGACAGCCAGACCTTTCCCCGCTTTCAAAAAATGGCTGCCGAATCTGAATTCAAGGACCGCTTTCACCTGCTGGGCTGGGTGCCTTATGAAGATTTACATAATTACTATCTTGAAAGCGACCTGGGCCTGATTCTGGACCGCTGGAGCTATGAGGGTATCCTGGGCAGCCGTACTCGCCTGCTGGACTGGCTGCTCTACGGCCTCCCGGCGGTCGTCACCGAAACGGCCTACCTGACCGAAGAACTGGTCCGCGAGGGATTGGCTTTCAGCTTTCCGCACGGCTCGGCGGTGGACCTGGCCGAGCGGTTGCGAGAACTGGCCGAAGACCCGGCCCGCCTGGCCGGGGCCGCCACCAGGGGGAAAGCTTTTGTGGTCGAACGCTACAGTTACAGCGCGGCCTGCCGCCCTTTACTCGAATGGGCCGTGAACCCGCGCCAGGCTCCTGACGCCGGGCAAACCCTGCCTTCTTTCGCGGCCGCCGAAAACGGAAACGACCGCGATCGCTTGCTGGCCGAATACGAGGCTCAGATTGAGGCTAAAAATAAGTCCATCGCCGCGCTGGAAAGCTGGGCCGGAGAGATGGAAACCCGGCTGCAAAAATCTAACTCGCCCTCGCTCTACCGGCGTTTTTCGCGCCGCTTCAAACGCTAAAAATACCCCTAAAACCAATACCTTTTAAATAAGAAGAATAAGAGGAAAATGAAGGAAGGGAGGTGAAATTTATGGCATACTTTCAATTGCCCAAAATAAAGATTGAAAGGAGTAACAAATTTCACCTCATGGCCTATAGCT
>CADDZM010000044.1 GCA_902812345.1 Chloroflexota bacterium | reverse complement strand
GAACATGCCCGCCAAGACAGTCGTTATTGGCCGCATGTCCAAGTTTGACGGGCAGACCCGGCGGCCCCTGCTGCCCAACGAGTTCCAGCAGATGGCCGGACGGGCCGGGCGGCGCGGCCTCGATAGCCAGGGCCACGTGGTCGTGCCTTACAGCCCCTGGATTACCTTCCAGGAGACCATTGAGATTGGCACCGGGCCGCTCTTGCCGATTGAAAGCGCCTTTACGGTCCGCTACAACTCCGTATTGAATTTGTGGGATCCCCCGGCAGGCGAACGCGTCTTGCAGATTTTGCGCTACAGTTTGCTCGAATTTCAGCAGGGCCGCCGCCTGCGCGAACTTGGCGAGGAAGTCAAAGCCGCGCAGCAAGCCTATGACCGGGCCCAGGTCGGCTGTCTGATTGGTTACCCCGAAGGCGAAGAACTGCTGCACGAGTACGAGCGCATCGGCCACCAGGTTATGGAAGCCCGCGACGACGAAAAACGGGCCATCGAGGATAGCGCTCGCTTGCGCCAGAAAATCGAGGAACGCCCCTGGCGACGGCCCATGCGCGAAACCCTAAAAGCGGTCTTCAAAAGTATTTCGCCCGGCCTGCTGGTCCACAGCGAAGAACACGGCTGGGGTATTTACCTGGGCCGCTCCGGCAGCGAAGGCATCGGCCTGTTTCTCTTTGGCGATACGGTCGTACGGCTGGATGAGTACAAATACCTTGATTATTTGCCGCCCGAAAGATACGCCGTAAATCTCCCGGCGGGTGTGGCGAATATCGTGCAGCCCGGCCTGAAAGTCACCGAGTTGTTGAACCCGGCGGAAATCGCCAACCTCACCCAACAACTGAGCGGCTTCATCCTGCCCGACCTTTCGACCTGGCAGCGCACCGCTCACGCCGAGAACGAGCAAAAATTCGGACCGACTTTAGAGCGCGCCCTGGCCCGGATTGAAGAGTCCCGCCAGAGCGTTAAAGAGTTGAAGGAGCGTGAACGGGTCCACCCCTGCCAGCGTTGCGAGGTTCGCAAAAAGCACCGCAGTCTCCAACGCGAGGCCGCCCGCCTGCTGGTGAACGTCTCCGAGGCCCAGGAGCGCTACGAAGAACGCAAGCAGTACGAGGAAAGCCGCCTGCAACAGACCCTCAACGGTATCGTGACGGTCCTGCGCAAATTCGGCTACCTGGACAAAGGCGGCAATCTGACCGACAAGAGTCCCTGGCTGCGCGACGTTTTCGACACCAACAGCTTGATTATTGTCGAAATCGTCCACCGGGGCTGGCTGAACGAGTTACAGCCACAGGATTTGGCCGAGGTCTTTACCTGGTTCTCCTATGACCGCGATTTCGAATTCATGAACCGGTTCGTGCTGCCCAAACACATGATTGAGTTGCGCAGACATCTGGACGACCTGGAACGCGAGATTTTCTCGGCTGAACGGCAAAACGACCTGATGATTACCAACGGCTACAACATTTATTTCTTCGGGGCGACCCGGGCCTGGTGCCGCGGGGCTAGCCTGGCAAGTATCATGGAGAAAATGCAACTGGCCGAGGGCGATATTATTATCACCTTTAACAAGACGCTCGACCTGATGCGCCAGGTCTTTGATATGCTGGTCGAGCAGCAACCGGACCACCCGCTGATACCCCGGTTGAAAGCGGCTAAAGCCCTGGTGCGGCGCGGTGTGGTCGAGCAGGTCTATAACATCGGCTTTGGGGTCTTGCAGGACACACTCGAGGGCGAGGACAGCCAACCGGCTGAAAACCCTATTACTGGTTCGGTTGCGGGCGACCCGACCCCTGCCGAAGTCGAGGCAGCCCCGCCTTTCTTGCGGCCTATTCCCGACCCGGACGATGACGAGGAAGAGGAACTGGAAGAAGTTTCTCCTGAAGCTGCTTCTAACAGCCAGGGCAAACGCAAATTCAAACGACGTGGCAACCGTCCCTGGCCGGTCCAGCATTATAAACGTTAATTAATGGCGGGGGCCATCGCCAGGCGCTGACTAATGTATCCGTGACAGGGCAGAGGTTATAACAATTATGCAAACCCAACAAACCAACGCTATTACCAATATTGACCAGCTTTTCGAGGCGGTCGGCGTAAATGATAAAACCCTCAGCCGGGCCGATAAAGAAAACCTCGATAAACAGGGCTTTTTGATTGTGCCCGGCCTATTGGATAAAAAGTGGCTGGAACAACTCCGCGCAGAATTCGAACGGCTGCTCGCAGAACACGAAAAAGAAAACGGCCAGCACGCCCGCCAGACCACCGGCACCCGCCACGTGGATAACCTGGCTGCCCACGGCAAACTTTTCGAGGACATCTTTTCGCACCCGAAATTACTGGCAGCGGCCCGGCACATCCTGGGCGACGATTTGCGCTTTGGCGGCATCCACGGGCGCGACCCTTTGCCCGGTTTCGGCCAGCAGGGTCTACACTCCGACGCGCCGCCCCGTCAGCCCGGCACGCCTTACCAGGTCGTAACCTCGTTGTGGGCCTTAGACGACTTTACGGCGCAGAACGGCGCGACCCGCCTGGTGCCGGGAACGCATACGGAAACCGGCCTGCCGCCCAAAGAAACCCGCCAACCCGGCTACTATCACCCTAAGCAAATCTTTGCGGTGGCCCCGGCCGGTTCGGCCATCATTTTTAACGGGCATCTCTGGCACAGCGGCACCGAGAATAAAAGCAAAGGTTCCCGCCGCGCTCTGCAGTGCGTCCATGTCGCGCCCGGCTATCCTTACTATACTTCCATCGGCGAAAAAATCCCGGAAGGCGTTAGCCCGGCTGCCCGCTATCTTATGTCGGTTAGCCAGATAGTAGGGCGACAAAACGAATTCTAGAAGAATTCCCAGAAAGAAGTTTAGGAAAGCCGGGCAAGAGTGAAGATTAACCCCTTCAGGCTGGAACGCTTTTTCGATAAATACGAGTTTAAGGTCAAATACGTCCTGTGCGCTTCGGATTGTGAGTCCCTGGCCGTAGAAGAATTGCTGGCCCTCGAACCGGACGCGCCGGCGCAGCTAAACAAGCTCTGGTTGGGCTATACCGAGTATTCGGGTAGCCCGGCCTTGCGCGAGGCGATTTCGCGGCTCTACACCCATATTGAGCCGGGCCAGGTCGTAGTTCATACCGGGGCCGAAGAAGCCATCTACAACTTCATGAGCGTGGCCCTTGACCCCGGCGACCACCTCATCGTACATTTTCCCTGTTACCAATCGCTGGCCGAAATTGCCGCTGCTAACGGTTGTGAGGTCACGCGCTGGACCACTCGCGAGGAAGACGGCTGGGAGCTTGACCTCGCTTTTTTGCGTAAAATTATCCAACCCAATACCAGGGCGATTGTGGTAAACTGCCCCCATAACCCGACCGGTTATTTGATGGACGCGGCCAAACAGCGCGAGCTAATCGAAATCGCTCGCGAACACAACCTGCTCCTTTTTTCGGACGAGGTCTATCGCGAACTGGAATACGCTACTGCGGACCGCCTGCCCGCCGCTTGCGACCTGTATGAAAACGCGGTGTCGCTGGGTGTAATGTCCAAGACTTACGGCCTGGCCGGGCTGCGGATTGGCTGGGTCGCCTCGCAAAACCGCGCAATCCTGGGGCAAATGGTCGCGCACAAAGACTATATGTCAATGTGCAACAGCGCGCCCGGTGAGTTTTTAGCCGCGCTGGCCCTGCCCCACCGCGAGCAGTTGGCGGCGCGCAACCTGGCGATTATCGGGGATAATCTGCCAATCCTGGACCGCTTTTTCGAGAAACACCGGGCGGTCTTTAACTGGCAGCGGCCCAAAGCGGGCAGTATCGCCTTCCCGTCACTCAGGCGGGAGCGGGACGGCGCGGAGGGGTTTTGCCATGATTTATTGGATAAAACCGGGGTGCTGCTGATACCGAGCACCCTTTTTGACGCGGGTAACCGCAACTTCAGGATAGGCTTTGCTCGCCGCAATATGCCTGAAGCCGTCGCCCAACTGGACGAATACCTGGCGCGAATTTAAGAGTATAAAACCCGGGTCATAAACTTGTAGGTCTTTTAACAGGTTTTGAAGTAAAATAGCAACAATTAAGGGTAACTGCTCAAAACTTTATCTCTCTCGCAAACTCATCCCTTATCAGGAATATAAGGTTACTTTTTATGAAAAACGAGGGCAACTTTTTAGCCTTTAACAATACCAAAATCGGTGAAATCGTCATTAACCCGACCGCAGCCCTGGAAGCCAAGTGGATTGCTTACGGGCTCGGCCTCGCAGCGGTAGGGTTTGTCCTTTCGCTCCTAATCGGGGTACCGCTTTTGCGGTGGCTGCGCCTCAAGAAAATCGGCAAGAGTATTCGCAGCGAAGGCCCGGAAAGCCACATTGTCAAAAGCGGTACCCCGACCATGGGCGGCCTGATGATAATTGTGGCGATTCTCATAGTCTGCGGGCTGGTTATTTATATTACCGGGCGTTTGTCGGTGCTTTTGCCAATTGGCATTCTGATATCCTGCGGTATCCTGGGGGCGGTGGACGACATGCTGAGCCTGGTCGGTTGGGACCAGGTAACAGTGCCGCCCGTAGAAGGCCATGTTGAAACAAGGCGTGAAAGACGCCGCCGGATCCGCCATCAGAACCGGGGTCTGACCGCCCGCTTCAAAATGGCCTGGCTGCTGGTAATCTCGCTTATCGCGGCGATTATCCTCAACGGGCCGCTCGGCCTGGAAAAAGTCTACATTCCCTTCATCCGGGAACCGCTAGTGCTGGGCTGGCTCTACATTCCGATTGCGACGATTGTCATCGCGGGCTTTTCCAACGCCGTTAATTTCACGGACGGCCTGGATACCCTGGCGGGCCTGACCTGCGCCTTTGCTTTTATGGCTTACGCTATTATCGGTTTCTTACAGGGCCAGGGCCAGGTGGTCCTAATCGGTTTTGCCGCCGCCGGGGCTTGCCTGGGCTTTTTGTGGTATAACGCTTACCCGGCCCATGTCTTTATGGGCGATACCGGTTCGCTGACCCTGGGCGCGCTCCTGGCGGTCCTGGCC
This sequence comes from Chloroflexota bacterium, assembly GCA_902812345.1. Classification (GTDB taxonomy): domain Bacteria; phylum Chloroflexota; class Chloroflexia; order Chloroheliales; family Chloroheliaceae; genus 54-19. The sequence continues at coordinate 21,282 of CADDZM010000044.1, read as the reverse complement.
TTCCAGACCAACCAATGGCTGCTGCTGCCGATAATAGGCGGGGTTTTTGTGGCGGAAGCGGCCTCGGTAATACTTCAAGTCTCTTATTTTAAGATTACCAAACGCCTGACCGGGACCGGTAAACGCATTTTCAAAATTGCGCCGCTCCATCACCACTTTGAGAAAATCGGCTGGAGCGAGACCCAGGTCACGATGCGGTTTGCCCTGGTCGGGATGGTGCTGGCGATGGTAGGGGTAGCTTTAGCCTTGCTCTAGCGCCTTTTCAAGGAAAATCAATGAAAGAGCAACCACCCAGAAGATACGTCCATAAATACATCAGGTACGCTTTATACGTCCTGATTACTCTTTCGATAGCCTTTTTCGCGCTGACCATTCTTGAAAGTATCTTTCATTTCGGGATATTGCCCGTGAAGTAAGTAGGGCTGCCCATGAAAAACCCCTTAAAGGGCATTTGTCCCTGTTCGCAACTATCGTTTTAGTGGTAGGACTTGCCTTGTTACCGGGGGTTTTCTTGTGATAGCCAACGGCAAGTCCGAGTGGCAGGGAATGGCATTCCCGAGACCAGGCCGAAACGACCGGGAAGATAATTCCCTCCCACAGTTGAGTAGCTACCATTTTTTCCCTTGACTACTCTTAATTTTTTGGCTAAAATACCTTATATCCGAACGTTCGTATACAAATTTCCAGGTGAAAAATGACAAACATAGTCAAGGAACAAGCCCGTACTACCGGCCAGAGCAGCCGGGACTTAATCTTTCAGAAGTCGCTCCACCTTTTTACCGAGCGCGGCTATGACGGAACCTCAATTGACGATATTCGGCAGGCGACCGGTTTCAAGTCAAAGGCCAGTTTTTATACCCACTTCAAGAGCAAGGAGGAATTAGGCAGCGCCTTGCTTTCCCGCATCCTCGAAGACGAAGCCCGTATGATTACTCAAGCTTTCCAGACTGCCCCGGCCGAACCGCTAGCCCAGTTCCTATCGGTAGGACGGGCTTTTATCCGCTGGGGTTTAACCAACCCGAAGGAATACGCCTATTGCTTTTTGCGGACTCAACAGGAAATGCTCATTCGGGGCAGCTATTCCGATGAGGCCGAGCAATCCAACGACGCTATCAAATACCTGATTGGGCGGATTCGGGTGCGTTACCCGGTTCGCAAAATCACCAACGAAGCCCTGACCAGCATGATAGTCGGCTTAATCAGCAAGGCGGTAATTGACCAGGCCTCTTTTGGCAAGATAACCATCGAAGAAAAAACCGAGCAGATAGTTGAGATGTGCCTGGGCATACTTCTAACCGAAAAGGTAAAGATTTAAACTTTAGTAACCTGAAACCTGAAAAAGGAGAGCGCTGTTTTTGCCCCAGCGCTCTCCTTTTGATTAAAGAAACAGTTACAAACCGTACCGGACCCTGGAGATAAAGGTATTCAGGGTGCGGACATTCGAAACCGAGATGGCTGGTTCGTTAAAGAGACGGTTGGTGCGCCAGTAGGCGTTCGCCTCGATGCCCGCGCCGCTATCATACCCGGCCTTCTGGACCAGCGCATCAATTGCGGCATTGTGGTCGCCGTAGGGATAGGCAAAACTCCGCACCGGGTGGCCGAGCAGCTTTTCGAGGTCGGCCTTGCTGCCGCTAATCTGGTCCCAGCCGAACGCCGCCGGGTTCTTTGTTAGAAACGGGTGGTTGCGGGTGTGGCTGGCGACCTCAAATCCGTCAGCGTCGAGTTGCTTCACCTGCTCGTGAGTCATATAAGGGTAGGTCGAAGCCTGGGTGATAATAAAGAAAGTGGCCGTCATACCGCGCTTTTTCATCTCGTTGACCGCGAACAACTGGTTGGCCCAGCCATCGTCAAAGCGTAAATTGACCGGTTTGGACGGCAACGGAGCGCCGTACTTAAGATAATCGGTAATCTGCGAAACGGTGACGGTGTGGTAGCCGTTAGCCTGGAGCCAGTCGAGTTGCTGGACGAACGCTGCCGGGGTCACGGAGTAATTATTCAGGTCCGAGTTGAGCGGCGAGCTCAGGTCGCGGATGTGGTGATACATAAGAGAAGGCACCGCGACAGCCTGCTGCGAACCGAGCAAAAGCGACTTAGCCGGGACGAACAGGGCCGGGTCGTAACTGTTTGCCTCGACGTACTGCCTCCCCAGGAGACCAAGTTGGACCTCGTAGGGCGTTCCGGCGTGTTCAGGATGGTACTCGAAGCGGGAACGCTCGAAATACTGGACGGTGTAGGTCTGACCGTCCGCCGGGTTTTCCTCCGAGAATTCCTCACTCAAGGGGTAGCCGAACGCCGACAGGCCGCCGTTATTTTGCCAGTAGGCCAGGAAGCCGTGGCTGAGAGTGTGGCCGGTCTCGGAGAAATACCTTGTTTCAGCGTTAGTAATGCCGTTCTCGACCCGGCCAAAGTCGCGCCCGGCGCTCAGGATACTCCCCAGCAGTTTGTGTTCGACATAGGGCTGTGGTCGTGGGTTGTCGCCGGTCTGAGATGGCTGGTGCAATTCAAAAATGGCGCGCTCGAAGACCTGGACGGTCAGGCCATCTTTATCCTTAAATTCTTCAGTCAGGGCCAGACCGTTGGCGGCGAGACCCCCGGTAGCATAATAATTTTGCAAAAAAAGGCCGCTAACATTGTGGCCGGTATCTATAAAAAAGCGGATGCCGCCAGGGTCCGGCAGGTAACTGGCGGTAGAATCGTTGGGCGGAGTGGCAGCCTGGGTTGTGGTCGCAAAGAGAAACGACTGGGCGACCAACAGGATAGCCACCAGGTAGAGAGAACGCGAGCGGAACAAAAAGCCGGTTCGTTGGCTTGCTAAGTGCATGGCTGGTATACTCCTGGTGTTTTTTACAATTTTAAACGGAAAACCGCCCGAGCCTAAGTGCTGGCCGGGCAAAGATATCGCTCTTTTAATTATAATGCTTTTTTTAGCAAAAGTTTCGCGATTTGATATATTTAAGCCAACTCAATAGGTCAGACCCGGTTTTTGCCGGGTAATTTTTGGGAACGCCTATTCTGAAGAAGTTCCGGCCTTAAAAAGCCTTGTAAGCAAGAATCAAGTTAAGACAATTAAGACAAAAGGAAGGAAGAATTTCGTGACCGAACAAGCGCAGCCAAAAGTGGCGATGGTGGTAATGGCCCATCCCGATGACGCGGAATTTGGGGCCGCCGGGACCGTCGCAAGCTGGGTTAAAGAAGGCTGGGAAGTTTATTATGTTATCGTGGCTGACGGCGCGGGCGGTGGCCCCGATGACGCGACGGACGTCGGGCCGGACCAGCGCCTGGCCTGGGCTGAAATCCGCAAGCAAGAGCAACTGGCCGCCGCCAGAGTGCTGGGCGTGAAAGAAGTTATCTTTTTAAATTACCCTGACGGGCAGATTACGCCCAGCCTGGACTTGCGCCGTGACCTGACACGCTGCTACCGCCGTTACAAACCTTTGCGCCTGATTTGCCAGTCGCCCGAACGCAACTGGTTCCCCCAGATGTTCCTGGGGCGTTACCACCCCGACCACCTGGCGTCAGGCGAAGCGGCCCTGGCGGCACTCTACCCGGCCTCGCAAAATCCCTGGGACTTCCCGGAACTGCTGGCGGAAGGACTGATGCCTCATAAGGTGCTGGAAGTTTATATCACCGGGTCGCCTAACCCGAATTTCCCGGTAGACATTTCGGAAACGATTGACCTGAAAATTGAGGCTCTTAAAGCGCACACCACCCAGACCGGTCCGGACTTCGATGCCATGTCCACCCGGATTCGCGCTATGGTGGCCCAAACCGGCGAGAAGTTTAACCTGGCCGCCGCCGAGGCCTTTCACCGGGTCGAGAATGGCGGCCTACCGGCTCCCAAACCGGAAAAGAGCCGCTAGCTTCCTACCTCCCGCGCGATTACCTCGTAGCTGCCGCCGCAAGTCTCGGTTATAAGGTCGCAGACATCCTTCAAGGCTTTATAGAGGTAGCCATATTCGGTTTCGCGGTTGCCCTGGACGTAGACAATAAACGCGGCGGTCTCTTTGGTGATGCGGGTTTCGGCGCATTGCTTTACATCCATCCGGCACAGGATTTTGTCGGCATCCATGGCGGCGTATTCACCGGGCGACACCTGGATGGGTGCGCTCTCACCAAGCGGGGTGTATTTCTCGCTGCCGTCTGTCACCACGAACCGGACAGCCTCACCGTTGATATGGGCGGTGTCGTGCGCCCCGATGGACAAAAGCGTCTGGGCCGAAACCAGGTTGTAGCAGTCCACGACCGTGTTAATATTAGGCAGGCGACCGTTACGCTGGATGAGTGAGAGCAGGTGCCGGGCTGGCGGCAGACCGTCCACCAGCCCGGCATCCAGTTGCAAGCGCCGGTACTCCCCCAGAATCGGGTGGTCGAGCAAGGCCTCTACCTGGGGTTGAAGCTCGGCCACAATCGCCTTTTTCCGCTTTTCTAACGGGTTACTTTTGTTCGAGACCCCGGCCCCTCGCACCAGGGCCATACAGACATCAATACCCATTTCCGCGACAGCGGGAGATACCAGCAAACGCATTTTTCAGGCTCCTGTTTCAACTCGACTCATTTAACTTAATTGCCGTAACGCCACAGGTGATAGTGCCGTCCAACGTTACCCATTTCGACCTGGAACCCGCCTGGATTGGCCGGGGTATAGGTCATGATACGCCGTTCGAAGGCCTGCACCAGCACGTCTTTGACCGTCCCGCCGACTTTCACCTTCGTCCAGTAAGCTTCGCTAATCGGGAAGCCGGTCGCGTAAAAGAGCGGGTCGAACAGCTTCGCCGAGACCAGTTGGCCGCCTGCGTCGTAGAGCGGGCCGCTCTGGTTGAGGAAGTCCCAGAAAGGCGAGGCGATGTTGTGGCCGGTTTCAGGGACGAAGTAGGCCGCATGGGCGTTGTACCTGGCAAAGCTGGCCGGGGCGTTGCCAATCCCGCTGTTACGGTTCAAGGTCGCCGTAATAAGGGCGGTGCTGCGTGCGACCGGCCCGGTCCGGCCCTTGAAACTCTGGTAAGTCGGGCCGGAGGTATCGTCAATGTCACCCGCTACCCCGATAGCCGCCGGGCTGCGGCTTTCAAACCTGTTATCGCCGGTCTGAAGCTGCCCGTTTATCATCTCCCTGACCAGCAGGCCGTTTGTCACAAAGAAGGGGTCGTTACGGTTGCCATTCGGATTATTTATCTCCATGCGGCTCTTGTCAAAATACTGGACGGTGCGCTGTCCGCCCGGACTCTCGGCGTAAGGTTCGGTGGCCGCGCCCGTAAAAGGAGCCGGACCCCACAGCCAGCTTCGCGAAATCGTGCCGTCCTTAACCGGCAGGTCGGTACGGTTCCAGACCTTTGTAAAATCGGTGTTGGCGATATTATCCGGGCCGGATGAAGCGGGCGGCGTGTAAGTCAGCCGGTAGAGGGTGCCGCTGCTGTCGTCCGAGATAACCAGGCTGCCCAGCGGATCAACCGCCATATCAACCGGGCGACCCCAGACGCTGCCGCCGCTCACGAAACCTGTTACAAGGTCAACCTGGGCGCCGGGTGTCTGGGTGGCGCTATCCCAGGGAAAATAAATAACTTTGTAGCCGGTTGGAGCGGAGCGGTTCCAGGAACCGTGCAGACCGATGACCGCGCCATTTTTGTAAGCCGCCTGGAAATTCGTATTCTGCAAAAAGGTCAGGCCGAGCGGAGCGGAGTGCGCCTGAATGCCCTTGTTGACCTTATCCATGGCGTTGCAGTCCACGTGACCGTCGGCATTAAACTCAACATCGCGGTCGAAAGGCATATTGTCGTAGCCCGAAGCCGTATCGGGGTTGGGGTTGCAGAACGGCCAGCCGTAGTTGCCGCCGTCGCGCACCTTGATAAATTCTTCCGGCGGGTGATTGTCCACGTAAGAGGTAATCACTTTTTTGTAGTTGGGCGAAGAGGGGTCAGGTACAGCGATGTTGTCGCGGTTGTTGACGGCAAGCCAGAGGTCGCTGGTGCCGGGTACGAACGCCAACCCCTCGGCGTTGCGGATACCCCGCGCGTAAAGCCGCCCGTTTGCGCCGTTAGCGTCGTACTGGTAAATCGCGCCGCGCACCGGGTTGCTCTGGGTATCGGAAAGACAGGCGTTACAGGTCGAAGCGATAGAGACATACAGCTTGTGGTTCGAGTCGAGGGCGATATTTTTAAGCTGGTGGCCGTAACTGCCGTTCAGTTCAGGCGTTGAGGCGTCGGGCAGATTCTTGACCACAACTTCGCGGTTTTTGGCCGTGGCATCGCCGCTGGTGTAGGTGTAGCGGTTAATCTGGTTGCTTTCGGCCACGTAAAGATAGGTCGTGGCGTCAATCGTGTGGAAAACCATGTCGTGAGGGTTACGCAGGCCGGAGGCAAAGACCGTCACCTGGGGGTCGGCGTTGGACTGCTGGCGGACCAGCCAGATACGCCCGCCGCCCGGTTGCGACACCAATAAGTCGCCGTTTGGGGCGTACGCCATGAAACGAGCGCCCGGAATCCGGGCCATCACCGAAATACTGAAATTGGGCGGAACATTCAGGAAACGGTCCTGGGCGAAAACCCCGGTCCGCATACTGGCGGGAACCTGTATTTTCACCGAAACCGAGGCTCCGGCAGGCGCGGCCAGGGCGGTTTGCCCGGCCAGCGAAGGTAAAAATAGGGAGAAAAGGATAAGAACGCCGCTAAGCAGGGCGGTCCGCGCTCCGGCCAGACCGGTCCTGGAATGAGCAAAGTTTGCAGAAGACATTCGATACCTCTTTCGTTGAGATTTTTCGTAAATTTTCTCTAGCTTTTTCTTGAGATTCTTCGAACCGTTCCTTCTTCCATTTTGGTTATTCTAACACTAATGAAAAGGTTGGGGGAAGCAAGAGGAAACTTTGGGGGGAATATTAAAATACTTACTTTTTCCTACCAACGTTTGCATAAATAGCTTGACGGCCTTTTTGATAAACTTTATTATATAATTATATTAGTTCGCCCAGCTTGAGGAGTACCGCGCCATGCAAACCTTTTCTAAAGAGACAATTATTACGCCGGACCAGCCGGTCCAACCTATACCCGACCCTGCTTTGCCGGATAACTTTTACCGGGCAGACCGTTCTTTGCAGCGCCTGTTGCGCCGCTATTTCACGGACCGGCCCGAAGAATACCGTTGGGCCGAGGATTTTCTGAGTGAATGGGGCGAGGTCTGCGCCCGCCAGGTCGAACCGCTTATAGCTACTGCCGACAAAAACGGGCCAACCCTGCGCCAGTTCAACCGGCGCGGCGAACGCGTGGATGAATTAATCTTCCACCCGGCCTACCACGAAATCGGCAGGCTGGCTTACAGCAACGGCCTCGCCGGAATGTCGAATGTGCCAGGCTTCCGGGGACACACCGGACCGGCCTCCCAACTGGTCAAGTTTGTCGCCATGTACCTATTTACCCAGGCTGACGGCAGCATCGCTTGTCCGGTGTCCATGACCGATATTCTGGCCCGCGTCCTGAAAATGTACGCCAGCCCGCCCCTGGTTGAGCGTTACCTGCCCGGTCTTACCAGCCTGGATTACGAGCGGCTTCTGACCGGGGCCATGTTCATGACCGAAAAGACTGGCGGCTCCGATGTCGGCGCGATCACAACTGTCGCGGTCCAAAACGAGGAATGGTGGGAACTGACTGGCGACAAATGGTTCTGCTCGAACGCCGGGGCCGACCTGATTCTAACGCTCGCCCGGCCAGAAGGCGCGCCGCCCGGTACGCGCGGTCTGGGCCTTTTCCTGGTGCCAAAGACGTTGCCGGACGGCACCCGTAACTATTATGAAATCAACCGCCTGAAAGATAAGCTTGGCACGCGGGCCATGGCAAGCGGCGAAGTCACTTTCCGGCGGACCAAAGCCTACCTGATTGAGCCGCTCGAACGCGGTTTCATAATGATGATGGAGATGGTCAATGGCACCCGCCTGCATAGCGGTGTAGCCGGGGCCGCCAGTTTGCGCCGGGCCGTCCTCGAAGCGACCCTGCACGGCCGCGAACGTATAAGTTTTGGCCGACCCCTTATCGAGCAACCCCTTTACGCCGACCAACTGGCCGACATGGTGGTGGACAGTGATGCCGCGAAGGCGCTTTTCCTGGAAACAGCTTTCCGGCTCGACCGGGCCGACCAGAGCCATTCCACCGAGGATAAAATTCTTTCCCGGCTGCTGATTGCCCTTTTAAAACGCTATGCTACCGCCCACGGCTTCAAGGCCGCTCAGACCGCCCTGGAAATGCGCGGCGGCAACGGCTATATCGAGGATTGGCCTAACGCTCGCCTGCTGCGCGACAGCCTGGTCCAGATTATCTGGGAAGGTGGCATTAATATGGTCGCTTTTGACGTGCTGCGGACCCTCGAACGCGAAAACGCCTGGCCCGTTTATGCCGCGACGTTGCAAAACGAGTTAGCCCGAATTCACTCGCCCGGCCTCAATACGCCGGTCAACTCGCTTAAGACCTGCCTCGAACTGGTCGGACGGGAAGTCGAGCGGCTAATGGTCCAGCCTCGGGCCTCCCAGGAATTAATCGCGCCGCAACTGGCCGAAGCGATGGCGGCTCTCTACGCGGCGGTATTGCTTATTGCTAACGCCCACGATACCATGAACGCCAAAGACCCGGCCGCCCGGCGCGACCTTGAATCGGCCCGCCGCTATTACACCCGGTTTTTGCAGCCTGTACTTGAAACTTTGAAAAGACCGCCCAACGCCGGGGCCGTGAGTGAACTCCTTGAAAGCGTCATCGCACCTGAATAAGACCGGGTTAAAAGTTTGTCAGGGTCAGAGGAAGCCTGCCGCCAGTTAATATTCTGTTAGAGTTATTTTGGGTTCAATTCAGCTTTGTCGCTGCACCGTGATATTTAAGGCTATTTAGGGTTAGAATATATCCAGGGAAGTTAAACCAATTTTGACAATCGAAAACATCCTCGCCCAGGCTGATACCCTGTGGCAGACCCTTGAGCAAGGCTGGGACAAACCAACCCTGCAAGACCTTCACCGGAAAGTCAACCAGCTTTACCGCTCCGCCGCTGGCGAGGGTAAAGCCCGCCTGAGTCGTCTGGCCCGCAGTCTGGCCGGTTATTTACAGCCCCTGGTCGAAAGTGGTATGCCTGCCTCTACCGACCAAAAAAGAGAAATCGCCGCTCAGCTTGCCGCCCTGCGCCAGCAGCTTTCCCAGGTTTTTCCTAAACCTGCCGCCCCTAATGGCGCAGATAGCGTTGCGGAAAATGAGCCGGAAGCCAGCCTTCCCGAAGACATCGAACTGGCTGAGCCCAACCGCCTGATTGTGCTGGTCGATACCAATACCGGCGAGGCGGAAGTCTTCGCCAGCAATATCGGCCATTTCGGCTACAAAGTCGAGGTCTTTACCTCGCCTGCGGGCGTGATCGAGTTTTGCGATAACAATCGGCCCGGCACGATTATCGTGGCGACGGAAGTCGAAAAGATCGACCCGGTTTTCTTTGAGACCTTGAATCAAAAGTTTGGTAAGGATATTCCCCTGGTCTTTCTGTCGAGCAAAGGCGACGGCTTTTCACGCCTGCAATCGGTTAAATCCGGCGGCGACGCTTATTTCATGAAGCCGGTGGATATCCGCGAACTGATTGATAAACTCGACACCCTGACCGCACCCTTCCTGCCCCAGGCTTACCGCATCCTGATTGTAGACGATTCAACGACGGCTATCGCGCTTAATTCCAGTTCGCTCCGGCAGGCCGGAATGGTCACGCGGGTCGCCACGGACCCCGAACAGCTTATGCAGCAACTGGTCGAGTTCGCCCCGGACCTGATTCTTATGGATATGTACATGCCGACCTGCACCGGCCTCGAATTGGCCGCCGTGATTCGCCAGCAGGCCAGCTATGTCAGCGTGCCGATTGTCTTTTTATCCGGCGAAACAAACCTGCAAAAGCAACTTCAGGCCATGCAACTCGGCGGCGATGACTTTTTAACCAAGCCTATCGAGGCCGGCCACCTTGTTTCCGTGGTCGCGGCCCGCGCCTCCCGCTCTCGCATCCTGCGCTCTTACATCGAACGAGACAGCCTGACCAGCCTCTACAACCACAACCGGATTAAAGAACAGCTTGAAGTTGAAATCATTGGAGCCAGGCGCAAAAATAGCAACCTTATCTTTGCCATGCTTGATATTGACCATTTCAAGCGAGTAAACGACACTTACGGCCACCACATCGGCGATCGCGTAATCAAGAATCTATCTCGCTTTTTACTGAGTAAACTGCGCCGGACCGACTTTATCGGACGTTATGGCGGCGAGGAGTTTGCTATTATTTTGCCGGATACCAGCGAGGAAAACGGCCTGAAAGCCATTAACCGTATTCGGGAGGACTTCACCAGGTTTCCACATTATGTCCAGGATACCGAGTTTTATGTCACCTTCAGCTGTGGCCTGGCTTCGTTTTGCAGCTACCCGGACGCCGCGAGTCTGAGCCGGGCTGCCGACCAGGCTCTTTACGAAGCCAAGCGGGCAGGACGCAACCGCATCCGGCTGACCGGATCACTCAACGCTGAAACTTTTCCAGCGTCCCGGTAATGCCCGGCGTTGACTTGCTTTCTTATTTAGGTTAAACTGAATTATCAAAAGGGCTGGCTTTAATATCTTTAAATGTGGGCCAGGCGGAATTCCCGCCTGATTTTGTTTTGCCGCCAGCTTGCCTTTACAAGGCTATAAGAAATTAGAAAGCCCAAACCTAGAAGCGGAGTTTTCCCGGGTTGTCCCAACTTAAAACAACCTCCAACCCCATTTTAGCCGGTGATTTCACCAGGTCGGGCCTGACTACCGTTTTTTTTGACATGGGCAGCACCCTCGCTGACCTCAACCCCAGCTATGAAGCCATCTACCACCGCGTCTTTCAAAAGGCGGGGTTTGACTTGCCGCTTGGCGACGTGGAAAGAGCTATTACCTATAGCTGGGACATCGTGACCGAGCAAGACGCGACCACCAACTATGTCAATACCCTGGAAGGCACCCGCGCCTGGCAGCGTGAGGTCGAGGAACGCGTGATGGAGCAGCTTAATATCCAGCCGAACGTCCGCGAAGAGGTTTTCTGGGAAATTATCCGGGCTTTTGAAGACTCCGCTTCCTACCGTCTGTTCGACGATGCCCTGCCAACGCTGCAAACTTTAAAAGACGCCGGGTTGCGGCTGGCGATTATCAGCAATTGGAGCTGGCACCTGCCCGACCTTTGCGATACACTCGGCCTGACCCCTTACTTCGAGCAGATTTTTACCTCGGCCCGGCTGGGTTTCGCCAAACCGCACCCTGAGATTTTTACCCGCGCCCTGGCCGGGATGAATATTACTCCCAGTCAGGCCCTCCACATCGGCGATAGTTATAAAGCCGATGTTTTGGGAGCAAGCCGGGCTGGTATCCAGCCGCTGTGGCTGCGGCGGCCAAAAGAAGGCCCGCTTTATACCGACCCGGCCATCGACCAGACTGGCTCGGCCATCGTTATCCAGGGTCTTGAGGAAGTGGTAACATTTTTAGGCGTTAAACAGCAGGGCAAGTCGAGCTAAGAGCATGGTAAGCCGGGTGTAAAATGAAATGGACGCACCCGGTATAAAAAGCTTCTCCCGGCGGAGAAGAGAGCTAGAAAGAAATGGAATGGGCGTAAATAAGCGGGGCAGTTTTGCCGAACAATTAGCCAGCGGGCTTGCTTCGGGCAAGATTAAGGTAGACGCAAGTCGTAGCGACCCGGAACCGGACCGCCGCAAACCGGCCAGGGGCCGCGTCTATATCGCGATGGATACCGAAAGCACGGGGGTGGAAGCTGACACGGGTGAGGTCATAGAGATTGCGGTGCTGAAGTTTCGGCTGGAAAAAGGCGGCAAAGTGCGCGTGCTGGAAGAATGGCACACTATGGTCCGCCCTCAGAACCCCATCCCTTACAAAATCACTAACCTGACCGGGATTCGCCAGTCCGATGTTGAACACGCCCCCAGCTTTAACCAGGTCCGCGAACGCTTGCGTCAGTTCTTAGGCGACTTCCCTATTATCGGCCACTCGGTCGAGAGCGACATCGGCTTTTTGCGCCGCCAGCAGTACGAAGTTAAAAACCCGGCCCTCGATACCTACGAACTGGCGACCCTCGTGCTGCCCCAGCAGGGTAATTATAGCCTCAAAGCCATCGCCGAAGCCCTGGAAGTGGAAGCCAGCGGCGCGCACCGGGCCATGGCCGATGCCCGTATGACCATGGAAGTTTTCGCGGCCCTGGTCAACCGCATCGAGCAACTACCGCCCGAAGTGCTGGAAGAAGTAGACCGGATTGCCGCCCAACTGCAGGGCGAGTGGTCGCTGCACCGCCTGTTCCAGGATGCTATCGAGGTCTTGAAAGAGGAAGAAGAAAGCGGCGGGGCGGTCAGCAACCTGGGCGCATTGCTCAAACAAAAACTGGTAGCGCAAAACCAGGCGACCAAACCGAATGACCTGGGCTTTTTGTTCCTGGCGGACGAAGAAAAATTGGTGCCATTAACGCCCAACCCGATTCAGCCCGAAGTCCTCGCCCAGCTTGATAACCGGGTGGCTTTCTCCATCCGGCAAGCCTTTAACGAAGGCCACCATTTGCTTTTAGAAGTGCCCGCCGGGCAGGCCGGGAGTCACCGCGAAAAGAACTGGGGCATGCTGGCTGCTGCGGTTGAAACGGCCCGCCAGACCGGCCAGAATGTGGTCCTGGCGGTCAACAGCGATACCCAGCGCGAGGAACTGCTCAACCACCTGATTCCCGAATTCAAGCACAAACTGGCTGCCCTGGAATCCGGCCAACCGGGAAGCAACCCGACCGAGACAGGCGGCAAGAAACGTCTCAAAGGCTGGGCTGAACCTTTCAAGGTCTCGGTCGTCAAAAACGAGACCAACTATTTGTGCCTGCGCCGCTGGGAAAGTTTCCGCAAGACCAACTCTCTTACCGATGATGAGCTAAAACTTTTAATAAAAGTCCTCGTCTGGCTGCCCGGCACCACTACAGGGGATTCCAGCGAACTTCGCATCGGCAGCAGCGAACGCCTCTGGTCGCGCATCAACAGCCAGAAAGGACTCTGTACGCCGGGATTGTGCGACCGGGCGGACCGGCCGCGCTGTTTCTTCTACCGTGCCCGTGAACGCGCTCAACATTCTCATATCGTTGTGGCCGACCAGGCTCTTGTGCTGGCCGACCTGGTAGGACAGGCCGGGACGCTGCCCGAAAGCGCCTACCTGGTGCTGGACGACGCTCACCAACTTGAAGACGAAGCAACCCGCCAGTGGGGTATCGCGATTACGCCCTACAGCCTTTTCAACTATCTCGACTGGTTGAGCCGCCCCGTCACCTGGAAAGTTTCGGCCAAACTGGAGCGCAACGGCTTTTTGCACGACTTCGAGCGCTTCTACAGCCCGGAAACCACGCCGGAAATCAAAACGCTTTTCGCCCAATCGGGCGAAGAAGCCATGCGCCAGGTGGACCTCGCCCGCGACACCGCCGGGAATCTCTTGCGCGAACTCAGCGCGATTCTCTACCAGCACAACCAGGAAGCCGGGCAGGCCGACGGACGCTTGCGCCTCGACCAGAAATTCCGCAATGGCACGGTCTGGGCTGAGTCGGTTGGCCTCTGGGAAGCTTTTCATACCGAATGGGAAGAACTATATTACAAGCTGGCCGAGTTACGCGACGAAGCCCAGAACGCTAAAGCTTCGCTGGCCCGCGCCGAAGAAATGCTGGTTGACCTTTCATTTTATGTCAACCAGTGTAACTACCTGCTTAACACACTGACCGCCGCTTTCGAGACCGGCGAACAGGGGCAAATCTTCTGGATGGGCGCGACTCGCCTCCACGCGACGAGCAGCGCGGCCCAGGCCATTTCGCCCGGTGACACTGCCCCGGTCACGGAAAGGACCGGCATCAGTCTTTACAGCGCCCCGCTGGAAGTCGCGCCTTTGCTGGAACAGCGCCTTTTCAACCGCAAACGCAGCGTCGCAATGGTCAGTGCAACCCTCACGACCGAAAACGACTTTAGCTTTATCAAAGACCGGCTTGGCCTGGAACACATTCGGTCTCAGGAAGTGCGGTTAGCTCCTGAGCGCGATTTTTCCAGGACGCTGCTTTATCTGCCGAGTGATATGCCCGAACCTAACCAGCCCGGCTACCAGAAAAGCGTAGACCAGAATATTATGGAGCTTGTGAAGCTGAGCAAAGGCCGGGTGGTGGCGATTTTTTCGTCGAACAGCGCCCTGCGCCTGAGCTACCGGGCAGTTCAGCGGCCGCTTGAAACCGCTAATATCCTGGTGCTGGGCCAGGGTCAGGATGGCACGCGCCGCAGCATGATGACGCGCTTCAAGAACACGCCCCAGGCCGTGATGCTAACGACCCTCAATTTCTGGGAAACCACCGAATTGAGCGGTAACATGCCCGAAGGCGAAGATGAAAATAGCGAAACCGGCCTTTTCAACCTCATGGTGATAACCAAGTTACCCTTCGACCCGCCAAGCGACCCGGTCTTTGCGGCTCGCGTCGAAAGCAAGCTCTTTGAAAAGCCTTTCGAGCAATACGCCCTGCCGCGCACGATTCTGCGCTTCCGCCAGGCTTTCGAACGCCTCTTAACCGGCCAGCCCGAGCAGGGCGCCGTCGTGATGCTGGATAGCCGCCTGATAAGCAAGAGTTACGGTGCGCTTTTCCTCAACTCGCTGCCGCCACTCGCCACCCAGGTTGACGGCCTGAACCAGTTGGGAGCAACCGTTAAAGATTGGCTCGAAAACTCGTCTTCCCTCGACCAGGGTCTTTAGGTATAATAATTTTAAAGCCGCTAAGCTTTTAAAGCGCAAGAGGAGAAGTTTATGGCCTTACAAAAAACCGACCTGGAATTATTCCCCGAAGAATATTTGCTTGAGGAAGACGAGATGGGTGAAAGCGGCCCCCAGTTTGACCTTATACATTATCTTGTTGAGGTAATGAGATGGTTATTTCACATCGAAAATTGGTATATAGCAGGCAATCTTGAGTTATATCATCACACGGTTAAAAATAGCCAGAACAAAATCACCCCGGATATAAGCGTCTTTAAGGGGATCATAATTTCCTCTGAAGCCAGGCGAACGATGACCAGTTGGACGGTTGGCCCCGGTGAAATTCCACCGGTAATATTTGAAATCAGTTCTCAATCAACCTGGCGTAGCGACATAATGGTCGGAGAAAATAATAAACCGGAGATTTATGGCCGCCTGGGAGTTAAAGAATATTTCGCCTATGACCCCAACGAGCCGCCGGTTTGGCGGGCTACAAGGGGCCGGAGATTAGTGGGTTGGCGCTATGAAAATGGCAATCCGCTGGAAATCTCACCGGACGAATTGGGCCGCCTGTGGTCAAGTGAGTTAAATAGCTGGCTGGTAGCAGACGGGCCAATGCTGCGGCTCTACGACCAGACCAACAATTTGAGGCTTACCGAAGGCGAAACTTATAAAAGGCGTGCCGCCGAACTGGAACGGCAACTGCGCGAGTTAAAAGAAGGCCGGGAATAAGCTGGCTTGCCGGTCACTACATTAAAACCACGAATTAAAAAAGACCGCCTTTTTCAAGTAAGCAGGCGGTCTTATCTTTTATAAATTGCGGCTTATGATTAAAACTAGCCTTTTATCTTGGCTTCCTCGCTATTTTTAAAGCCCCAGGCAGTTTCCTCGCTAGGGAAGACCGTGACCGAGGAAGCTTTTATCCAGCCGGCGCCGCCCTTTAACTGATACCAGCCGTCATCGCTTTTCCGCTGTAAAGCAATAAAGGTGAACTGGGAAAGGTTCTGGATTTGCATAGCCCCATCGTGGGGTTCTTCCAGGACGAACCCGGCCGCGTCGGTCACGACCGCGAACTGCTCATTGTTCGTAACCAGCGAATAAAAAGGTTTTTTGGTAACTGCCGGGTCAACGGTGCTGTTAGCTGCCACGGCTACCGGGATATTGTTCTCGACTTTACGGTCCTGCGGCCTGATGACAATTATGACAAAAAGTAAAATGATTCCGATTAGGGCGCAGATATAAAGCTGAGTCCGCCGGTTGGTGTAGCCGAACTGGACCTGTTGGAAGCGATAGGAACTCCGCCCCAGGCTCTTGACGTTCAGGTTGCGCGGGAGTTTCGGCGGCGGGCCAGGGTTACGCATGTACAAAGGTACCTCAGCCGGTTGATGAGCAAGCAGCATCGGGTTATCATTAGCAGAGACAGCGGGCAGAATAGGGTTGGTATCAGCTGCAACCCCGAATAAAGCAGGGTTTAACTCGGCGGGGTCCGGCTGATAAAAAGGTTCTTCTTGCGGCACGACAGTCGCCAGGGCTTTGAAGGGCCTGGTAATTTCTTCGCTTATTGGATCAACTTCGGGTTCAGTTTCGTTTTCGTTCTCTTTCTCGGTCAGGTCTATGGGTTTAACAAGGGAAAGTTGCGATGTAAAACGGTTGGAAAGCGCCATGGGCTGCCTGCTTTCTGGTTAGCTGGATTAAGTCTTGTACTCGATTTAAATCGGTTACTCAATCATAAAATTATTGTAACTGCTCAAACGATAGATAGCAATAACTAATATTATAAGGTGGCGGTATCATAGAAAATTACAGCCTGGTGAAAAACCGGTCTCCCTAAAAATTTGCGGCACAAAACACCCTTGCCGTACCCTATCTTCTATAGCAAATTTTATTCCCCGATTCGGCTTTTTAGCCTGAAAACACACTTTTCACGCCAGGTTTTCCAGGCTTTTTGGGGCCATGCCGCGCCGGATTTGTTCGACTATTACCGGGGTCAGACCCATAATCGTTTCCACATTCGCAAAGGCCAGGGCCGCCGGACCGAAGACCAGAAGCGGCACCGGGTTCAGAGTATGTACTTTTAACCCCAGGTTTTCGATATTGCCGTGGTCGCTGCAAATCACCAGGCTGGTTTCGGCGCTTTTGTTTAGTATGACTCCCTCGATAAGGCCGTCAATCTCTCGTAAGACCTCCAGGGCGCGTGGCATGTCCTGGGAATGCCCGGCGTAATCCGGCAGGTAACACTCGAAAAGGGTCACGTCATATTGTGCGCCCAGGTGGGCCAGGCGCTGCCCGGCTTCCCGGGGTGTGATTAGCGGAAGCGGGAACCCGCGCGAACGGCTGTAGCGGTTGGTAATATCCCAGAAAAGAGCTTCACCGCGAGCGTAATCATCCGGCATCCGAAACGGCACCCCGGAGGTTAGGTTGAGCAAGGCGCCAACCGAATAGCGAAGGCGGCGGTTTTCAATGGCCTGGAAATACTCCCTGGTGTAGAGATTGGCCGCGGTAGGCCGCCCGCCCAGCGCCAGCACCTGCTTAAAAAGCCCGCTTTCTTCGATTAAAATCCGCAATGACCCGTTCGCGAACCCGGTCAGGTGGCGGCCCAGGAACTGCGGGGCATTCCGCCCGGTATATAGCGCGGTCTGCCCGGTAGCGCTTTGAGGGCGGCCCGGCATGCCCAGGGTTGCGTCCACCGGCTTAAAGAGAATATCCCGGGTAAGAATGGCAGGTCCGGCCAGGAGCGGCCTACCCAAAAGCCCGGCCAGAAAAGGCATTGGCCCGGCCTCATCCGGCCCGGCTTCGCCCGGACTAAAAGGATTAGCCGGGCTGGCGGAAGCCAGGCCAATGCCGTCCAGGAAAAGATAAATAAAACGGTGGGGAGAGAATTCGGACAGAGGATTGCCTTTCTCATGGTGCGTAAAAGGTTGGCGGGTACAATGTTTGAGGCATGCTAGGAATAAATAACCTGGCGTATTCCCGGCACAAGGTGTGCGCCCAGCACCAATCTTAACTCACCTGGTTTAAAGGTGCAAACCTGTTTATAATTTTACACCGCCGGCTGATAATGTTTGACAGGTAAAGGTCGAGAGGGCATAATTCGGCCAGGTTAAAAGGCAATTACTTGAAATAATTTAAGGAAACCAGGCAAGTTTTGAGCAACAATTTATAGTTCGGCGCAGCCCTATATTCTATATTCGGAAGGAGTTGCCACATGGCAAACATAAAGTTCGGGACGGACGGTTGGCGGGCAGTTATCGCCGAAGATTACACCTTTGAAAATGTACGTAATGTAACCCAGGCTACCGCCGGCTATCTTAAAAGTGATGGCCGCGCCCAGGATGGAGTTATCATCGGTTACGATACCCGCTTCGGCTCCGAGAACTTCGCGGCAGCCGTCGCCGAAGTGCTGGCCGGGAACGGCATTAAGTCCTTTTTGACGGACAAGTTCGTACCTACCCCGGTGGTTAGCTACGCCATTACCGAGAGAAAAGCCGGGGCAGGTATTGTCATTACGGCCAGCCACAACCCACCGACCGATAACGGCTTCAAGTTCAAGCCGTATTATGGCGGCTCGGCCTCACCTGAGATTGTCGAGGAAATCGAAAAAAGACTGGATGGCGAGGTTAAGAAGATGCCTTTCGCCCAGGCCCAGAGCCAGGGCTTGGTTGAGTATTTTGATGCTTCGCTCGGCTATATCGAGCAGTTGAAGCGCATTGTGGACGTGGAAGGCATTATGAATAGCGACCTGAATATAGTCGTTGACCCGATGTGGGGCGCGGGGCAGGGTTTCTATCCCCGGATTCTAGGGGGAGGCAAGGTCACGGTCGGCCAACTTCACGGCGAACGGAATCCGATTTTTCCCGGCATGCACAATCCCGAACCAATTGCCAGGAACCTGACCGAGCTGATGAAGGTTATGAAAGACAGCCACTCCGACCTGGGTATCGCGAATGACGGTGACGCCGACCGGGTAGGCATCGTGGACGAAAACGGCCGCTTCATGAACCAGTTGGAAGTTTACGCCCTGCTGGCCCTCTACATGCTCGAAGTGCGCGGCGAGCGCGGCCCGCTTGTCAAATCGCTCTCCACTACCAGTATGGCTGATAAACTGGCGAAACTGTACGGCGTCGAGGTTTACGAAACGCCGGTCGGCTTCAAGCACATCGGGCCGAAAATGATGGAGAGCAACGCTATTATGGGCGGCGAGGAAAGCGGCGGCTTTGCCTTCCGGGGCCACATCCCCGAACGCGACGGCATTCTGTCCGGCCTGATTATCGCCGATATGATGGTGAAGCTGAAGAAATCGGCCAGCGGTCTTCTGGAATATCTTTTTGAAAAGGTCGGACCGCACTACTACGACCGGATTGACTTCAAGTTCGAGCAGTCCCAGCGCGAGGCCATTATTGGCCGCCTGCGCACCAACCCGCCCAAAACTATTGCCGGAATGCCGGTGGTAAAAAGCCGCACCGATGACGGCTTTAAATATTACAGCGAGGACGGAAGCTGGCTGCTCATCCGCTTTAGCGGCACCGAGCCGATTATGCGGGTCTATACCGAGACCAGTTCGGCCGAAAAGGTTCGCGAGATGCTCGAACAGGGCCGCTCGATGACCGGGGTTTAACTTAATAATATGGCCGCGCCATTCAAGAAAAACGAGATTGACCGCTCGATGCACGAATACTACGAGCAACGGGCGGAAGAATACGACGACTGGTATCACCGGGCGGGCCGCTACAACGACCCCCGGACCAACGCCGCCTGGCATGCCCAGGTAGCCGAATTGGGCCGGGAAGCGGCTCGCTTTGGCGGCATGCTAAACCGCTTCGCCGGGATGCGGGCGCTCGATTTGTGCTGTGGCACCGGCAAATGGACCCCCTTTTTCGCCCGCAGTCTGACCGATACCGGCCGGGTTATCGCCTACGATTACTCCCCGGCGATGCTCGGCCAGACCCGTCTCAGGCTGGAAAAGGAAGACCCCGCGCTGCTGGGAAAAACTCTTTTCGTGCGAGGCGACGCCTATCTCCTGCCTTTCGGCGGCCGGACTTTTGACCTTGTTTTCTTCGGCTTCTGGCTGAGCCACGTTCCGCACGAACGGGTCGCCCCTTTCTTTGAAGAAATAAAGCGCGTCCTCAAACCAGGCGGCAACGTCCTGATGTTTGATTCGGCTTACCGGCCCGGCGTACCGCACGAAGAAATTTCTCACCGCCCGCTCAATAACGGCACTGTCCATGATGTCCTTAAAATAAACTACACTCCCGCGGAACTGGAAAAACTGCTGGGCCAGAGCTTTTCAGAGAGCCAGGCCCGCCAAACCTTCGACTTCTTCCTCATAGGCCAGGCTTCCTGTTAAATTATTTCAACCTTAAAAAGCCCTGCAAAGTATTGCGCCGGTTTGCAAAAATGCTCTATACTGGCAAAAAGCTGTTAAACAATAGGCAATAGGTAGGAAAGCCTCGAAATGATACTCAAAGATGTCCCGCTTTTTCCATTAGAATTAGTCCTTTTTCCTCAGATGACGCTGCCGCTCCGCATCTTTGAGGCGCGTTACCGCCAGATGATTAGCGAGTGTATTGAGAACGATAAGCCGTTCGGGGTCATTCTGCTTCAGTCCGGTGATTCGGTCCTGGAAGGCCGCCTGCAACCTGAAGCGCCCGAACCTTTCAAGGTTGGCACCCTGGCCCGTATTACCGAGGTTTCTCATCTAGAAGATGGCGGCATGATGATTACAACCGTTGGCACCGAGCGTTTTCATCTGCTGGAATACCGGACGGACCGCCCCTATATGACCGGCGATATTGAACTCTGGCCGGATGAGCCTGAAGAACTCGAACCGGGCGTTTTTCAAGAAACCGTTTCCCGCCTTACGCTGGTCTTTGAACAATACTTGCGGATTTTGATGGAACTGGCCGGAAAACGCATCCAGTCCCTTGATATTCCAACTGAAGCCGGGGTGCTTTCTTTCCTGGTCCCGAACTGGCTCTACATCAGCGCCCAGGATAAACAACTGCTGCTCGAAGCGCCCGGCTTGCACATCCGGCTTGAAAAAGAGTTGCACATTCTTGAAACCGAGACCGCCTTTTTTGAAAAAATCAAGGCCAAAGCCACCCGTCCCGAAGCCGCGGAGCATAATTCGGGCGAAGGTAGTGAAACTTTATGGAAGGAAACCAATTCTTATAACCTGCGTGACCGCTTCAGCGCCAATTAACTCTGGCGGCTGTTTCTCGCCCCAACCCGGCAAAAGATTTAAATTACTTCCCGGCCTATTGTATAATGCGGCTAATTTAGCAAACTTATTGTTTTCAATT
This sequence comes from Chloroflexota bacterium, assembly GCA_902812345.1. GTDB lineage: Bacteria > Chloroflexota > Chloroflexia > Chloroheliales > Chloroheliaceae > 54-19. The sequence continues at coordinate 230 of CADDZM010000044.1, read as the reverse complement.
AACTTCCCACGGTTCGATTTAGAGTAAAACCGGCCCGGGCGGTTTATTGTTTTTAACAAACCTGAAGGAGGCGTGCCGGAATGGCAGCTACAATTAAAAAAGTTGGCGTTATGGGTTGCGGGTTGATGGGTGGCGGCATCGCCCAGGTAGCGGCTCAATCCGGGTTCGAGACAATCGTCGGCGAGGTTTCGGAAGACCTCCTGGGCCGGGGTATTGGCCGGATTCAAGGC
>CADDZM010000043.1 GCA_902812345.1 Chloroflexota bacterium | reverse complement strand
ACCTTAACCGCCTTAACCCCGCTCCAGGAGCGTATTTTAAGCCTGTTGGGCTGGGGGCCGGAGTTATACACCCGGCTGAGTACTTAATTGTTTCAAAGGCTTTCAAATTTACGCGAACCATGAGTTATATACTTAATACCAGAGGTAAATTTAGTAGTAATATCCTCGTTAATACCATTTAATAAAGAGAACCAGTATAGTTATGATTTATGTCAACAAAGGGGAAGGAATATAATAAGAGGGAACCTGAAGGAGAACCCAATGATAAGTTATAATTTCGAGGGTAAAGTTTTTATCGTCAGCGGCGGCAGCGGCGATTTGGGCCAGGCTGTGATTGAAACGCTTAGCGGGGCCGGGGCTAAAGTGCTGGCCCCACGCCGGAGCACGTCTAAAAGCCAGCCAACCGGAGGTCAGGGCGAAACCACTCTCAGGTTGGATGCCGGGGACGAAAAAAGCGTTAAAAGTTTCTTTGAAACCGTAAAACAGAACGAAGGCCGGTTAGACGGGCTAATTAATCTGGTCGGCGGGTATCACGCGGGCGAACCTGTTTCGGATTTGCCGTTGGAAGTCTTCGAGCAGCAAATTGATTTAAATTTGAAATCAGCTTTCCTCCTGACCAAGTACGCCCTGCAGGCCATGCGCGAAAGCGGCGGGAAAATCGTCCATGTCGCCAGCCGGGCCGCTGTGGACAAAGGCGCGAACAGCTTTCCCTACAGCGTTTCAAAGCTGGGGGTGCTGCGGTTGGTCGAAGCCGTTGCCGTGGAAGCCCTCGACCAGAATATAAATATCAACGCGGTCCTGCCCAGTATCATTGATACGGCCATCAACCGGGAAGCGATGCCCAAAGCCAAATTCGACCGGTGGCCCAGGCCGGGCCAAATCGCCGGTGTCATCGCGTTTCTGGTCTCCGAAGAAGCTGAGCTTATTTGCGGCGCCGCCATTCCGGTCTACGGCAAAGCCTGAAATTCTATTATTAAATCCTACATAAAGGAAACTAAAATTGAGCGAGAAATCCCGAATACCGGGCGAAAAGCTGAATATTGCCCTGGTCGCGCCTCTAGTGACACCGGTTGGACCGCCTTTCCTGGGCGGCGCGCAGGTCTTGTTGCACGAACTTGCCCTGGGTCTGGCCGGACGCGGCCATGACGTGACGATTTTTGCCGCCAGCGGGTCCCGACTGGAAGATAAGAACGGCCAGCCTCCGCCGAACTTACGCCTGGAAGAAATCGCGGTAAAGGCAGGCGAACTGACCCCGGCGGACTTCCAGAGCATGGGCGAAAACTTCGACGCTGAGGCTTTCTTCCGGCAGGGCGCGCTTTTTTTGGAAACCTTTCTAAAAATCAACGCGGCGAACCATTTCGATATTGCTCACGCGCACGCTTTTGACTGGCCCGCCTATGCCCTCGGCCCGCTCTCGCAGGTGCCGGTGGTACATACAGTCCACCTGCCCTCGGTAGACCCACATATTAACGCTGCCCTGGCGACAGTTTACCGGGAAACCGGGCGGAGCCGGGCGGTGACCGTCTCGGAAGCCTGTGCCCGTACCTACACGAACGATTTTGCTTTTGACCGGGTTATATACAATGGCATAAATACTGCTGAAATTCCCTTTGGGACGGGCAACGAAGGGTTTTTGCTGTTCGCCGGGCGGATGGCTCCCGAAAAAGGGCCGGACCTGGCGATTGAGATTGCCCGGCAAGCTGGCCGGAAACTAATCCTGGCGGGCGGCATCTACGACCAGACCTTTTTTGATGAGAAAATCAAGCCCCAACTGGCCGCCGACCCTGCCCTGGATTACCTGGGGCGGCTCGACCGGAAAGTTTTACACGAGTTAATGGGCCGGGCCGAGGGCGTGCTATTTCCAAGCCGCTGGGAAGAACCGTTCGGGCTGGTGCTGGCCGAAAGCCTGGCTGCCGGAACCCCTGTGGTAAGCTGGCAGCGTGGAGCCGCACCCGAAATCGTCACCGGCGGAGAGACCGGCTTTCTGGTCCCTTTCATGGATATTGCCGCCGCTGCCGGGGCCACCCGGAATTTGGGGCAACTGGACCGCCGGGAATGCCGGCGGCAAATTGAAACCCGCTTCAGCCTGGAAAAGATGCTGGACGACTATATTGATTACTACAGAGAGGTCGTAGCATAATGCCGGGCGCGTTAGAAAATAAGGTAGCGATTGTGACAGGGGCCGGGCGCGGTATCGGAGCCGCCACGGCGCGGCTTTTCGCCAGGGAAGGCGCGAAAGTGGTTCTGGCAAGCCGCAGCAAAACCGAGCTAAACCAGGTCTCCGGGGAAATCGAGCAGGCAGGCGGGACATGCCTGGCCGTGCCGACCGACATCAGCGAGGAAAGCCAGGTCCAGGCGCTTTTCAAAAAAACCCTTGAAACCTTTGGCCCCGTGAATATTCTTGTCAATAACGCGGCTGCCTTTGAAAAAAGAGATTTTGCTGAAATGGACCTGGCGACCTGGGAAAGCGTGCTGAACGTGAATATCCGGGGAACCTTTCTGTGCAGCCGGGAGGCATTTCGCCAGATGATAGCGGCGGGGCAAAAAGGCACGCTGGTCAACTTGACTTCACTTTCAGGCGTGCGCGGCCCTGAAAAGTTTCCAGGCTCCAGCGCTTACGTGGTGTCAAAGTACGGTGTCCTGGGCCTGAGTGAAATCCTGGCCGTCGAAGGTAAGCTGCATGGGATTCGGGTCAACAGCGTCGCGCCGGGCGCGGTGGATACCGTCATGCTAAAAAAAGCCGCGCCTTTCCTGAATACCTCGACTACCCCGGACGACATCGCCCGCACTATCCTGTTCCTGGCCGATGAGGCCCAATCAGGTCATATCAGCGGGGCCAACATCGAAATTTTTAGCAACGAATAGATTGCCGGTATATATAGGCCCGAATTTAGTCCGGTGTCCTTGCATAATCTAGTGGAGTAGGTCGTAAGTAAAGCAGGTAAATAATGACGCATGGTGATATTAACGCAAGCGAAATTTTTCAGGACCGGGAAATGTTGAACCGGCTCGGTTATGGCATCTTTGACGTAAACTGGGGCCAGAACGGAGTTGGCTTTGAGAACATCAAAGATTTTTCCTACGTGGTAGCCCAGGATGAAGACCCCAAGTTGTACCGCCGTAAAGTCTTTAACCTGACCGGCCATTATTTTCCAAATAACCTGGCTAAAGTGCTGTGGGACAAATTCATTGACCACAAATGGGTGCTTTCCGAGCAAGCCGGAAACGAAGTCGGCCTCAAAGAAGCCGCTGAGGACTGGCTTAAGAATTACGCCCACGATTTTTTAAAAGAATGGACCTTTAAACAATCGGTTATACCCGAACGCATCCGCAACCAACCCGAACCAAGCCAGGGCGTGCTGGGTATTGTGGCAGGCCTGATTCTGCCGAACCTGCGCGACCTCCTTAATGCCGGGTTTAGCGTGACAGACATCGCCCGCGCCGCCGTATCCGAAGCAGTTAAGCCGGGAAACTGGCCCCGGATAGCCCGCAAGAAAACAGCGCGACGCCGTCACTTGAACCTGCGACCAAGACTGCACTTTAACTGGCGTCCCAAACTGGCCGACAAAGGTGATGTGACCGATGCTAACTGGCAGGATGACCTGCAATATTTCCGGGTCGAAAAACTGCACCCGGATGATATTCAGAAAGGCCGCTTTTATGTCCGGTTACTGGCGAACCTGACCGGCCACGAACCGAAAAGCCCCGAAGAGGCCGAGCGGCGCTGGCGAGAAATCCTCGAACATAAATGGTATTTGAGCGAACGCGCCGGACACGATATCGGCATCCGGGCCGCCGCGCTCGATTACTTCCGCCGCTTGAACCTGCTCCGCGAAACGGAAACGGGTGGCGAAGAGTAAGCGAGTCAGGGCTTTTTAAACGGTAAACCGGTCTGACCCGCTATAAAAGGCGGCTTGTGAAATATACAGGCCGCCTTTTTCTATTTATAAAATGCCAAAAGCCCAATAATGAATCCAATCGGAAAAAGGTTAGATTAAAGGAAAAGAGATGTGAGAGAAAAGAAGGAAAGGAGAAGAAATTCTTTAGCGAGAACCCCTTCGGTCCCTCCTCCGCCCCGCATGCGGAGGAGGGGTTAAAGGGGTAGGAGGAGAGATTGTTGTAGTCCATAGGCTGCTAAAAACAGCAAGCCAGAAGAGAGAACGGCTAAACTACCCGTTGGAATATATATTGAAAAGTTCTTGTTAACACGCCAGCACTTCTTGATAGAAGTATTATAGCAGGCAAATGTTAAGTAAGTATTAAATACTTGTATAAATTCTATTCCTAAACATTTTTTTTGTCAATCCCCAAAGCGCACCAAAATTACTATAATTTTGAAATTGGTTTCAGTCCTTGAAGATTGTGCTTTAGGCCGTTTTGGGGTAAAATTAGGGTAATATTCGTACAATTGTGCGTTTATTTTTGGACCTTTTAAGTAGAGCAAATCTTACTATGAGCGAACGAACAATTTCAGGCCGGGGCCGGGATGAAGAACGCGCCTTTGAAGCCACCCTGCGCCCGCGAAAACTCCCCGAATATATTGGACAGGAAAAGGTTAAAGAAAACCTTCAGATTCTGATTGACGCCGCCAAAGCTCGCAAAGAACCCCTGGAACATCTCCTTTTCTATGGGCCACCCGGCCTGGGTAAGACTACGATTTCCGGCATTGTCGCGTCCGAGATGAACGTTAATTTGCGGATTACCAGCGGCCCGGCCATCGAACGGGCGGGCGACCTGGTGGCAATTCTTACCAATCTAAAACGGGAGGATATTTTATTCATTGATGAAATTCACCGCCTTAACCGGACTATCGAAGAAGTGCTTTACCCGGCTATGGAAGACTTCGCGGTTGACCTTGTTACCGGCAAAGGGCCGACCGCCCAGAGTATTCATCTAAAGCTACCCCGCTTTACGATTATAGGAGCAACGACCCGCCTGGCCCTTTTAAGTTCGCCTTTGCGGGACCGCTTTGGGGCAGTCTACCGGTTGGATTTCTACAGCCAGGATGCCATGGAGCAGATTGTTAAACGCAGCGCGCTCATCTTAAAAGTTGATATTGACGAGGAAGGCGCTTCCGAAGTAGCCCGCCGCTCACGCGGGACACCTCGTATCGCTAACCGCTTGCTTAAACGCGTTCGTGACTTTGCCCAGGTGCGCGCCGGCGGTAAAATTACCCGGGACGTCGCCAACGAAGCCCTGCAACGGTTGGACATTGACGAACTTGGCCTGGATGATGGCGACCGCCGGGTGCTAGCCGCGATTATAGACAAGTTCGACGGCGGGCCGGTCGGTATTGAAACCATTGCCGCCGCTACCAGCGAAGAAACCGACGCCATTATGGACGTTTACGAGCCGTATCTTTTGCAGCTTGGCTTTATTGCTCGCACTCCCAGGGGCCGGGTCGTTACCCAGCGTGGCTACGAACATCTTTCACGCAAGCCATCTAACCGGGCGAAAGAGCGGTTGGGGCTTCTTCTGCAAGAACCTGCCGCCGTTACCGGCCCGGTTCAGGGCAGTCTGTGGGATGAAACGGCCCAATGACCATGAACGAACCGGCCACGCCCATTTTAATGGGTGACTACGATTACGACTTGCCGCCCGAACTTATCGCCCAGCAGGCCGCCGAACCCCGCGATGCTTCCCGCCTGATGGTCCTGGGCCGGGCCAATCACCGCATTACCCACCGCCATAGCTTCCGCGATATTACGGAATACCTGAACCCGGGCGATGTACTGGTTGTAAACGAGAGCAAGGTTATCCCGGCTCGATTGTTCGGCCACAAAGCCGCTACCGGCGGGCAGGTTGAGCTTTTGCTGCTGCGGCCCGCCGCGGCCCTTGAGACTGAAAGCGCCGGCGGGAGGGTCTGGGAAGCCCTGGTTAAACCGGGACGCGGAATGCGGCCTGGTGCAAAACTGGTCTTTGGAACGCCGGGCGAGGAAATGCGGGCGGAAGTGCTCGGTCCCTCACCCGGCGACGGCCGCTATATCGCCTTTTCCGGCGAACTTTTGCCTTTCCTGGATAAATATGGGCAGATGCCCCTACCGCCCTACATTCACCAGAAACCGCAAGACCCCAACCGCTACCAGACCGTGTACGCCAACCCCGGCGCGGCGGGCAGCGCGGCGGCTCCTACGGCGGGTCTGCACTTTACCCCTGAGTTGTTGGAAACGTTAAAAGGGCAGGGCGTGGGCTTCGAGCGGGTTCAGTTGCACGTAGGGTTGGATACCTTCCAACCAGTAAAAGAAGAAAACGCCCTCGAACATAAGATGCACAGCGAATGGTGCGCCATTGACGCGGCCACAGCCGAACGGCTCAATCAGGCCCGGCAGCAAGGCGGGAGGGTCGTCGCCGTGGGCACTACGGCTACCCGCACTCTTGAATCGGCGGTTGACCGTGAGAGCGGTATTATCCATCCGTTCGCAGGCGAAACCCGGCTCTATCTCTATCCCGGCAAGTCGCTCAAAGCGGTGGATGCCCTGATTACTAACTTCCACCTGCCGCGCTCGACCCTGCTGCTGCTGGTGAGCGCCTTTGCCGGACGCGAATTTATCCTCGAAGCCTACAAGGAGGCGGTCCGGGAGCGTTACCGCTTTTTTAGCTTTGGCGACGCTATGTTCATTTACTAAAACTGTTTTAAAATTTACAGGAATCAAAAACCCCTTCCAGTAAGCAGTTTGAAAAGGGGTTTTCTTTTTATTTTATTGAACAATTTTGCTATCTTAAATAATTGCCGCACAGCTAGCGCCCATAAATACGCCGTGGGCCTGTAAAGGCTCCCCGCAAAAGACCTAGCTGACGGCTTCGCCTTCCAGGCCTTTGAGTTCCTCTTCGATAACCGTCTGGATAATCCGTTTGGTCCGAGTAGAGACTGGCTTGCCTTTCAGCTTGAACAACCAGACCCGGATTTCAGGATCAAGTTCTTCGCTGGAAAGGATTTGGGGGGCTTCCGTATCAAGCTCCAGCAGCCCGTCAATCGAAAGGCCAAAGACCCGGACAATGCGGGTGAGAGCGTCAACAGTCGGGTTGACCTCACCGGTTTCAAGACGGCTGATGTAACTGGTGCTCATTTTGCTGGAACGGCCCAGTTCTTCCTGGCTGAGACCGGCTTCCAGCCGCAAACGGCGGATCCGTTCGCCGACAATTACTTCACTATCACGTTTGCGGCGGCGCGGTTCAAGTTCTACCGGGTTGTTTGAGTTGGTTGAACCACGTTTGCGACCCCGCCGGCGAACTGGCGGTTCTACATCAGAAGCTTCACCTCTGGGCTGGTTGGAAAAATTGTTTTTGCCAGAACCGTTACTTTTATTATTTTCCGAAGACGCCATTCTGCTATACCCATTCAAATTTGTTGTGGGTTCGACTTCAATTGCGAAATCATTTCCCTTGTTCATTTTCTATCACTTCCTATTACTTCTTTAACCCTTATTCTACAATGAGCAGCTTTGAGCAGCTTTGCTTCCTCTATAACCGCTTGACCAGTAGCATAAATCTAACTAAGATAGTGCTAACACATATTCTAAAAAAGAATAAATTATAGCTATAGATTTCAAGTCAAACTAATTATAGCACTTTATTTGAGTGTATTCAAGCAACTAATAGAATACCTCATATGTAAACTTAATTTTTTAATTTACTTTTAATTGACCTTAAAACTGTGCCAGGCCAAAAAAACGCTAAAGGGTCGGAGAACAGCCTCTTTTAGCCCCTCATAGCAGGTAAAATAACCCGCGAATAGAGAGTAAAAAGACTTTCCATCCAGAATCCTGTTAAATATAAAGTTTTTTAACAGTAATCTTGATTATAGTGAAGCAAATTTTATGCCATAAGCCCGTAAATCTAAAACCCTTTGTATTCAGGAGGGCGTTTTTCGTTGAAAGCCCGTAAACCTTCTTTGTAATCCTGCGAACGAACTGCTTCTTCCACAAGGTGTGCTTCAAAGTCAAGGGCTTGTTCGAGGCCCATCGTGGCCGACCGGTACATCATCTGTTTAGTCAGGCCGATGGCGCGGGTTGGCCCTTTCGCCAACCGTACCGCCAGTTTACGGGTTTCATCCAGCAGGTTATCCGGGGCGATTACCCGGCTGACCAGGCCGTATTTTTCCGCCGAAGCCGCGTCAAGTTCGTCACCATTGAAGGCCATTTCCATCGCCCTGGTAAGACCAATCAGGCGGGGCAGGAAATAGCCGGTCCCGCTGCCCGGCACCAGACCGATACGCACTGAAACCTCAACAAACCGGGCTCGTTCGCTGGCGTAGCGAATATCGCAGGCCAGGGCAAGACCCAGACCGGTCCCGGCGGCGATACCGTTAACGGCAGCAATAACGGGCTTTTCAATGTTACGAATCTGGCGGATGAGCGGATTGTAGCCGCGCCGGACCTGCTCGGCCATTGTGGGTTGGGTTGGGCGGGCGGCAGGGCCATTGAGCGGCGGCAGGCTGCCGGAAACCGGTTCGGACTGGTTCTGGTTCTGATTAAAGGCCGGCTGTGTACGCGGGTTGGTAACTTCGACCGGCTTGAAAGAAGTTTCACCAGGGTTATTTTCGAGGGGAACCGGGTTAAGCGGGGCGTTTTCGTTCACGAAGCGGGGTTGGAGCGTTGAACCACCCGCGATAGGGACCGGGTTATAGGGCGCGCTGCTGTTGTCACCGGCGCCGGAACTGAAAAAATTGGGGGTGAAGGTTTCGAAAGAAGGGCTGCCCGGCGCACTGTTCTGGACGGGTGGGGCGGAGTTACCAAGTTCTCCCTCGACCCGCTGGCGGAAATTCTCACCGCCGCAAAAGGCCCGTCCGGCCCCGGTAATAAGGATAGCCCGGACAAGGGGGTCGCGCTCCATACCCTTAAAAACATCGGCTAGTTCGTGCAGCATCTCCGGAGTAAAGGCGTTAAGTTGTTCCGGTCGGTTCAAAGTGACCGTACCGACGCCGTCACTTCGCTCGAAGTTGATGAATTGATAAGGCATAATCTTCTCCAGGCACTCAGGTTTTAGGGTTAGCGGACCGGCGCTGTTCTGGCCGTAATTACTTTTTTAACTTATATGGGCCAGTTAATTTTAGACTATAAGTTAAAGCAGCGTCAAACCTTCCCGATAGTAATGAGGAAACCAGTAATGAGGAAACCGGGGTTTATAGGCTATAAGGCTATGGTTAGCAGGCAAGGGCTGCTTATAATGGGGATAACCATGTGGGAAAAGTTGTGGGTAATTCGTGGATAAAAACCATTGACTCAATTTATTATAATTGATACCATAGTGATGTCAGAGTTGTTGAAGCAAACCGATACACAATTAAGGATTGGCTGATAGGCCGCAAGGTCTTTCAACAATCGAGTTGTACCATAAAGATTGAACTGCTCGGAAAGCAGCCTGCAAAGGCTTGCCCCGTTCAGAGCTCATATCGCCCGGCAGAACCGCCTGGAAAGCGAACCGCAAGGAAGCGCGTCTAGTGGGTTCCCTGGCAGGTAGCGAGCAAGCCGGAAAGTGACCCGCAAGGTTCATTCCCTGCTTATCATCCCATAAGGTAGGACTGGCCGGAAGAAAATCCGCAAGGGCTTTCGCCGGAAGGCTTTACGGAAAGGCCGGACAGGTTAGTTGCAGCCCGCAAGGGTTTGTTCCGACTGTGTTCATCCCAAAAGTCGAGCCGGTTGTGTGGGGCCACCGCTTCTATATGCAAATCTGTCACGAAATCCCAGGAAGCCGCAAGGTTTGCAGGGATTTTTCGTTTTTATACCGCTTTTTATCTTTCAACTTTCAAGAGTTAAAAAACCTCCTGGCCTTATTCGGGCGCGGGAGGTTTCTTTTTCTATTCGGGCTCATCCTTTCAGGACGAGTTGAGTTGATTAGAGGTACTGCTCAATCTGGGAAAGCAGGCGGGCCTTGGGCATGTAGCCGACAAGCTGCTTGACCGGCTTGCCACCTTTGAACAGAATCAGGGTCGGGATGCTCATGATGCCGAACTGGCTGGAAACAGCCTGGTTCTCGTCTACGTCAATCTTGGCGACGTTGAGTTGCTCGGACTTCTCACCGGCCAGTTCTTCAACCAGCGGGGAAAGCATCTTACACGGCCCGCACCAGGTGGCCCAGAAATCCACTAAAACCGGTTTCTCCTTGCTGGCTTCGATAACCTGCTCCTGAAAAGTGTTATCGGTGACGACATTCGATGCCATTTATATCACTCCTTGTTAATTGCTGCCCCGGTAGGGGGAGTTTTATATAAATCTTCTTAATTTCGTTCTGTTATGATGAACGCAACTTTTTTATATATCCGGCTGATTTTTTATATCACCCAGGTATATAAGTATATTCCGGGCCGCCCACTTTGTCAATTTAAACCAGTCCGTTCCCCGTTAGAGTCGGGTTAGACTTTCAGGCTTTGCCGCCCTGTTATGCCTTTTCCCGCCCTCACTTTTGAGGAAAGTATTCAAATCAAAAGGTTAAATCGCCAGCCAACCGTTTACATTACCGGCCTGACCTTACAGCGGGCCTCCCAGATGTCGGCGACCTCAGCGGTGTAGCGGTCGAGAACAGCTTGGGCAAAGGCATCGGGGTCAATCTTCAGGTCGTTAAGACCGACTGTCGTGACCGGCGTACCTTCGCTTATCACGTTAAAGCCGGTGTGAATGAGGGTCGAAACCGGGCTGGAAGTGGCAATTGAAACACTTAACTTGCCGGGTTGGCCGTCCTGGGGCCGGTTGACAAAGAGGTCGTCGCCGCGCCGGGTGACTTTTTCCGGCAAAAGCTCTTCGAGGTATTCTTTCGCGGTAACAATCAGGAGGCGCTGCCGGTAGACCGCTTTTTCCAGGTCGAGGTCGAAAAACTCGACGATAAAATGGATCATTTCCCGGCTGGAAATCGGAGCCTGGGCCTTAACGTCCTCAATATCTACCATCTCGCTAAGGCTGACCTCACACGGTCCCCGGAAGGCCACAACCGCGTCGCCTAAAAAGTCGTGCTGGCGGTAAATCCAGTGGGGAGCCAGTTGAAAGCCATCATAAGTGAGCCGGGTGTTTGTTCCCAGGTATTTTTTGTGCATTGGCATCCGGTTTTAGTCCTCACTATAAGTTGCGCTGGCGGAAGGGGTTTCCCAGATCTGGACATATTTTAATTTGAGCCGCGGGTTCTGGGAGGTCAGTTGTTGGCGTAAGGTCTGGTAAATCTGGTAAGCCAGGTTCTCAGCGGTCGGGTTAATTTCGTCGTAGGGCGGCACTTCGTTGATAAAATGGTGGTCAAGCTGGTCCACCACCCCCTGGATTAACTTTTTGAGGTCGTAAAAGTCGTAAAGCATGCCCACGTCGTCCACTTTCTCCCCGGCGATAGCGACTTCGAGCCGGTAGGTGTGACCGTGCAGGTTGGCGCATTTGCCCACATAATCGCGCAAGAGATGGGCCGCGTCAAAAGTGACGCTTTTGGTTATTTGATACATCTAAACACTCATGGCAAACTTAGAATAAAAGACTTTTATAAATTAGAAAGGGCCGAGCCACAAGCCCGACCCCTCAATTTCAAAAAGGAGAATTAGTGGCCGCAGCCGCAAGAGCCGCCGCAGCAACCGCCGCCGGACTGGGGCAGGTTAGCATTCTCGATAACGAAGCCGCGCTCCATCAGGGTGTTCTGATAGCTGATGATAGCGCCGGCCAGGTAAGGAGCGCTCTCATCGTCCACCAGCACGCGCATGCCGTCGAAGTCCATTACGACATCGCCTTCGCGTTCGGTGTCATCGAGGGTCATAGCCGCGCGGGAACCCTGGACGAAAATACGCAGAGCGAGGTTAGAGCCTTCTTCTTCGTTCAGGATTTGTTTTAATTGCTCGGCAGCTTCGTCGGTAATAGTCACCAGGGTTTCAGTTTTATTATCAATACTGGTTGTCATCTCTAACTCCTTCAAAAGTTTTAATATTCCGGCGACTAATTTCGCGCTCACCGGCAACTTTAGTATAAGTCCCCCAGCCTATCCCGGCTGATTGTTCTTATTATACCATTTAAACTGTAACTTACCAGAGTACACTTGTCAATATGCCAGGCCGTTTTGAAAATCGGGTCTATTTTAAGGCTCAAAAACGATTTCGTCGTAATTGAGCAGATGTTTATAACCGATTTTCTGGTAAATATAGTTAGAAGTCGGGTTTGAGAGGTCGGTAAAAAGGGCCGCGAAACGCTTACCAGAATCGAGAATGAGCTGGCTCAGCGCAGTAACACTGTTCGAGGCGTAACCTTTACCACGCAATTCGGGCGGCGTATAGACCGAGTTCACGCTTGCACCGTGCCGGGTTGGGCGGGAACGGCCCGCCATCGTGACCACCTGGCCGGATTCGTCTTCCCACACGAACAGGTTCCCGGCCCCGATTCTACGCCGGACCGCTTCGGTAGGGTCACTCGGCTGTGAGATGCCAAGTGCTTCTTCCTGAAATGCGACTACCCAGCGGGCCAGCAGTTCTGCGTCTTCCAGGCGGGCCACGCGAAATTTGCCAGGAGCCGGTGGCGGCGGCACGACCTCGGTCAGCTCGTAAAGGCCCTCGCGCACACTCAGGCGATAGCTCCCGCCTTTTAGGGCCACCCAACGGGGAGCAAACTGGGCCGTGAGCGCGGTGGATCCCAGCACGCCCGGCATTTCAAAACTTTTTGCCGCCAGGTCGGCCACCAGCAGGTCGAAAGATTCGACCGGGACGGTTGCGGCAGGGTCGGCATAAAGCACCAGTTTGAAGCCGGGCGTTTTGAGGGCAATTAAAAGAATTTCGTCCCCGTCCTCGAACAGGCTCATGTAAGGCAGGCCACCGTAAATAGCCGGATTTTCCGCCACCGCCGAAACAACCCCTAGCATTAAACTATTGGCCGCTTCGTTGTGTTCAAGGACAGGCCGGACTCTTTCTAGAAAAGCCCCGCCCTCCTCATAGATTCTTAGCTTTATTGTTGCCATTCTCTCTTTAAGTCATCCAGCCATTAGCCCGGACCAGTTGCCAACCCAGGTGGCCCAGCAGCGTTTCGTAGACCGTACCCCTGTTTTCAGGGTGGTACTCAAATCGCGCCCGCTCGAAATACTGGACGGTGTAGGTCTTGCCGTCGGTCGGGTTCTTCTCGGTAAATTCCTCGGTGATAGGATAGCCGAACTGGGACAGGCCGCCGTTATTTTTCCAGTAAGTCAGGAAGCCGTTCGAGAGGGAGTGGCCGGTCTCCTTGAAATACAGCCGGTTACTGGCGCCGGTGAAGGCCGGAATGGACTGGAAGGGTAGTTCACCTTCACGCCCGGCAGTCATCTGGCGGCCCAGGTGGCCCAGCAGCACTTCGTAAACCGTCCCGGCGTTTTCAGGGTGGAATTCGTAGCGGGTGCGCTCGAAATACTGGACGGTCAGGCCGTTTTCCTGGAATTCCTCGCTTATCGGGAAGCCATTTATTGCAAGCCCGCCGTATTTCTCCCAGTAAGCCCGGAACTTGCCGCCCAGGTTGTGGCCGGTTTCTTTGAAGTAAAGCTGTCCGGCCAGCGGTTTGGCCGTGTCGAAGGCTTTGGGCGTGGCAGGCACCTGGACCCGGTAGAGTTTTCCGGCATGCGCCGTGAAAGTATAAATGCCCGAAACCACGTTTTGCTGGACCGGTTGGTCGTCCGCGAAAAGCTTGACCGGTTGGGTCTTAGAACGCTCAGGGTAAAGGTTATCCAGGCTAATTTTTACCGCGACATCCTGCACGCTCATAAAATTTAGCTGGGGTGCTGACCCGGTTCCGGTCCACCAGGCCGCGAAGGGCGCGTTCGACCCCTGGCTGAAGCTGATAGGGCCGCTACTGCCGCTCTTAAGGCTGCTGAAGTAGGAAAGCGGCCCGGTGAAGCTGTATTCGACGTTCGTGCCGCTGGCCTCGATGCTCTGCCCGGTGAAAGTAGTTTTGAAATTCTGGCTTATAATCGAGGTCGTAAAGCCGCGCAAAGCCTGATAGGCTGGTTTGGGCTGGGTGCTGTCGTCCAGCAGGCCGAAGTTATTCTCGACGTTGTTATAGCCAAGCGTGAAGTTGGTCAGTTGCCACTTGAAGCCGCCCGCGAACCCTTTGCTGTAGAGATAAAGCCAGAGAGCCGTTTCGTAGTTGGCAGTCAGCTTTGGGTCAACCATTGTTTTGTCCGAGCGGCCGTTGGAGTAGCCAAATTCTTCGAGGACGACCGGGTTATTCATGAAAGATTTACGCAGGTTTTCCAGCAAGTTTATGGTCGTATTCAGGCCGCTTATACCTTCACTGACAAAGCGGTGGAGCGACACAAAAGTCAGATTGCTGTTAGCGGCCATTTTGGCGAAAATGATATTGCTCCAGCCGATAGTGGTGAGAGCGTTAGGGTCTCCGGCCCGGATTGCGCCCTGCCGCACTGCGACATACTTGCCGACCGTGCCGCTAAGCGCGTCTATAAAGACTTTCCATTTGCTGCTGTCAGGCGAATCAAGGTAGTCCAGGCTGTTCTTGCCGCTGCGCGCCACCACCCAGGCGCTGCTATCAGCCAGAAATTCCTGCCACATTTTGTAGGCGTTGGCGTAGAAATAAGCGCGTTGGTCATTCAGGCGAGCCGGGATAACGCTCTTGCCCTGCGCGGTGGTCCGCCAGGTCTTGACCTCAGCCATGCTCATGCGTTCGCCCATGCCCGTGATAAAAGCCTGGTCTTGCAGCGGCGCTACAACTCCGCTCGGGTAGTCTGCCGGGACCACGTCGCCAAACTGCGGCTCATTTTTCAAGTCGTAGCCGAAAATAGTGCTTTTGCCCTTGTAACGGTCCGTCACCTTGCGGTCAAAGTCGGATTCTTTTTGCAGGTTTGGCTCGTCGTAATCGTTAAAAGCAATCAAGAGGCGCAGGTTATGTTTCTTAGCCAGCTCGACCATTTTATCCAGCTTGGTCCAGTTGTTGGCGTTGATGTTGTCGCGCAAGGTCTTGCTCACAAAGATGCGGACGGTGTTCAACCCGGCGTTTTCGGCCATGCCCAGGTTGGCGTCAATCAGGTTCGGATCATATTTGCCGTCTTCCCAGATTTGCCAGACCCTATCGGTATTACCCTGGTAATTCACGCCAAGCAAAAAGACCGGCGCGCCATTTCCGTCCACGAACTTTGTCCCGGAAGCCTTAATCGTCCCGGACAGACCCAGGGCCGCGGCGGTAGCTTGCGGTTGGGCCGCAGGCATCCAACCTGCCGCGCGGGAAAAGGTTGGGAAAAGGCCGGTTGCCAGGACCATAAAAATAGCCGCCAGCAGGAAAATAGAGCCGCGCCGGAAATTCTGCCGGCTGTAGGATAGTTTAATCACGAGCCGCCCCCGTATGATATTGTTGGAATGCCGTTTAACTGTCGAAAAGCGAAAAACTGCTTGAAATAATAACGGGCGGACCCTTACCGGGTTCCGCTCTTTAGTCCTGGATATTCCTGAATAGCCCTTTGAAGGCGGGCAGACCCGGGCCGACCAGCCGAGCCAGGGCCGCCGGACGCCAGGCTAACGCCATGATTATAGCCTCGGCAGGGCCACTTACGACCGCGCCTTCGCCGGCCTGCCAGTCCAAATCGGTGGCCTCGAAGCGAAAACCACTCCGTCTTTTGACCGTGCGCAAAGTCGGGCCGGTCAGGATTAGCCGCAGCCGAGCCGGGGCCTGAGTGCGCTGGCGGTCTTCACCGAGCGCCCAGCGTACATCTTGCTGGTGAACCCAGTTGTCCCACAAAAACATAGATGGTAGCAACTTTGTGAGCCAGTTTGGTTCGACCGATTCTTCAAACTCCCGCAAAAGTTCCTTAATGGGAACCTCTTTGCGCTTGTTCACGATTATTTTGTTGCCGCCGTCTTCGCTGAAAGTGCGCAAATACGCTCCGACCTCGTTCTGGCTGACCGCCACGTGCGCCACCACGTCCCGCACCCGCCAACCCTCACACAGGCTGGGTTCGTTCCACTCCCCGGGCGAAAGTTCGCGGCACAAATCGAGCAGTTCGTGACGCTCGGCGGAAAGTTGCTCTATAAATTCCTTTTTGGTGGGCCTGGTGGTTTTACCTGAAACGGTCATGGCTTTTCTTGCAAATAAAAGTAATTAGAAAAAGCTTTCGCTAAAAAGATCTTGATCTTTGGTTTGTTAAAATAGGAGACCCGTGAAATGAGGTTAGAGCGATTTAAAATGGGTGGACCCGGAAAATAAAGAGAGTAACGGTTGGTTCGATTATAGCACAGTTTTCCGCTTTTTCCTTAACATTACCTGTAATATTATCTTTATAGAAGGGGGATTTACGACCTATTGACAACTTTCTGAAGGCTTTCTATACTTTTTTCGACCGGGCCGGAGCCTGCCCGGCTATTTTGCCGGAAGGAATCCAACCGCCACCAAGAGTACATAATGATTAACCCGCCTTCGCGCCAATCTACCGCCCCACCGAAAAGGTCCAGCAAGGCTTTGCCGGTCCGCTCCCCTTTGTTTGCGCCTGCTCCCCGGCCGGTGGTCTATCGCTATACCCAGGAATTCCGGCAGCAGACCCAGGGCGGCCTTATCCCGGCAACCTGGGGTCCGCGCCTGCTAGCCCGGCTGCTCGAACTGCTGGTAATCGGCATTCCCTTTAACCTGCTCTACGATTTTATCTTTTTAACTTTTGTCCCGGAAGATTGGTTGGCGGTGGGCCTGCCCGCCATTGGCCGGGACGTGATATTCTGGCTGGTCTTCGCCCTTGTAACGACCCTGACGGTAGGGCGGTCGGGGGCTTCTTTCGGCAAAAGGCTGCTGAACCTGAAAGTCGCCGGGCAGTTTAACCGGCGATTGCCGCCCGGCCTGTTCTTCTTGCGGGAAACCCTGGTGGTTTACAGCCTGACCTGTACCTACCAGACCGTAAACCTGCTAATCATCTCCGGGCCGCTCCGGTTGCTTGACTTCAACCTGCTCTACCTGCCCGGTTTCGCGCTGGGGCTGGCCTGTCTACCGCTCTTTCTCAACCCGCCCCGTCCGACCCTGCTCGACCGCCTTTTCAAGACCCAGGTCGTTATCGCCGACCCTCAAAAACTGCTCGGCTAGTTAACCATCTTTTCTCGCCCGGCCCACTCTTTCTGGCGCAGGACAAACTTTTGAATCTTCCCGGTAGAAGTCTTTGGCAGGTCGCCGAACTCGATGGCCGCCGGGCATTTGAAGTGGGCTAAATTCTGGCGGCAGAACTCTATTAACTCTTTTTCGCTCACTTCCTGCCCCGGCTTTAACGTAACAAAGGCTTTAGGCCGCTCACCCCATTTTGCATCGGGTATCGCCACGACCGCAACTTCCAGGACTGCCGGGTGCCGGGCAACGGTCTGTTCGACCTCGATGGTTGAAATATTCTCGCCGCCGGAAATAATAATGTCCTTCTTACGGTCGCGCAGTTCGATATAGCCGTCTGGATGGACCACGGCCAGGTCGCCCGAATGGAACCAACCGCCCCGGAAAGCCTCTTGGGTGGCGTCAGGCTGGGCGAAATAACCTTTCATGACGTTGTTGCCGTGCATAATTACTTCACCGATAGTCGAGCAGTCTTTTGGAACGTCCTGCATCTGGTCGTTCACCACCCGGATTTCGTCGGCTACGATGTAACTTTGGCCCTGCCGGGCCAGCAGCCGCGACTGGTCTTCGGCGGGCAGTTCGTACCATTCGGGGTGCCACTCGCAAATCGTAATCGGCCCGTAGGTCTCGGTAAGGCCGTAGACGTGGATGGGCCGGAAGTTAAGAGCCTTTAGCTGGCCGATAAGGGTCGGGGAAGGCGGCGACCCGGCTACAGTCACAGTCACCTGTTTCTCAAGCGGTCTGGCCGAGGGATGATTGACCACGCCAATCTGGACCGTGGGCGCACCGCAGTAGTGGGTCACGCCTTCGTTTTCAAGCAGTTCCCAGACGCGGGTCGGGTCGAGTTTTCGCAGGCAGACGTGAGTCGCGCCCACCGCCGAGGTCGCCCAGGTGAACGACCAGCCGTCGCAATGGAACATCGGCAGAACCCACAGGTACACCGAGTCGATATTCATGCCGGTCTCAATAATTTCACCCAACGAATTAAGATAAGCGCCCCGGTGGGTAGACATCACTCCTTTTGGCCGCCCGGTAGTGCCGGAAGTGTAATTTATGGAAATGGTGTCTTCTTCGTCGGGCGGCAAAGTGGCAAGGCGGGCCGGAGAACCTGCCGCCAGGAAATCTTCGTAAGGGTCGCCGCTTTTCCCGGTGTCGTCAATCCGAATGGTTTTGATATTGAGTTCCTGGGCTTTCCCGGCCAGGTTTTCCAGTTCGGCGTCCACGAATAAAAACTTAGCCCCGCAATGTTCAAGGATATAACTGACCTCACCCGCGCTCAACCGGGTATTAATCGGCACCAGGATACCCCCGGCGGCCGGGACGGCAAAGTGAGCTTCCAGCATCGGCGGAATATTCGGGCATAAAAAGGCGACCCGGTCCTGGCGTTGCAACCCGGCAGCCAATAGCCCCGAAGCCAGCCGATTTACTCTTTCTTCAAACTGGCGGTAGTTATAGCGGCGTTCGCCGTGCACGATAGCTGTCTTTTCGGGCAGCAACCGAGCAGTACGCCAGAGAAAGCTGAGCGGTGACAACTCGGTGCGGTATACTTTCTCGGAATCCATGCGATCCTCCTCGATTTACTTTATTTCAGATTTGGGCTTGTTTTTGACTTTTCAGTTTGATTCAACCACAAAACGGGCTTTTGTCAATGCTGATTGTAAAAGGAGGCAAAACTTTCCAATTTTTGACATTACCCGAATCTATGCTTTAATTAGAAACAAGAATATGAGTATAATATGATTATTCTGAAGGAGTAGAAAGATGCCTGAAAACCCGAACTATCAAAATTTCTCACAATACCGGCCTGCTCTAAAAGACGATGGCGAACTGGATGATGCTACCCTCGACCGGGTAGTAGGCGGCCTGGTCTCACCAAATCAGGCACAGGAGTCGCAAATGCCAAACGAAACCAGGAGTTATACGGCGGTTAGTAATATTATGAAGACGAAACACGATACCGTAAAAAATTCGATTAGCAACATTCGTTAAAAATTGGTAACTAAAAGGGCCGGAGGTTTTTAGTCCCCGACCCTTTTCTTTTTATTTAAGCCTGGCTCTGGGGCGGCAGGTTACGCATGGCCGGGAACAAAATAACGTCCCGGATGGTCGGCTGGTCAAGCAGCAGCATGGTCAGGCGGTCAATGCCGATACCCAGGCCCCCGGTTGGCGGCATGCCGTACATGAGAGCATTGATAAAATCCTCGTCAAACTGCATGGCCTCGTCGTCCCCGGCGGCCTTATCGCGGCCCTGTTCCAAAAAGCGGTCGCGCTGGTCCATCGGGTCATTGAGTTCACTAAAGGCGTTACCGGTCTCAATACCCGCGATAAACGGCTGGAAGCGTTCGACCGTGTTCGGCTGGCCCGGCTTGCGCTTGGCGAGCGGCGACAGCTTTTGGGGATAATCGTACAAAAAGGTCGGCTGGATCAGGGTTGGAATAACCGTCGCCTTCAACAGTTCATCCACCAGTTTCGGCCAGACTGTGTCCGGGTCTACTTTAATACCCAGTTTGGTGATTTCCCGGTAAAGGTCGGCCTGCTCGGGGTAAGCCTCGTAATCCAGGCCAGTCCGCTCCAGGATGGCATCGCGCAGTTTAAGGCGCGGCCATTTGCCGCCCAGTTCGATCTCGTAGCCCCGGGTTGTAATTTTGGTCGCGCCAAGCACCTGCTGGGCGATAAACGGCACCATTTCCTCGACAAGGTTCATGATGTCGTTGTAGTCCGCAAAAGCCTGGTAGCACTCCATCATGGTAAATTCAGGGCTGTGGCGGTAGTCAATGCCCTCGTTGCGAAAGTCCTTCGAGATTTCGTAGACCTTGCTAAAGCCGCCCACCAGCAGCCGCTTCAAGTACAGTTCATCGGCGATACGCAGGTAAAACTCCTGCTCAAGGGCGTTGTAGTGGGTCACGAAAGGCCGGGCCGAGGCGCCACCGTAGAGCGGCTGCATGACCGGCGTTTCAACCTCGATAAAGCCTTTACTATCCAGGAATTGACGCATGGCCCGCACGATGCCAGACCGCTTGATAAAAACGTCACGGACCTCGGCGTTAGCAAGCAGGTCGGCGTAACGCTGGCGGTAGCGGGTCTCGACATCCTTGAGACCCTCGTGCTTGTCGGGCGGTACGTTGATGGCCTTGGTCAGAATTACCCACTTATGGGCTTCAAGGGTCTTCTCGCCGGTCCGGGTCATGAACGGGACGCCGACCACGCCTACAATGTCGCCGAGGTCAATCGTTTCCTTAAAAAGTTCGAGGTCGTCCGCGCCACCTTCGAGGTGACTATCTTTGAGGTAAATCTGAATTTTAACGCCTTCCTCGTACAGGTCGGCGAAAATAACTTTTTTATCCCGCTTGTTGTAAATGCGCCCCGCGACGCCGATAGTTTTTCCGGCCACCGGCGGGTCGGCATGTTCGTCTTTCTTATACTCATCAAAATCGGCCAAAGCCTGGGCTATGGTATGGGTACGCTCGGTAAAGCGGGGCGGGTAGGGATCGCGGCCCACCTGGCGCAAGCGGGCGGCCTTTTCCAGGCGCAACCGCTGGTAATCGTTCAGGTTCAAATCTTCTCGGCTCAATCTACAGACCTTTCAGCTATTCGCACATTTAATTTGTGCGTATTATAACAAAAAGAGCGGCCTGATGTGTGTTCCCAGGCCGCTCGTAACTGCTCTTTTTACCTTTGCGCTTCACTCAATTGAGATTATGGTAAAGGCAAGTTTTCCGGCCGGGGCATCCACGAAAAATTTATCGCCTTTGCGTTTACCGAGCATGGCCGCGCCAAAAGGAGACTCGTTACTGATTTTATTCTCACTGCTCTTTGCTTCGGGTGAACTCACAAGCTGGTAAATTTCTTTATCGCCGGATTCATCGCGGATGGTCACTCTGGTCCCGATACGGACCAGGCTTTTATCGCCATTGCCGTTATCGGGAATAATCACCGCGTGGGTCAACCATTGTTCCAGCTCACGAATCCGGCCCTCGGTCCAGGCCTGTTCGTTTTTAGCGTCTTCGTATTCGCCGCTTTCGCTGATGTCGCCGTAAGCTTTGGCTTGCTGGATACGGTCGGCCACTTCCTGACGCCGGACTGTCCGCAAAACCAGAAGTTCTTCTTCCAGCTTTTGCTTACCGGCGGCGGTAAGATGAATCGTCTTAACTTCGCTCATAACAGAGTCTCCTAGTCAAATATAGCTTGTAAGGGTGAAAATGGAACTTGAAGAAAATTGGGTTGGATTTTACTCCTTCGAAGAAACCAGATACCAAAAATCCTAGCACCTGGAGGTGCTTTGCCCTTGATTAGGATGCACTTTAGGTAAAAAAGAGGTCTCTTAAAATGGAAAAACCCAGAGAGGATAGTTATAACTAACCCAACTCTCGGTTGCGTTTTGTGGCATTATAGCTCATAACTTCTAGCTTGTAAAGATGTCCGAAAAAGTAGTCAGTAGCCAGGGGTCAGTAGTCAGTAAAACCCGAATAAAAGGCGCAAATGCCGCGTCGGGTTTAAGGCCTTAGAAAAAGCTAAACCGGCGCTTTTATGCCTGGTTATGTTAAAGCTAAAGGTTGACCTGCCGGGGGGTGACCCTGGCTTTTTCGGCTTTGAGGATTGACGCGATAAGGTCAACCGCATCGTCAAGCCGGTCCTGCCGGTTGATAACCATATAGTCGAAATGAGCGGCAGCTTGCATCTCTTTTTCATAAGTGGCCAGCCGTACCGCCAGGCTGGCCGGGTCTTCGGTGCCGCGCCCAATCAGCCGCGAGATTAGTTCATCATAGCTGCCGGGCGCGACAAAAACGAGCACAGCCCCTTCGATGGTCTGGCGGATGTACTCCGCGCCCTGCACATCTATGCGCAAAATAACGTCCTCACCCCGCGCCAGGGCTTCGCGGACCCCGAACTTGGGCGGGCCGTAATAATTACCGTAGACGGTGGCGTGTTCAAGCAATTCGTTGTGGGTCAGCATTTCCTGGAATTGCTCGACAGTCCGGAAATAATAATGCACTCCATCAACCTCGTAATCCCGTTTAGGCCGAGTTGTCGCGGTTATAGCAAAGTGGAAAGGCAAGCCTCGCTCTTTCATGCGGGCTACGATTACATCCTTACCGACCCCGCTCGGACCACTCAGCACAATCAGAAGCGGCGGCGAGGTCCGCTGGCCGGGCTGCATTATCAAATCTATCTGCGGGTTCAGCATCAGGCGATTATGGTGCCCCCTTCAACTGCATCAAAAACGTACATTTTGGCGTCGAGGCCGGTTTCCTGGCGGTATTTCTGCCAGACATTTTTGGAAAATGCGTCCAGGGCGGTTTCTTCAACCACATTGACGGTGCAACCGCCAAAACCGCCGCCGGTCATTCGCGCGCCAATCACGCCCGGTTGGTTCCAGGCCAGGTTTACCAGCAAATCAATCTCAGGCACGGTTATCTCAAAGTCAAACCGCATACTTTCGTGCGACTCGCGAAGCAACCGGCCAAAGGTAGTGAGGTCACTTTCGTGAGAGAAACCGCGTCCCAGGATTTCGACTGCTTTAAGGGTGCGGGCATCTTCGGTGATGACGTGGCGGGCTCGCTTGAAAGGCACCGGGGCCAGCCTGCCTTGCACGCCTAACAGTTGTTCCAGGGTAAAGTCGCGCAACTGAGAATCTTCCGGCTTGCCGTAGACCTTCGCCATGAATTTAGCCGCTTCCTCACATTCGGCCCGGCGCTGATTGTAGCCGCCGGTGTCGTGGCGGTGCGGCACTGCGCTGTTGACTGCTACCAGTTTCAGGCCGCGGCCAGCGAAACCGAGCGGCACGGCCCGGTATTCCAGGGAACGCGTGTCAATCAAAAGGGCGCTGTCAGGCTGTCCCAGGGCTGAAATAAACTGGTCCATAATCCCGGTGTTAGCCCCGACAAAGCGGTTTTCGGCAAGCTGGCAGGCCAGGGCGACCTTCGGGCGGTCTATCGCGACATCACTTATCCCGGCAAGCTGGAAAAGGGCCAGGGCGGTCGCGATTTCGAGGGCTGCCGAACTGGAAAGCCCTGCTCCCTGCGGCACATCGCTTTCGAGCATAATCCGCGCGCCGGGGAGTTTGCCGGGGTCGAGCAGGCCGCGCTGGCTGAGCGCCCAGGCCACGCCCCGTACATAGTTGGTCCAGCGTTCCGCTTCGGGCGCTTTTTCAAGGTTGTTAAAGTTAAAAGTCACTTCCCGGTCGTAATCTTTAGAAAAGATACGCACCTGACCCGGCGCGGCGCCTTCTTCCGGCCCGGTCACGGCCATCAAAACGGTCCGGTTGATAGCGACCGGGAATACAAAACCGCCGTTATAGTCGGTATGCTCCCCGATAAGGTTTACCCGGCCCGGAGCGCGGCTGACGAACTGCGGCGCCTGGCTAAACTTTTCTTGAAATCCCTGGCACAAGGCGGCCAGCCGTGTTTCCTGGGTAGTCTGCGCAGGCGCTTCCTCGCCCTGTCCCATTTTATCCTCCTGAGTGTTCAACCTTTAAGCAATAATTCACAAACTTGTTCTTCCTATTATCCCTTAAACTGAACTTTTTTTAAAGTCCGCTGGCCTTTCACCTGGCACAACATTTGCCGCTTTACGGATAGGTTTGTTAGAATTAACCCGATTTCAATCGCAATTGGCATGAAAAGGGAGATTTGAAGATGGCCGATGTAAACGACCCGAAAGCCGCCAGTGACGTAACAATTTATTCCGTTTATAACGATTTAAGTTTGATGCGCAATATTGCGAAGACCTGCGTGCGTTGCGACCTGGCGAAAACCCGCACCCAGGTCGTTTTCGGCGACGGCCCGTATGTCCCACCCGGCGAAATCGGCATTATGATGATGGGGGAAGCGCCCGGCGAGGACGAGGATAAGCAGGGCAAGCCGTTTGTAGGACGCAGCGGCAAGCTTCTTAATACGCTGTTGGAACAGGCCGGACTCAAACGCGATAGTATCTGGGTGACGAACACTAACAAGTGCCGCCCCGTTCTGATAGAGGGCAAGTCGGTTAAAAATCGCGCCCCTACGCCGCCTGAGCAAAAAGCCTGCGAAATCTGGTGGCAAAACGAAATTGACCTGCTAAAACCGCAAATCGTGCTGTGCCTGGGGGCAACAGCCGCCAAGAAAATTCTAGATAACAAAAATTTTATGATTACTAAAGACCGGGGCAAGTGGTTCCAGGGGCCGAAAAATACCGAAGTCATGGTCACGTATCACCCGTCCTACGTTATGCGCCAGCAGGGCGAAGCTTTGACCACTATTAAAGAGACGGTGGTCGAGGATTTCCGGGAAGTGATAAGGCGGCTGGAAGCCTTGCGGGCGGGCAGCGCACCCTTACAACCCTGGCAAAAGAGCGCCAAACCTGCTGCGGACGACGGACAGCTTTCGATGTTTTAGCGGCCAGCCGCCCTTAATGTAACTAAAATGACCAAAGACCCGGTTTTAGCCGGGTTTTTGTTTATGACCCTGATTTTAAGATGTTTTACAGGTGCGATTTAAGGTATGTCAGTTAAAACCGTTCACAAATTTTTTAGACTCCGGCAGAATATCCAAAGGGAACCTGACAAAGCCAGTAAACTCCCGGCCCATACCACAAGAATATAAGGCTGACCGCTTACACTAAGAGAGGCCAGAGCATCCTGGCCGTTCCAGAAATTTATCGTACCTAGATGGCTATCAAAGTCAAAACCAAAAAAGACCTGCCATACGCTTAACAGGCTAACTAGCAGCAACAGCCATTTAAAAATGCTAAACTTCGACCAGAGACAGCATAGAGTTAATCCTACAACCAGACAACCCAGAAATAATATTCCTAACCCTCCTATCCAGGGCAACCCGTATAAGTCAAGGTCCGGTAGAATTCTCACCGGATGGCTATACCAGCCTAAAGCGTTAATGGTTAATTCTTCGCCGTTGATAAATTCAACCCGGTACCAGGGGAAAAAGACCCCGATTATAATCAAACTGCCTCCCAAAATCACCATTAAATAAGACCACGGCCACGGCGGAGACGTTCCAGATTTTTTCATTTCTTCCTGCCATTTCTTCAAAATTACCAACATACTTAGAATGGCGGCAGAGTTTGATTTGTTTCGGCATAACGGTCTAAATTTTGCTGGGTTAATAGTTACGTGAATTTTTGGGATTTATACGAAAGGAGTTTTTAATGCCGCACAAACACGAGCAGATGAGCGCCGATATGCAGCAGTGTATCGAGAACTGCACCAATTGCCACCGGACCTGCCTCGAAACCATCACACATTGTCTGGGTATGGGCGGACCTCACGCCGCACCCGACCATATTAAATTGTTGCAGGACTGCGTCCAGGTTTGCCAGACCAGCGCCGACTTTATGATTCGGGGGTCACAGTTCCATGCCCGGACCTGTGGCGTTTGCGCCGAAGTCTGTGAAGCCTGCGCCGACGACTGCGAACGCCTGGCGAAGCAAGACAACGACTCTCATATGCAAGCTTGCGCCGATATGTGCCGAAAGTGCGCTGCGACCTGCCGGGAGATGTCTAAAATGGCCGCCTGAATATTTTACCCCAGGCGCACCTCTTCACTCAGGGGATAAAGATTTTCCAGTTCTCGTATCTTTTCGGGTTTGAGGGATATGTCGGCTTGCTCGACCTGCACCAGATTGGTGTGAAAGGTCGCCCCGCCGCCCATGTCCGCCTGAGCGTCACTGGTGAGGGCGTTACAGTTCCAGCCGAGCGGGCTGTAACGCTGCCACCACAGGCTCAGGTGACAGGCCACCCCCGCCGCCACGCTGTCCTTGATGTCGGCTACAAAAAACGCCGCGCCCCGGTCGTTCCAGGCCCGCACCCACTGGCCCTGCCCGATGCCGCGTTCGCGGGCGTCCACCTCGTTCAGTTCAAGGTAAGGCCGCTGCTGCTTACGGAGCATGGTCGGCATCTCGGCAAAAGAACTGTTGAGGAAATGATGGGCCGCCGGAGTGACCAATCGCAGGGGATATTTCGCAAACAGTTCGGGCGAACCATCGGCGCTTTCCGCGCTCGGATTGTGATTCGGCAAAGGGTCAAACCCGGCCCGCAACATTCGCTCCGAGTAAAACTCGATTTTGCCGCTGGGCGTGGGGTAGTGACCGCCCACGAACGGATTAAAAGGCGTTGGCACGTTCAACCGGACGAAAGTTTCTTTTTGCAACCGCTCGTAAGTAATACCGGCCAGGTGCGGGTGGTCGCTGTTTAAGGCCTGTCGCACCAGGTCTTCGTCCGAGTCCCGGAAAGCCGGGTCGTCAAAACCCATTTTGGCGGCCAGGCGGCGAAAGACTTCTGTATTCGCCTGGACCTCGCCGAGCGGCGGAATGGCCGGTTCGCTCAACTGGACGTAAAGGTGGCCGTAAGCGGCGTGCAGGTCGAGGCACTCGAAAGTGGTGGGGGCGGGCAGCACAATATCGGCGTAACGGGCCGTGTCCGTCATCACCTGTTCGTGGACCACGCAGAAAAGGTCTTTCCGCGCCAGGCCCGCGATAACCTTGCGGCTGTTGGGCGCGACCACCGCCGGGTTCGAGTTGTAGACAAAGAGGGCTTTCACGGGCGGTTCTTGGTAGTCCAGCAGCGCCTCGCCCAGTTTAATCATGTTGATAGTCCGGGGATAGTGAGCGTGGCGGCGCAGGAAGTCGGGCCGTTCCAGGGCCGCCCGGTTAAGCGGAAACGACCCGCCCATACTG
>CADDZM010000042.1 GCA_902812345.1 Chloroflexota bacterium | reverse complement strand
CACCCAGCCGCATCTGCACTCTTACCGGGAACGGCTGCGGGTTACGACACCCTTATCCGCCGGGAAGAACTGGCCGGGCTGGTCGAAGGGATGCGGCCAGCGGTCGAAACGATGCTGACCGAGGCCGCCGAGCGCGGCGCAATCACCAGTTATGAAATCGGGACGGCCCTGGCCCTGCTTTTTTTTGCCCGGCAAAAGGTGGACATCGCCGTGCTTGAAATCGGCCTGGGCGGCAGGCTGGACGCGGTGAACGCGGTTACGCCGCTGGTATCGGTCATTACCTCGCTTTCACTTGACCATATGGCCGTCCTGGGCAACACCATCGAGCAAATTGCTTTCGAGAAAGGCGGGATTATCAAGCCGGGCGTCCCGGCGCTGACCGTGCTTCAGTGGCCGGCGGCCCTGCCGGTTTTGCAAAGAATCGCCGCCGAACGCGGCACGACCGTGCGGGTGGTCGAACCGGCCCAGATGCGCGGTAATGCCCCCGAACTGGGGCCAGACCGGCGGCACCTCTCCAGCCAACAGCTTTTAATAAAGTTCGGCTCCGGGGAAATCGAGGCAGGGGTACCGCTGCTGGGCGAACACCAGCGCCTGAACGCGGCCCTGGCGGCGGCGGCAGTATGGGAGCAACAACAGCGACCGGGCGGCCTGACCGTCCCGGCAAAGGCGGTCGCCGAGGGGTTCGCCCGCGTCCAGTGGCCCGCCCGGTTGCAACTGCTGGAAGACCACACCGGCCAGCCGCTAATCGTAGCCGATGGAGCGCACAACGCCGAGTCGGCGGGAAGGCTGCGGGACGCCCTGGCCGAGAATTTCTATTATGAAAAGTTGTGGCTGGTGGTCGGGATTTACGCGGACAAAGATATTGCGGGTATTTTAAAGGAGTTAACCGGCGCGTCCGGTCTGGCCGGGATTGTTTTCACCCGGTCGCACAGTCCCCGTGCTGCCGCCCCGGACGCGCTGGTGGAAGCCGCCCGGCCTATCTTGCAGGACAAACATTTTCAAATTGAACAGGCTACGACAGTAGCGGCAGCCCTGGAAAAAACCAAAAAATTGGCCGGGCCGCTCGATTTGATATGCCTCACCGGGTCGCTCTCAGTAGCCGCGGAAGCCGAAGAACTTTTAAGCCGCAAACCGGTTGTTAATCAGTAATTGCGTGGTAAAGGTTATTGAATCAAAATCATTTTTTAGAGGAAAGCCGGCGGGCGGCTTTGTTCAGGCGGTTGAGAATGAGGCGGTCCTGCCAGGCGGCGGGCAGGACGCGAAGCAGTTTCACCATGCGCGGATTTTTCGCCACTACGTAACGGGCTTTTGGCCGGGACGCGGTCAGGGCTTCGGCCACGGCGTCGGCGACCATCTCCACCGGCAGGCCGTGCCGGGCGGCGCTGGCGGCGAATTTGCGAGTGACTTCTCCCATCAGGCCGTAGTGTTCTTCCAGTGCGGCAGGCAAATTTCCGGCCAGGTTATCAAAATCCCCGGCCGATTTCTCCCAGATGGGTGTGGCGACACCGGCCGGCTCAATAAGTGAAACGGGGATTTTAAAAGCGGCCAGTTCCCGGCGCAACGCGTCGGACAAACCTTCCAGGGCGAATTTCGAGGCAGCGTATGCCCCGGTCATGGGTAGGGCGGTCAACCCTGACACCGAACTCATGTTGATGATGCGGCCGTGACATTTTCGCAGGAGCGGCAAAAAAGCCTGCGTCACGGCCAGTTGTCCGACCACGTTTACCTCTAACTGGCGGCGCAGTTCGGCGGGCGGGAGGTATTCGAGGGGCGAGGCCACCGCAATCCCGGCGTTATTGACTAACCCGGCCAGACCTTTCCCGCCAACCGCGCGGGCGACCGTTTCCGCCGCCCGCTCGATTGAAACGGCGTCGGTTACGTCAAGGATGATAGGGCGCAGGCGGTCGGAACACTTGCTTTGCAAAGCCGCCCCGTCAGCCGCTTTGCGTACCCCGGCGAAGACGGTGTAGCCGAGCCGTTCCAGGCGGCAGGCGCAAGCCTCGCCAATCCCGGTCGAAGCCCCGGTAATGACGACCGCGCCCCACTCTCCCGAACCGGCCCTACCGCTTTGTGACATTTTCGCCGCCTTCTGAGAAAACTATCCGAGATTTAGCCTTCAATTTCTTTAAGGACGCGCCCGGCAAAATCAAGCATCAACTCCATGTGCTGCAAACCAAGTTCGCTGCCGCCGATGACGTGACCGGCCTCGAACCAGTGGAGTTCCACCGGCTTACCCAGGCCGCGCATTTTCATCTCGTAAAGTTCAAGCTGGCGGGCCGGGGTGCGGGTATCGTTGCGGCCCTGGATAATCAGGACCGGGGCGATAACCTGCTCGGCATAGGAAACCGGCGAACTGATAATATGCTGCTCCGGGGTCTCGTCGGGTCTACCGCCAAACAGGGACACGTGCGCTCCCTGCAAGGTAGGGGCTTCATCGGCATACATTTCGGTCCAGTCGGCAATCGCTACCAGGGCCATACCCCCGGCCCACAGGTCGGGCGTCTTACCCAGGCCGAGCAGCGTGAGGTAACCGCCGTAAGAGCCGCCGTTGAGGAAAATCTTCTTCGGGTCGGCGATACCCTGCTCCACCAGGAATTTACGGGCGGCAATCATATCTTCGAGTTCCCAGTGGCCGGGCTGCCCGGCGATTTTATACTGGAACTCGCGCCCAAAAGTGGTCGAGCCTCGATAGTTAATCGAAAGGACCGCGAAACCGTGGTCGAGAAAGGCCTGGATGGCCGGGGAGAAAATTTCGACGGTGACGCTAAACGGGCCACCGTGAATGTGCAGTACTGTCGGGACCGGGCTGCCGGAAAAGTTGGCGGGTTTAGAAAGCCAGGCCTGGACCGTTTCGCCGTCGCTGGACGGGAAAGTGACCGGCTGCCAGGGCTGGCTGGGCGGAACCGGCCCGGGTTCGAGGAGTGTTTCAAGTTGAGCGCCGGTCTGCAAGTCCAGGGCAAGCAGTTGCGGCGGGTGAGTCGCGTCCTGCCAGTGGGCAAAGATACGGCCCCGGGTGCCGAAATAAGCCGGGGTGACGAAACCGGGCTGGCCCAGCGAGCCGCCGGGATGGTCTAATCTTGTCAGCTTCTGGGAGACCAGTTCGTACAGGTATAGCTGGACTCTGGCCCCGGCGACCTGGCTCAGCAGCAGCGTTTTCCCGTCTTCCGACCAGTCCAGCGGCGTTACCTCGCCTTCCAGTTCATCCAGGGTGATGTCGGTACGCTCGCCTGAGATAGGATTCCAGATTAATGGCCGCTTCAGGCCGGATTTATCGGTCGCAGCCAGCACCCGCAGGTCGCCATCAAGCGGTGAAACCGTTTCTGCCTCGACACTGTTGCCCGCGCCGTCCCAAAGTTCGGCTAGCTGTTCGCCCGTTTTGGGATTAAAAGCCAGCAGGCTGAATTGGCTGGTGTTCGAGTGGTCGGAAGAATGGACCAGCGCAATTTCGCCCCGGTTGGTAATCAGGGGCATGCCGCCAATGCGCTTGCTATTAAAGAGCGGGACGGTTGGGCCGAGTTTCCCCTGGCTGTCAACCTCCGCGCCAAGAGCATGAAAACCGGTCTGGTTGGCGAAACTGAGGACGGCAGTGTGACCGTCCCGGCTAATGATGGGGCCGGTGCCGAGCGAAGAATAGAGCGGCAAATCAGGCGTAATATCTTCCGGCTCGCCGCCTTCAAACGGCACCTGCACAAAGTGGCCGATTTCGTTGCCCTGCTTGTCTTTTAAATAATAAACATAGCGGCCATCCGGCGTAATAATGCCGTTAGAAACGCCGGTCGGGCTGTCGGTAAGCTGGCGCAGTTCACCCGATGGCACGTCCCAGGCGTAAAGCTGGTAGCGGCCTGAACGGTTGGTGACGGCCAAACCCCGCGCCGGGTTCGTGGCGGCCAGGTTGGTCCTTAATATATTGGAAGCCTTGTAACGCTGCTGCCAGGGAGCAGGTTTTTCGATTTGAATTTGTTCCATTTTAGCCTTTTACTTTAAGCTTTTACTATTCCCTCTGCCGCGTATTTGAGAATAATTTATTCCCACTGGAAAAAGAATAACAAAACTTTATTTCAAGCTGATTAAGGTTTCGTTTCACTTTCAAAAGAACCGGGTAGGCGTAGGCGGTGGTGACGGCGTAAAAATTTCAAGCTAACGCTGGTTGTGATAGAATTTAAGTTAATCCAGTAATACGACTTTCGCTTTAAACCCGGGGAAATTCAGGATAACAGAAAATTGAATTGCTAATTTTTTCAAGCGAAAGTGCGTATAAAGTCCTTCTGTACCAAGAAACCGAACCCTCGTCATTATACGAGCAAGGTTCGAACCTGTCATTTTCGAGCGAAAGAAAAGCCAATGAGCCTTGAAACAAATATATCCGGCCTGAGCGCCGGCGACCTGGGCTTCTTGAAATACCTCTCCAGCCTGGCGTTGCAACCCGCCGGAGAGTGGGACGGATTTTACCGCACTCCCGCCGACGGAATGAATTTTGGGCTGCGGTTTCAAATCGCTTTCTCCGGTTACGCTGTCTTTGCCCTGGCCCAACGGACCCCCGCTTATCGGGCTCCCTACGCGGCGGCCTTGCAAGCCCTTATCGAGAAAATGCTCCACCCGGACTCCTGGGCTTACTGGTTCCGGGGCGCGGCCCGCACCCTGGAAGCCGAAGCAATGCATAAAACGCCCGGCCCGCTCATAAGTGCCCTGGAATTTACCCATTCCCGCCTTGGCCTCGGTGGGGCGGTCCCGGCGGACCCCTGCCAGCAGGGCAATATCCAGTACAGCGCCCATCTAGCCTCGCTGCTCGGCTTTTTCGAAATGCTTACCGCCGACCCGCGTTACGACCGGGAAGGCTTTACTTTAACCGCCACTTCCGAGGATAAGACTTACAACTTTCATTACACCCATTCCAGCCTGGCCGGGCATATCTTTGAGCAGATGCGGGACAGCCATTTCGGCGGAGCCTGCTGCGAACCGGGCCGGGCTTATGCCGCCTGCAACAATCACGCCTGCATCAGCAACTTGCTTCACGACCGCCTGCACGGCACCAACCTGGCCGAAGTTAACCGGCGCTGGTCGGACTGGATTAAACACCACATGCTAACCGGCGGCGTTAAAGGCGGGTTGCCGCTACCCGCGCCCAACGGCCTTTTGAGCGTGGCCTATATGCCCGACCTCCACCTGCCTATCCCGGTCAGCTTTAACCTGACTGACGCCTGGGGACTGGCTTTCATGGCAGCCTGGGACCCGGCCACCGCCCGGGAAATCTACCCGCGTTTTCGCAAGCGGCTTAAAAACGGCCCGGGCGATACGCTCTACCTGGGTTCGTTGGGACCGAACGAAAGCGCCGAAATTAGCTCGGTTGGCCTTAATACAGCTTTCGCGGCGGTTTTCGCCCGCGAGATGGGCGACCAGCCGACCTATGAGCGGCTAAAGAACTGGGCCGACCGCCAACTTGACCCGGTTAGCGACGAAAGCGGCGGGCGGCGCTACCAGGCTAAACCGGCCCCCTACGTCACGGCTTTGCTGGCCCTGGCCGGAACTTTAGCGCCGGAAGGCGGCGGTTTGCATGCCCTCCTGGAATGGCGGCCCGACTTCAAAGCGCCCTACCTGGTCGGAGCCAGCGCCGGGACGGATGTAACCGGGGCGGAAGGTGACGGCGGGAACCTGCGAATCGAGTTGCAGGGCGAGGCGGGCCGCCCGGTTGAACTGCGGTTTGGTAATTTAACTCCCCGCACAAAGCTAATCGTCCAGGGGGTTAAGGTTGCCGCGGAAAACCTTGAGGCGGCAAGCGGAGTGGAAAAAGGCGATGTAATCTTGCGAACAACCCTATCCGGCTGTAAATAATTTAGAACTTTCATTAGAAGGAGAACCAAATGCCAGAAGGAGAACCAAATGCCAACTGACTTCTCGCCGATGCAATAAGGCGTTACAATAGGGCAAGATCACTGTTCAAAAACATTATATTTTGCTTCTATTGCTGAACCTCCAATAAGTAAAAGGAACAAATATGTCCTGGCAAAGCGGCGGCCGGAAAACGGCGAATTTCTGGGCGGGCGATAAAGTTAAAGCGGCCCGGTTTGGCCCGGTGGCGGTTTCGATATTTTTGCTGCTGCTGGTAATGGGGCGCTTCGATGCCTGGACCGCCCGGGCGGAGACTTCAAACCCGGCGGCGGAAAATCTTTTCAAAACGGTGTGGAGCGAGGCTGATGGGCCAATCGTAGCCGGGGAGGCCACCCGCTCCTGGCTGTGGGGTCCGGGTCCGTTTATGAGCCAG
This sequence comes from Chloroflexota bacterium, assembly GCA_902812345.1. Classification (GTDB taxonomy): domain Bacteria; phylum Chloroflexota; class Chloroflexia; order Chloroheliales; family Chloroheliaceae; genus 54-19. The sequence goes on along the minus strand of CADDZM010000042.1, from coordinate 20,462 downwards.
CCCGAGCAATACCAGGAAGGCGTGGAAAGCAGCCGTCCGGTGCAGTATTTCGACAAAGGCCGCATGGAGTTGACCAGGCCGGACACCCGGGCTGTCACGCTGGGCTTGCTGGTCTACGAGATGATTTCAGGCCAGCTTCAATTGGGCGATACCGCTTTTATTCCGGCCAAGGACGGCCCGGCGACTACCAACGTGGTCGGCGACCCTGGCAACTGGCTGACCTACGCCCGCCTGAAACCCTACGCCTCGCTTAACCTCGATAAGCGGGCCGAAGACCGCACCGGGCAGACCCTGGACGAGCAACTGACCGAAAATGACGGCATCCAACCGGCAACCGGGCGGGCCGGGCAACAAACGGCTGGCTATTACGATAACGTCCTGGGCCACAATATTGCGAAGGTCTTCTGGGATTATATCAACCAACCGGGTCTTGTCTATGACCCTGACTTTGGCGGCTACCTGGGCGGGCAGCCTGTTTCCTGGCTGAAGGACGTGGGTTATCCCCTGACCGAGCCGTACTGGGTAAACCAGAGGGTCGCCGGGGTGGATAAAGACGTGCTGGTCCAGGCTTTCCAGCGGCGCACCCTCACCTTTACGCCCGACAACCCGCCCGACTACCGGGTGGAAATGGGTAACGTGGGGCGGCATTACGCTCGGTGGCGCTACGCCCAGGATTCCGAAGCGGCCCCGACCTGGTCCGCCCCTGAGATAAACCCGGCCTCCTTAAAAGAAGTCGTGCGCGGCAAGACCGGCCAGAAACAGGTCGCAATTACGCTCGACGCCGGAAGCTCAGCGGTGGCTTTCCCCAAAGAAATCTCCGCCCTGGACAAGCACAATGTAAAGATAACCTTCTTCCTGACCGGTCGGTGGACCCTTGAGAATCCCCTTTACGCCCAGAAAATCGCCAATGACGGCATGGAAATCGCCAGCCATACCATGACCCATCCTGACCTGACCACGCTCAGCGATGCCGAGGTGCGGAGCGAAATCGCCAACGCTTCCCAGGCGATTGAACGTGTAACCGGGCGCAAGCCCTGGCCGCTGTTCCGCTTCCCGTTTGGAGCCCGCGACGCCCGAACCACTAAAATTGTGAACGATATGGGTTATCGCTCGGTGTTATGGACCTACGACAGCCTGGACTCGGTCGGGCCGCCCAAAAGCGCCGGTTTCCTGGTATCGCGGATAACCGGTCTCACCGACAGCCAGCTTGACGGGGCAGTAATCCTCATGCACCTGGGGAACGCTACCAGCGGCGACGCTCTTGACCCCATCCTGACGAACCTGGAGGGCCGGGGCTTTAAGATTGCGACCATCTCGCAGCTTATAAAATAAAAGATAGATTTATCATAAGGTGCCAGGCCGGATAGGAAAGTTTTATAGAAAGCCAGGCAACAAGAGCAGGTTGAGGGATATGTACCCCAAACCTGCTCTTGCTTTAGTAAATAACCGGGAATTATTTGACCGAAAATTCGACGGTCTTTTCAAGCTTATCGTTAAGATAAACCTCAAATTTATACTTGCCAACCGGCCAGTCCTGGTTCAGTTCGGCGGTGTAATGGGCGGTGTATGTGTTGCCCGCTTCCAAAGAAAGTTCTTTACGGCCGATTTCAAAGTTTTCCTCACCACCGGCATCCACTACGGTCCAGACCCCGGTGACGCGAGCGCCCGCGACGGCGTTTTCAATTTTTACTACCGCGTGTAGCGGATTGTCGGTCGGGCTGAAAGTGGTGGCCGGGTTGACCGCCTGGTCGTTGCTGAAACCTTTCGCGAGGGTGACTTCGGCGACCCCCATCGTGCCGCCTGAAACAGTAATCGAGCCTTTAAGGACGCCGGTCGCTACCAACAAACCGACCACCAGGCCCAAAATGATCACGCTACCGCCAATCAAGGCCCAGACCGGTAAGCCTTTTTTCGCCGAAGCCTGGGGTTGGGCATAGTAAGGTTGGTTCTGGTAGGGATAAGGCTGCTGCCAGTTCGGCTGCGGGTTGGGGTTGTGGCCGTTATTGTAATTTGGCTGGCCGCCCGGTAGGCCGCTCGGATGATTGTAGCCATAAGGCTGTTGCGGCGGGACGGGCGCTTGATTCCGGTCAGGAGTATAAGAAGGCATTTTTAAAATTTCCTTTTTTTAAGACTTTCGCCTGAAATATTTTTGCGTTTGATTTTCGCATAGCGCGAGAAAATTCTCAGGCTCAAGCGAAAGTCGGGTTTAAGTAAGTTGCTTTTATTTTTTTAGATTTTCTCCGGCGCCATTTTCGGGCCGCAGGTCATTCTAACAACTTAAACTTTTCCAGGCTGTATCTTAAATCACACTCCTCCTCAAAACGTTTCCGAATTTAGTCGGCCAGGTTGCGCCAGGTTTAATATTGAAAATGAAAAAGTCTGTACGAGAGGGTACAGGCAGATATTCAAGAGGCAGCCAACCGGGCTAGGGTATGACGTTCCGGCCAGTGATGCGCTCTAACGTTTCATCGTCGCCGCCCGATCCGTCCGCGCCGTCCGGTCCGATGTATTCGCCCTGGCTGTCGTCCTTCACACCGGTAGAAGCCTTGCCCCTGGGCAAAGGCGCCGCTTCGTTGGTGCCGAGGTCGGGCGTTTCCCCGGCCAGCACCACGTCTTTAGGGTAGCCCTTTTCCTCCGAGGATGCGAGGCGTTCGGCGGGCTGCTTTTGATTTTCGTCCGTTTTCTTGTCCATTTTTACTCTTATTATTTCAGTTTCCTGGCTAAGTTATACCAAGTACGGCTGAATAATTGTCATTCCGCGTCGCACGGCGCGAAGTCGAGGAATCCGGGGCACCAGTTTACGGGTCGCGCTGGCGAACGTCTGGGACATTGTCAAACGCGACCCGTACAGCGCCTGCCACGGGGAAAAAGATCCTTCGCTTCGCTCAGGATGCCCTATGTCTACTTTCTATCCGGACTTGGTATTACTATTACCAGTTCTATTTTCTCTCAAACGCTATATGTAAATCAATTTTAGGCGAAGCTTATTTAAGGCCAGCCAGTACCGGGCGATTTTCCAGGGCGTGGGTCAGGGTTTGCGCGGCTTCATCCAGTTCGGCCCCGGTCAGTTCCAGGCGGGGCGGCCTGACCCTGGCGCAGCCGTTACCAACCGTTTCCTGGGCCAGTTTGATAAGCTGGACGAATTTGGGGCCGTTATCCATCCGGAGCAGCGGTAAGAACCAGTAATACAGCTTTTCCAGGCTGGCCCGGTCGCCGTTATGGTCGCGTACCGCCAGAGCCTGGTTGAAAATCTCGACCGATTCCACGGGGAAAGCGTTCACCAGCCCGGCAATCCAGCCGTTAGCCCCGGCCATAATGCCTTCTACGATAGCGTCATCCACCCCCACCAGGATATTCAGGCGGTCGCCCACGACAGCCCTTATCGAAGCCACCCGGCGCACATCCGCGCTCGACTCTTTAACCGCTTCCAGGTTGGAATACTCGGCGGCAAGCTCGGCGATATGTTCCGCCAGGAAGTCGGTCTTGTAAGCGGGCGGATTGTTATAGAGCATGGTTGGCAGTTTGGTGGCTCCGATGATGGCTGCTACGTGCGCCTTCATCTCGCGCCAGTCGGTCGAATAGACGTAAGGCGGCAGCACCATCAAGCCGCTGCACCCGCTGGCTTCCGCCGCCCGGGATAACCGCACCGCCTCGGCTGTCGAAAGCGCGGCAATTCCCGGAATAACCGGCACCCGATCGCCCACGGTCTTTACCGCTATTTCCATCAGACGGACTTTCTCATCAAAAGAGAGGGTCGCGCCTTCACCGAGCGAACCGAGCGGCACGATGCCGGTCGCGCCCGCCGAGACCATCCGGTTAAGGTGGTCGGCAAAAAAGCTGTAGTCAACACTGTAATCGCTGTTAAAATTTGTCGTAACAGCCGGAATTACTCCTTGCCATGACACTTTCATAAATCTTCTTCCCCTGTCTTCTCTTGCTAAAAAATTAGAAATTACACATAAATTTCCAATTTAGAATAAATAGTGCCCATCTACCATAAGTATTGTAAGGCGGCAGGGTAAATAAACTATTAAATCTTCCATTTTTTACCGCCGCCTTAAATAAGTAATAAATTTAAAAAAATTCTTGAAAGTATTATTACAGCCAATCGCTTTGTAAGCAAGCCCGGTCCTGCTAGCAGGCCAGGATAGAAAGGCCAGGAAACAGTTATGGAATCAGAAAATGTGGCGCCGGAAGTGGACATCGTAATACCGGTTTATAACGAAGAAGCGCAAATAGCCCAGAGCGTGATAACTCTCCGCCAGTACCTGCTGCAAAACTTTCCGTATAGCTGGCGCATTACTATCGCCGACAACACCAGCAAAGACCAGACCTGGCAAATCGCTTGCCAGTTGGAGCAGAGTTTCCCGGGCGAAGTAAAGGCGCTGCACCTGGACCAGAAAGGGCGGGGCCGCGCCCTGCGGTACGCCTGGGCCTGTAGCGACGCTCAACTTGTCAGTTATATGGACGTAGGTTTATCAACCGGACTGGACAGCTTTTTACCGCTCATCGCGCCTCTTATCACCGGACAAAGCTTGCTTGCCACCGGCAGTCGCCTGGCCCGTGGGGCTAAAATCAAACGCCAGTTCAAGCGAGAGGTAATCTCGCGGGTATATAACTTGCTTATAAAACTGGTATTCGGGCAGGTCTTTAGCAATGCCCAGTGCGGCTTTAAAGCTGTCCGCAAAGACCTGGTTATGCCAATGTTGGCGCTCATCGAGAACAATGAATGGTTCTTTAATAGTGAACTTTTGCTGCTGGCCGAACGCAACCATCTCCGTATTCACGAGGTAGCAGTAGATTGGATTGAAGACCCTGACACCAGGGTTAATATCCGCAAAACCGTCATCGAAGACCTCAAAGGTCTGTGGCGAATGCGGCTAAAGTTCTGGTTGGGGGGCGGGAAGTTACAAGAAATCCCGGTCCGCCAGGGAATCCAGGTTCGACCTGGGACGGAATATTTGCCAACCCGTCCCCGGCGCGAACGCGTACTGGACTACGCCGCTAGCAGCCTGTTTGAAACAGGCAAAAGAAGGGCAGGGTTTCCGGGACAATTCGGTAAATCCTGTCGCAAAAACTTTTATAACTAGAAAATTTGGGGATTTTATGCGGGATATTATGTCAACTTGGCACCGGGACAGAGCGGAGATTGAGTGGCGGCGGGAAGCGAGAAGATTTTTCCGGTTTGGCATGGTTGGTATCAGCGCCACCCTGGTTGATTTCGCGGTCCTTAGCGGTCTCAAATATTTTTTCGGCTGGCCTACTTTGCTGGCGAACCTTGTTTCTTACTCCTGCGGGATGCTCGATAGCTACTTGCTAAACCGGCACTGGGTCTATCCCGAAGCCAGGGCTCAGCGTTCCCACGTGCAATTATTTCGATTTATCTTTATAAACCTTGTCGGGTTGGCCCTGAATATGGCGCTGCTGCTGGCATTGGAAGTAGTCTTTAACGCGCTTTTAAATAACGCCTCTTACAGCTATATCCCGGCTAAAATTGGGGCGACCGGGTTGGTGTTCCTCTGGAACTTCTTCGCTAACCGCTTCTGGGCCTTTAACCCGAACGCGAGAACAACTATTAAACCGGGTAAACTCAAGGGGAAAGAAGTAGAAGTTTACGAACAAACGGCGGCCTGATTTTTCTGGTGAAGTCAGGCGGCCTTTTTCTTTTTGATTCCACTAAAAGCGAGTTTTGTCAGCGGAAGGCTCGCTTTTTTACTTGTTAAATTGAGAGAAAAGTTACCTCGAAACCAGGCCCGATGCGTTGCCGCAAGGCCAGTTTGATAAGGTGGCGGGTCGAGCCGTCGAGTTGCCGTTCTTCCCAGATTGACCGCAAGACTACTTCTACCTGGCTGGCAGCATCTGCCCTGAAGCGGAGCGTTGCATCTTCCAGCAAAGCGAGTTTAGCCGGAGAAAGTTGGAAGCGCCCGGTCAAATCCTCAAAGATAATTTTCCACAGTTTCTCAGGCTCTTTTACTTCTACAGCCGGTTCAAATATTTTAGGGCTTTCCAGCGTGGGAAGGACTTCCCCGGAAGCATTTCCTAAAGCCGGTTCGTGGTGGGGAAACATTCTTTTCTGAAAGCTCAACTGCGGACGGACTTTGGACGCTTGAGAAGAAGAAGGCTGCTTGGCGGCGGGTTGAGAAAATACCGCTTTACTATTCGAGGCCGGTTTAGGGGCTTTAATTTTGCTCCGGCGCGGGTCAACATCGTTAGTAAGGGTCCAATGCAGCAGCGCCAGGGGATTATGACACTTCTCTTTGCTTTCCCAGACCTCTTTAACCTGATTATAACGGGCCTTTACCTGTTCAAGGGTATAGCGATCACTCCCGGCGAATTTAAGCGCTTCCCAGTCATCAAGTGTTTCCCGGCGGTCTTCCAGGCGACAATATCCCCCAAAGCTTGCCTCCTGGGTAATAAAAGTATAAATACTTAGTTGTTGATTACTCAGTGATTCCAATAGCAATTCCAGCTTATTTTGAGCTGAAAAAGCAGCTTCGGAACCACCTACTTTATTTGTTATAACTTCTGTTCCAGCTTCAAAAAAAGATATTTCATCATTTTCATTATTTGATTCATAATTACATGCTGCCTTTTGGAAAGACCGGGAAAGGCTTTCCAGCCCGGTTTCGCTGTCCGAAACAGTTTCCGAAGTCTTTCCCGGCCCGGCAAGTCTTTCCGTAAAAGGATTAAACCCCGGCAAGGACAAATCAGGGGCGACTTTCAATAGGTAAAGGGCTGTGTTTTTCTGGAAGAAATGAGCGTTAAAGAGTGTAGCAGCCGCGCCGGAAAGGCTGGCCCGGCGTCTTTGCAGTTCGGCCAGGGTGGGAAAACTTAAAAGTCCTTCCGAGAGATTGCCCAGCTTTAACAGTCCAGCGGCTTCCAGTGTTTCCAGGCAACTTTTGAAGGTGCTGGCCCGCATCTTTAGTTCGCAGGCTGCTTTTGAAAAGGAAAGGGCCATCCAGCTTGCCCCCTCTACCGGCAGGCCTTCAAAGAGTGAGAAGCGCGACCAGGCAATAATGCATGCAAGGACTAACCGGCATTCCGCGTAATTTCCGGGGGCCCTATTAAACAGGGTTGTTTGCTCCAGCAAGCGGCCCGCTTCTTTGTAATAGAGGGAAGCCTGGTAATCGAAACCTGTCCGGCCATAGGCTGCTTTAATGGAGGGAGTTTTAGCTGTTTTTGCGGGGAAAGCGGTGGAATGGAGCGAACGGGAATAGTTCTGGAACTCTTTTACACTCACAATGGGGGCAGATTCAGGTTTTGGGGCAGGTCTGGCCGGGTTATTTACGGTAGGAGGTCGCCACCATTCCCCGGTAGTCTGGTAGATATAGGAAAGCCACTCCCATAAAAGGGCGGGTGGCGGCAGCGTCAGGCCGTCGGGAATAACCCGGGCTTCCTGGTCTGCTATTATATTCGTGTTGGACGGTGTTACCTGGGCATGCTCGAACATAATATTCCTCTTTTAATCTCCTGGGAGTATTATAATTCAAGCCCTTTTTCATACTTTGGAATAATGAGTGCTTTAACATGATTAATATTATTAGATATGAATAATAGTGATTCTAGCCTCAAATATGAAGATTTTGGGCGGTGATAACCCCCCATTACGGTAACGATTACCCCCCGACTCGGCAGGCATTACCCCCCACGCCATTCATATTCAGGCATGTTCGCCCTAAATTACGCCTATAATTATTCTTTTTAGGCTTCGATAACCCCTCAAATTTATGAATCAGCCTCAAAGCGGGCAAATATTCCTGAAAGGCGTATGCAATTTGGGTAACGATTACCCCCCCTTCTATCGCTCCTAATTCATAAACCTGGCAGATGCCTTTAACTTTTGAGGCTACAAATATGTTTTTAGGGTAGCGATTACCCCCCTCACCATAGAAATTATTCATAATTTTGAGGCTGGCAGGAGAATTTTCGAGGAATATAAACCAACTACTGTAGCAGATTCATAAATTGGGTTGGAATATGAATCTTTGGCCCGGATTACCCCCCAACCTGATTCATAAATGCGAGCTGTACCTTCTTTAGACCAAAAATGAACCGGGGCCGGGAATCATACTTTTAATTACGAGACTTTGGCGGCCGGGGCTTCCAGCCACTCAAGAATACGCTGGTGCAAATCAAGGGCCGGGCGCAAATGATTTTTCTCGATTTTGCTCAGGTAGCTCTGGACAATGCCAAGCTGGTCGGCCGCCTCGGTCTGGGAAAGGCCCATCTTTTTGCGGTGTTGCTTGATACGCCGCGCCAGCGTTTCATCCTGCTGGGTATTACTGGCGGCTTCCGTAACGACCGGGCGGGCTTGCTGGATTTGTTTGGGTTCTTTAACTTCGATTATTTCCTCGCCGTCTTTGTCTTTATCCCGGGTCTTGTGGCTTTGCAGGCTCTTATAGGTTTCCCGGATGACCTGGGGCGGGTCGAGTAAGAGCGTCGCCTGGGTCCAGACCTGGCCCCAACCGCGCTGCTGGGCAATTGTTTCGTCCCAGCGGTCGTACTGCCAGGATGAAATAACGCCGTCCTGTTGCAGGGTGTCAAGAGCCTTTTCGAGACGGTCGCGGGTTGCCGAGGGCCGCCGCTCGTTGAGCTGCTCGCCAACGGCTTCCAGAAGGGTGCTAACCCGGTATGGGCGGGTGTATTCGCCCTGCCGGGCCTGGATGCGCCACTGCCAGCTTAAATACCGGGCCAGCCGTTTCTCTACGCGCTGCCGGTAGGGGTCGTACTGGACAGCCCTGGCCGAGAGCAGCGCCGTCTGGCGCCCCGGCCCGAACAGGAACTGGGCAAAAAGATGCCCTGGCTGGAAAATGAAGCGTTCCACATCCAAGTAGCCGTCCAGCCGCATCTGGCCCATGCGGTCGGTAATAATAAAGGCCCGGCTCTGGAAAGTCTGTTTAGTGGCCTTGCTGCGGCCTTTGCGGCGAGGGTCTTGCTCGTAAATTTCAATTTCGCCCAGGTTAAGCCAGACGTTCTGGATATGCGAGAGGACCTGCAACATCCGGGCGCGCTGTTCCGGCTCGTAGCCGCCGCGCCGCCCTTTTTCTTTCTGTTTTTGTTCCAGGCCGCGCATTGATAAGAACTGGTCTACGTTGGCGATAGCGTAATCTTTGGCCGATTTAGCCTGTTGCAGCCAGATATGACTGAGCAAATCCAGGGCGTCGGCATCGAGGTCGGTCAGGTCTTTTTGCTGCTCCCACATGAGTTGCGCCCAGGCCGCGACCTGCTCGGTCGGCATGAGAGGGGCGTTTTCGACAATCGGCGGGATAAGCTGGGCGTGGCCGGTTGCGCCGCCTTTTTTTAGGATAGCGGTCGGCCAGGGCGAGTCTTCGGTGCGCTGGAAATTATTTTGAGCCAGGGCTTCGCGCAAAGCCTGGTAAATCGCGTGGCTGAGGACTGTCAAGTTGCTTTCGTCGTCAAAGGTTTCGGGCAAGACTACCAGGTTAGAGATTTTAGCGCCCAGTTCTTCCAGGTCTTTGCTGCGGCTCTGGGTATCCTTGTTCTTGAGCAGCCTGGCCCAATCCATCGCCAGGGCCGCCAGTTCCTCGGAGGTCCAATCGCGCCCGGTCGCGTCCCGTTCTTCCTGGGTCGGGAAGAGGTCTTCGGTTTCGCTGACCTCAATAGGGCGTTCCCCGTCTTTGTCCAGTGAGCTAGCCGGAAGATTATCACCAAAAAGGGCAGGCTGGTGCTGGTTAAGGGTTCTTTTAGCGTTTTGGGAGGCGGTATTTTCCTGGTTTGCCATAATTCCAATACTTCTTTGTGTCAAATTACTTGTGGGCCGGTTTGATTGATTTTATCACACATGGCCGCTTTGAGTCTTGTCTAAATTTTGCTACTTATACACAATTTCTATTGTTATGTAAAGTTAATGTGGGAAAATAATGAACAAATAACCCTCAAAATTGAGGAACTTACTAAAAATACGCAAACGAATGTTCAATATGGCAAATAAATGGTACAATAAACCAAACAATATTACAATAAAGTGACCAGATTTAAAAATTTCGGGAAAGGGAATTGCGTTGAACAAGATCGTTTTTGGTTTACAAAAAGGCGGCGTTGGCAAAACGACTACCGTCATTTCGGCCGGGGCGAGTCTTGCGAAGCAGGGCCGGCGGGTGCTGCTGGTAGACTGCGACCCCCAGGCCAATCTGACCACCTCTTGCCTGATCGAGCCCGGTTCCACCCGCTACAGCACTTACGACCTTTTCAAAAATAGCCGTATGAGGATTGCTGACACTATCGTTTCGACAGAATGGAACTTTGACCTGATTCCTTCCAACATTGTCCTGGCTTCCGCCGAAGTGGAACTGGTCGGGGCTTTCCAGCGGGAGCAAGTTCTGGCCGAAAAATTCCGGAGCCTGGAAGGTCTCGGTTACGACTATGTGCTGGTTGATAGCCCCCCTTCGCTGGGCCTTCTGACTATCAATGCGCTTGCCGCCTGCGACTGGGTGGTGATGCCGGTCCAATGCCAGTTACTTTCGATTATGGGTCTGCAAGCCTTTATAGATGTAATTGAGTTAGTCCAGAAGGTGAACCACCAGCTAAAAATCGCCGGGGTCTTGCTCACAATGTATGATGGCCGGACTGCTATCTCCCGCGAGGTCGAACAAAATGTGCGGGAAATATTAGGAGACCTGGTCTTTAAGACCCGGATTGGCAGCTCAACCGCGCTTTCGACCATTCCCAAGCGCGGACCAATCCAGTTCTGGGAACCCCGCCATACTGTTAGCCAGCAATATGATGCTTTTGTAGAGGAGCTTGTCAGCCGTGTCCACGCCTAATAAATCCGATACCGCCGCTAAAACTAAGACCGCTCGCGCCACTAAAAGCGCCGCACCCCGCCCTGATTTCTTCGCAAGCCTGAAGGCCCGCAGCAGCAGTATGCAAAAAATTGCCGCCGGACATCCCGACGAAACTATCGAAGAAAAGATAAGCGACAGCAATGCGGAAACAATCGAAATGATTACCCTTTCCATTATCGAGCCGAACCCTGACCAACCGCGCCAGACCGCCACTCCCGAACAGGATGCTGAGCTTGCCGCTGACATCCGGGAACGGGGCATCTTACAGCCCGTTATCGTGCGCCCGCTGGCTGGCGCGGGAGGACGTTACGAATTGGTGGCCGGGGAGCGGCGCTGCCGGGCGGCCCGGTTGGCTGGTCTTGAACAAATCCCGGCATTAGTCCGTCCTTACGATGACCGGGAAGCTCGGACCGTGGCCGCAATTGAAAATCTTCAACGCCAGAACCTAGAGCCGCTCGACGAAGCCCGTTATTTCAAATTTCTTGCCGACGAGTACAACCTTTCGAACCGCCAGATTGCCGAAGGTCTACATAAAAGCGCCAGCTATGTTGACCAGCGGATGCGGCTGTTACAAAATGACCGCGTAAAAAATACGCATCTGTTACATGATTCACAAGAGACTGCGTTACCTGCTTTGAAGGCCTGGAAATACCGGCCGCGGGAGTGGGAGAAGTTAAAAACAACCCTGGCCGGGGCGCGGGGCAGTTTGCAGCAGGTAACGGCCAGGCAGAAGATAGAACTCCAAAAGACTATCGCTATATTGAAAGACGAACTGGAAGCCCTCGAAAAAGAGCTTAAGGCCTAATTTTTAGAAGTGTCACACGTGAAACGTATAAAAGACATCCTCTTTTGATTTTAACCGGGATGCCTTTTATAATTAATTTCCTTTCAAGGGGTTTTGTAGAACTTATTCCCTGTTGCGGGGTCTTGGCGTTAAGGTTAAGCCTGGCGTGTTCTTTCCAGGTCCATTCCTGCTACTTTTTCCATGACAGTTTTCCCCATTATGGGTTTAAAAATAGCCCAGCCAGCTTTTCACGTGAGGCATATGTTCGGCAAACCCGTTTAACGATATATTCCTTTAATTCAAATAGAAAAATTTGATATAAGGACAAGATTTTACTCTAATACGAAGTCTGTATACATAATATAAATACCTGAGGCCCAGTGGTTCGGCTTCCGGCGTGAGCTCAGCAAAGAATCTTTTCCCTGGGGGTGGTGCTTCACAAGCCGCTTTGGGCAATATCCGGTACTTTCGCTACAGGTTCCGAGGTTCCCCGGCTCCGCTCGGAATGAATGGTATTAACATGGGCCTGGTTTAAGCCAGTTGGTTCAAAAGCGGGTGAGATCGCAAAGTCAACCTAAAGTCAGGTCAGGCTTACTGCTTGTCATTGCGGGGGAGGCGGTACCATGGAGGCCTTATGGTGAAAGAAGACCCGACCGAGGAATCCCCGGTCCGAAGGACAATGCTTCTGAACAAAAACCTGGCCTGATTAAACTTGCATCAAGTCCGTTTTTTAACAGCCTTAAACCTGTTTTTAAGTCTTCGTACTGTGTTACTGTCCAACAAACCGGAGATTCCTCCTTCGACGCACCGTTACGGGCAAGTGAGTGTTCAAATTGCCTCTTCGGATTGACAAATGGGCCGCTCCTTTTGGTTGCAGCGGACCTGCTGTAGTTCAAAATCTTGGTTACGTAGTTTGGATAATAATTTTGCGTACTTTCTACCCGTACCTTGTATTGTACCATGTGGTTTGCCTGTCCTGGTCGGGTTAAAGCATGGCCGGTTTGAACTGGGTAAGGCGCTTGTAAGGCTTTGCCGTCCAGGATGATTTTCTGCTTATATGGTTGAGGTTAAAAGGTTGGCGGCAGAAGCAGCAAAAAGCAGGGGGTTCTTACAAGTATTTTGTTAAGGAGGGTTTAAGACCGTTAACCTTAAGAAAAGCGCCTTAAATCAGCAACTCCAGGTAAAAGGAATGGCTTATAGCCATGGCGGTAGGACACTGCTGGCAAATTGCACCAGGCTAAACAGCCTCAAAAATAAAACTAGTAAGTCAATAAGGTTTAATAGTAAGTTAGACTTACCTGTTAGTAAGCTAATTTATAAAGAGCCTGGGCCAGCAAAGCAACACCCGGTAAAATCTCAGTAAGCGGGGTATATTCCGCCCGGCTGTGGCTGCGCCCGGCAATACTCGGTACGAAAATCATTCCGGTTGGGATTTGCTCAACCATAACCTGCGAGTCGTGCCCGGCCCCACTGACCATCGGCATGTTCAAAATCCCCAGTTCGTCGGCGGTAGACTGCAACAAATTAATCATAGCCGGTGTCATGAGGGCGGGAACACGGTCCTGGTGCTGCTCAATGGCTACGCTTACACCCTGACTTGCGGCGGCTTCCCGGCAAGCCGTTTCAATCCGGCTGATAAGGGTTTCTTTTTTGGCCTGGTCGGAATGGCGAATGTCTACTGTTATATTCACCAGGGCCGGAACGATATTGGTCGCGCCCGGTACAACGGAAAGCTGGCCGACTGTCGCCACAGCCGGGCGGCCCATTTCAAGGGCAATCGCCTGGATTTTAGTAATAGCCTGGGCAGCCGCTACCAGGGCATCCTTGCGTAAATCCATCGGGGTTGTCCCGGCGTGGTCGGCCTGCCCCTCGAAAGTCACCCCCATATGGCGCGTCCCGGTGATAGCCTGGACGATGCCGACTTCCCGCTTTACATCATCCAGCAGGCGGCCTTGCTCAATATGAAGTTCGATAAACCCGACTAAATCATCCCGGCGCGCCGCCTCCAGTTGGGAAAGGTCACAACCGCAAGTTTCGGCGGCCTGTCTTATCGAAATCCCCTCCGCGTCTGCACTTTCGTCGAGTTCCTCAGCCGGGAGGGTGCCGGTTATGGCCCGCGAACCGAGGAAAGTCTTATTAAAGCGGCTGCCTTCTTCCTCGCAAAGGGCCACCGCTTCCAACGAAAATTTTGGCTGTCCGTAGAGTTCATTTAAAAAGCGCAAAGCTACAATAGCGGTCAAAATACCCAGGCCGCCATCGTACTTACCGCCCTCTTTTACTGTATCCAGGTGCGACCCGCTGGCGTAGCTTTTGCCCGGCTCACTGCCTTCGAGCTTGCCCCACAGGTTGCCGACTGCATCGGTACGCACGCTCAACCCGGCTTCTTGCATCCATTCGACAAGCTGTTCCCGAGCGGCCAGCCATTGGGGGGTATAGACCGGACGGATAATCCCGCCGCCCTCGACGCGCCCGAACGCGCCGAGCTTCTCAATATATTCATCTAAAATATTCCCATTTTGCTTTACATAATCTATAATTTCAGTCTTGTTAGCCTGGGGCATAGGGTCTCCTTGAATTTCTTATCTGGAAAGTTTTGGCTGGCCTGAAAGGTTATCCAGGCCTTCCAGAACCCTGACCGGTGTCATCGGCAGGCTGCGCAACCGCAGCCCGGTTGCATTGAAAATAGCGTTGGCGATTGCCGGGGCCGGTCCGTTGATACCTACTTCCCCGGCGGATTTCAGGCCAAACGGCCCGGTCGGTTCGGGGTCTTCAATTAAAACGGTCTGCATCTGCGGCATGTCCAACGGCGAAAAGACTTTGTAATCGACGAACCCGGCGTTACGGACTGTCCCGGTATCGTCAAAGCGAAGTTCTTCGGTTATGGCGTAGCCAAAGCCCATTGTAACCGCGCCTTCGACCTGACCGCTGGCAAGGGCCGGGTTGACCGCCTTCCCTAAATCCAGGACGTTTACCGAGCGCAAAAGCGTGACCAGGCCGGTTTCGGTGTCCACTTCCAGTTCGACAAACTGGGCGAAAAACGGCGGCGGTGACTCCTTGCTGGTAGCGTCGCCCTTGCCGATAATCTGGGTGCGGTGCTGCCCGTAAAGCGTTTCGTAGGCGATATCCGAAACACTCAGGCCGGTCTTGCCGTAAGGGCCGCAGATTTCGTTATTTTTGATGGTCAGGGCGGACGACTCGGTCTCGCACATATCGGCGGCCACCTCAAGAATCTGGCGGCGGGCATCCTCGGCGGCTTTTTTGACCCCCATGCCGGTGATGTAAGTAGTGGATGAGGCGTAAGCGCCATAATCCATCACGGTCAGGTCGGTATCCGCCGAGGCCAGGATGATATTTTCCAGGCTGACGCCGAGGGCTTCGGCGGCAATCTGCGAAAGCACCGTATCGCTGCCCTGCCCGATGTCGGTCGCCCCGGTCAGGAGGTTGAAAGAACCGTCGTCGTTCAGCTTCAGGGTCGCGCCGCCGAGTTCCAGGTTGGCAACACCGCTTCCCTGCATACAAATCGCCATACCCAGGCCGCGCTTGATTGGCCCTTCACTCCGGGGGCGCGGTTCGTCCCAGCCAATCAGTTTCGCGCCCACGTCGAGGCATTCGGGCAGCGCGCAGGAGGTAATCGAGCGGCCCGGTTCCATGCCGTTGAGACCTTCTTTGTAGTCCATGGGGTCGTAGCCGCCTTTGCCGGTGTGGTTGAGGCGGCGGAAGGCCAGCGGGTCCATTTTTAGTTCAAAAGCAAGCTCGTCAATAAAGGATTCGAGGGCGAAATAGCCCTGAGTCGCGCCGTAACCTCGGAAAGCCCCGGCCACCGGGCGATTGGTATAGACCGCCTGGCCTGTATAGCGGTAAGCTTTAGCCCGGTAAAGGCCAAGCGTCTTGTGACCGATAGCGTGAGCGACCGTATCAGAATGCGAGGCGTAAGCCCCGGTATTGGTAAGCGCCCGCATTTCCAGGGCGGTAATCTGGCCCGCCTTTGTAACCCCGGCCCGGACAGTGATGTAAGAGGCGTGGCGGACCCTGGAAGCGCTGAATTCTTCGTGGCGTGGTAACACCAGCCGGACGGGTCGGTGCGTCGCCAGGGCCAGGGCTCCCGCCAGCGGCTCTAAAACCATCTCCTGCTTGCCGCCAAAGCCGCCGCCGACCCGTGGCTTGGCAATTCTTATCCGCCGCAACGGTAAATCCAGTGCCCTGGCAAGTTGCCGCCGCACGTGGAAAGGCACCTGGGTGCTGGATACCACGTTCAACCGGTCGTACGCGTCGAGGAAGGCCAGGCTGGCGTGCGGTTCGAGGGCGCAGTGGCACATAGTTGGCGTTTCGTAGTGGCGCTCGATTACAAAATCGGCCTCGCCAAAAGCCGCCTCAACATCACCAAATTCATACTCGGTGTGGGCCGCGAGATTATGCTCCGGGTCGTAAATGATTTTGAAACCCGGCGCCATTTTGACCTGGGTATGTAGTTGGGGCGCGCCCGGCTTCATGGCCTCGGCAGGGTCGAAGACCGCCGGTAGCGCCTCATATTCGACCTCAATCAGTTTGAGGGCTTGCTCGGCTAAAGGTTCGCTTTCGGCGGCTACCAGGGCGACCGGTTCGCCTTTGTAGCGGACGGTTGAGTTGAGGGCGCAGGTGTCGTAGGGGGCCGGTTCGGGATGGGGTACGCCGCTGGTGGAGTGGGGGATTTGCGGCAAATCCTGCCACCACAGCACTCTGTGGACCCCTTTAAGGGCCAGCGCCTGGCTGGCGTCAACTTTCAGGACGCGGGCGTGGGCGTGGGGCGAACGCAAAATACGGGCATGCAGCATGTTGGGCATTTCGTAATCAACCGTATAGACCGGAGCGCCCGTTACCAGGCCGCGCCCATCCACTCGCCCGGCTGAAGCGCCGACCACAACGAACGGTTCGTCTTTTTCCGGTGCGACCGCCTGGACCGTTACCTTATCCATTTTGCTGGCTCGCTTTCTCTTTTAGCGCCTGGGCTGTCTTGAGAACCGCTTCAACCGGCTTTACATAACCTGTACAGCGGCAGATATTTCCGGCCAGAGCTTTGCGCACTTCGCTTTCAGTCGGCAATATGGCCGGGTTGCGGTTTTTGAGGAAGGAGTATGAGCGCATCAAAAAGCCGGGAGTGCAAAAGCCGCACTGAGAAGCGGCGCTTTCTATAAAAGCCGCCTGGAGCGGGTGCAATTCGTCTTCACCGGCCAGTCCTTCAACGGTTGTCACCTGTTGGCCGTCGGCTTTAAGCGCAGGCAGACAGCACGAGCAGACCGACTTGTTGCCGACCACCACGGTACAGGCGCAGCAATCGCCGGTCCCGCAGACCAGTTTCGGCCCTTTGAAATGATGGCGGCGCAACGCTTCCAGAAGGGTTTCGCCCGGCTCGACCTGCCAGTTTTGTTCCCGGCCGTTTACTTTCAGGTTCATCTCAATCATACTAAATCCTTTGCCTAGCTTTAACTTACTTCCTTATAATATATAATATGATAAAAAATAATATAATAAATAGCTTACAAAACAGGTTCTATTTACAAGCTCTGCCTGGCGATAGCGGCGGCCTGTTCCAGGGCGCGCCGGGCGCACCCCCCGGTCACTTGGCGGCGGTATTCGGCGGTGGCGCGCTGGTCGGTAATCGGTTTAACGGCTTCCATAGTTAGCCGGGCCGCTTCCGCGAAGGTCGCGGGGCCGGGCAGTTTGCCAAGCAGGAATTCTTCGGCCTGGTAGGCCCGCAAGGGCGTGGGCGCGACGGCCCCCGCGGCAATCCGGGCCTGGCTTACCCGGCCTGCCGGGTCGAGGGCCAGGCGGGCGGCGGCGTTGACTATCGAAATATCTTCTTCGGTGCGGCCGAGTTTGTAAAAAGCCGCGCCGCCGGGCGGTTCCGGTACCGGGAAAGAAATCTCCACGACCAGTTCGTTCTGCAAAACGGTCCGGGCCGGTCCCAGGAAGAAATCGGCCAGGGCCACCTCGCGCTGTCCGCCCGCGCCTTCCAGGGTTACGCGGGCATCTAAAACCAGCAAGGTTGTGAGGGTATCGCCCGAAGGCAAGGCCGCGCAGACGTTTCCGCCGATGGTCGCCACATTCCGAATATTGGGAGAGCCGCAGGTTCCGGCGGCCTGGGCCAGAATGCCGCCAGCGACTGAGGCCAGCAAGGTGGAATTCTGGATTTCGTACATGGTGGTAGCCGCGCCCAGGTAGATTGCGCCTTTGGCTTTCAAGCCATCAGCCCGCCGGATATAGGATAGCCCGAGGCCGGTAATATCGACCAGTTCGGTTATGCCCTGGGTATAGCGCGGGTTTACCATCAGGTCGGTTCCCCCGGCGACGACCGCTCGACCGGGAACTAGCAGGGCCACGGCCTCTTTAACGGTGTTTGGCCGGTGGTAATCGGTTATGTTTAACATAGGTTTCCAGGTATTAAAGGTTGTTTTTACAAATATTCGTCCGCTCCGGTTTGACACTGGCAGCGTAATTAATAAGCTATTATATACTATAGCTGTTTCGTCTAAAAATCATATCTCGATTTGAGCAGATTGCCCGGGCAAACCGGGATTTCCTTATGATATACTTTTGCTAACGGGCAGTTATAACATTCCCAAAACCAGCGTTATACGTTTAACTTTCAACGAAGAAAGAAAGGTTCAAGATGGCGGAAGTGAAGCCGAAAGTTAGCCTGGATTATTTGAATAGGACCGACCGGGCCGGGTTCGAGCGGAGTATCGGCGCGCTATTCGAGAAAAACGCCTGGGTCGCCGCCCGCGCTTTTGACCAGCGTCCTTTCGCCAGCCTGGACGACCTGTTCAGGGCTATGACGGCGGTTATCTTCCAGGCCACTCCCGCCGAGCAACTCGAACTGATTCAAAGCCACCCCGAACTGGTCGGGCGCGAGGCTGTCAGCGGCGCCCTTTCTAACCAATCGCAGCAGGAGCAGGCCAGAGCGGGCCTCACCAACCTTTCTCCGGCGGAAATCGCCCGGTTCAACGACTACAACCGGGCCTACCGGGCGCAATTTGGTTTTCCTTTTATAATCTGCGCCCGCAAGCATCACAAATCAACTATCCTGGCCGCTTTCCCGGCCCGTATGCAGCACAATCGGGACGAGGAAATAAAATTAGCCCTGGACGAGATTTGCCAGATTCTGGAATTTCGTTTGAAAGATGCCGTTTCAGAGGACTAATATTAAGCGCACCAGCGGGCGCGTCAAGCAATCAACTATACCTGTTGTCAGATCCCTGATTACTGACCACTGACAACTGACTACTAGCGAGGAAAAAATGAGTTCCGATTTCAATTATCAAATCAGCTATGGCAAGACCCTGGTCCCGGTTTATCGCGTCTACGCTACCCCACTGAGCGGGGTCGCGCCCGTGCGGGAGTCGGCTTTCGGCGGCAAAAGCAATAACCTGCTGGCTTTCGAGGTGGACGTGGAAGTGCTAGGCCACAATTTTCTCCCGGCCTATACCGAAGGTGACAACTCCCAGGTGGTCGCGACCGACAGCATGAAGAATTTCATTATCCGGCAAGGGCTGGCTTACACCGGTTCGACCCTGGAAGGTTATCTTGATTTTCTCGGCCAGGAATTTCTAAAGACTTATTCGCAGATGGAAGGCTTGCGCCTGACCGGGCGAGAACTGCCTTTCGTCCCCGTCCAGGCTCCCGGTGAAAACGGCGGTTTCGAGGAAAGCCCGGTCCTCTACAAGCGTTCCCACGACGATTACATGGTAGTAACAATGGATTATATGCGGGACGGCGACCGGAACATAATGAGCGGCCACCGTTGCGGGCGGGTTGATATGGAACTGCTCAAAGTGACCGGGAGTTCGTTTACCAGTTTCGTGCGCGACGGCTATACGACTTTACCCGAACGCCGCGACCGCCCTTTGTTCATTCACATGAATATTTACTGGCAGTATGCCGATACCGCCGACATGCTCAGGCCGGACCACTCCGGCTATATCGCGGGCGAACAGGTACGCGACATCGCCCAGGTCGTTTTTCACGAATTTGTCAGCGAGTCTATCCAGCACCTGGTCCGCGAGATTGGTTTAAGGCTGCTAGAGCGGTTTCCTCAAATGGAAAAGGTCTGGTTTGAAGCTAAAAACCAGACCCCGGACCCGTTTGGCGTTTCCGAAACCGACGACAAGGTTAATGTTTACAGCGCGGCTTTCCCGGCTTTCGGTTTAATCAAACTCGAACTAACTCGAAAGGGTTAAGGCTGAACAATGGGACAATTAACCACCCACGTGCTGGATACCTCCCAGGGTCGCCCGGCGGCAAATATCGCAATTGAGCTATGGCGCATAAATTTGCCCCACGGCGGTCGCACCCTTTTGAAAACCGTCCGCACCAACGCAAACGGCCGGACCGACTTTCCGCTCCTGGGAAACGGCGAGTTTAAGGCCGGGGTCTACGAACTGGTCTTTGCGGTAGGCGCTTATTTCTCAGAGGAGAAGGTGGTCCAGGCCGCCCCGCCTTTTTTAGACCTGGTGCCGGTCCGCTTCGGTATCGCCGACAACTCGGCCCATTACCACGTGCCGCTACTGGTTTCGCCCTGGTCGTACAGCACTTACCGGGGCAGCTAAAACCCCTTGTTAAACGGAAAACGTTGAACGTTAAACCGGTTCCGGTTACTGTAGAAAGGATTGTTGTAATTTCGAACGAAATATAAGGTTTATAAACCCATGTTCAACGTTCAACAAAAGGGTTATTATGCGAACTATTATTAAAAATGGCACGATTGTGACGGTGGCCGGGACTTATGAGGGCGACATTTTAATTGAAGGCGAGAAAATCAGCGCCATTGGCCTGCACTTTCCGGCCGAGGGAACCTCTAAGATAATTGACGCCGCCGGAAAATACGTCCTGCCGGGCGC